>NZ_JAQCWA010000005.1:0-125545 GCF_027684505.1 Butyricicoccus sp. AF18-9LB
CGGCGAAAGCTGGACGAAGCTGACGAGCGTCCCCGACTGGACGCGGTATCAGAAATGATACTTAATAAATTTGTAGAAAAGCGGGGATTAGATGTGAAAAGAAAAGTGTTATCGTGGTTGTTGACATTTAGTCTGATTCTTGGACTATGGCCAACGGCTGCACTGGCAGCAGATGATGTTGCTGCGCTCACTGAGAAAACGGTAAGTGTATCAAATTGGGCTGATTTGAAAGCATCTGTTGCTGCTCTTACTGACGATGAATATCTCCGTGCGGATATTACTGCACCCTTGACTGCTGATTCAGAGTTGGATATAGATGGTAAAGTAGTAGTGCTTTCTGCGACCGCAGGCGACATCTCTATTACCAGAACGCTTCAATCTGAGGCAA
This sequence comes from Butyricicoccus sp. AF18-9LB, assembly GCF_027684505.1. NCBI lineage: Bacteria > Bacillati > Bacillota > Clostridia > Eubacteriales > Butyricicoccaceae > Butyricicoccus > Butyricicoccus sp. AF18-9LB. The sequence goes on from NZ_JAQCWA010000005.1 coordinate 389, forward strand.
ACTCTACTAATCCGATTTTTAAGTTAACCAACAATGCCTCCTTAAGCATTAGCGGAACAGATAATGGTATTACATTACTGGATTCCACAGAAAGAAAAAAGAGCAGAGGGTTGATTGAAGCTGATAGTGGAACCACGCTGAATCTCTCTAATGTGTCGTTTCGTGATTTTAAGTTTGGCTATACTCTTGCAGGTAGTGGATATGGTGCAATCTATGCAGTTAATGCAACTATAGCAATGCAAAATGTTACTATGTCAAATTGTATAGGCGATAATGGCGTACTAATTTATGCAAAAAACTCAAAAGTCAGCATGAACGAATGCGCCGTTGCCAATACAACATATTGGGGCAATAGTAATAGTATTGGCGGTGTGATTCAGATTGAAGGTACTAACTCGGATGTTACCATGACCAACTGCAAAATTGAAGGTTGCGGTTCTGCCGAAGAAAATGGTGCAGCTAATAGTGTAGGTCCGGTGTGGCTACGCGGGGGCACGATCAAGATTTCTGACTCAACCTTTAGCAAAAATATGGCCATGCGTGGTGTGGGCATCTTAGCTGAAGATACGAATTTAACCTTGAAAAGTGTGAATATCACCGATAATATTTGTCGTGGTGATGGATACAATCCTACTACAAAAGAACCAGACAGCAACCGTGGATATGTTGTATGGTGGCAAGGTGCCGGCCTTTATATTGAAGACTGCACGCTTTCTATGTCTGATGTGAATATTACCGGTAACACAGGTTCGTTTATTGGCGGCGGTATGTATATTACCGGTACAAATGCAACAATGGATGATACCATCAACATCTCCAATAACTCTGCCGTATGTGGAGGTGGTATCTATACGGATGATGATCAGCATACTATTACATTAAATGGCACTACAATTCAAAATAATGCCGCTGTAAAAAAAGATGCGTACAGTCGGTATTCTTCATATAATGGTTGCGGTGCCGGTATTGCTAATGATGAAGGCAATGTAGTGCTCAATGGTACCGATATTAGTGGTAATATTGCATCTGCACATGGCGGCGGTATTATAAATTATGGTACAGCGACGATTCATAGTGGCAATGTAACCGGCAATAAAGCAGATGCTGTTGATGGCTGCGGCGGTGGTATCTGCCTCGCAAAAGGAACAGTTCATGTAGACGGTGATACCCAAATTACTAATAATACTGCAAACTCTGGCAATGGTGTTTATGTATCTGGTGGTACGACTTTTGAGATTCAGGACAAGGTCGTTATTGACCAGAATAATGATGTTGCGTTGGAGGGTGCTGATGCAGCGAATAACATTCCGAGTGCCTATATTACGATTACAGCTCCGTTTACAGGTGCCACGAAGTCGAATCCAATCAATATCACCAGTCAGGATGTAAGTGTAGAAGATCAAAAATCTGAGCCGGCTACAGATGGTACGCCACTTGTTATCTATACCGACGATGCAGGTGGTGAGAATGCAGCGTTGAATGCTGATGGTAGTATGCTTTTTGTACCAAGTCAGTATATGCAGGACGGATTGCTGATTGGACATAGTCAGAAATCAGGCCATCAGCAATGGTTAACCTATGTAACCGAACGAATTTTACCTAATGTTGAAGTAACTTACAAGAATAGCAGTACAAGTCAAGAAGCTACTGATCAACTCGCTTATGGTACAGATATTGTTGTAGATCCTAATGAAGGTGCGCTGAATTGGCCTGATTCGGTTTGGGATAACAGCAAGAATAGCGAGCAACAAACGCTGACGGTTACAAAATCGATAACCATCCCTGATGCAACACGTGATGGTTATACATTTGTAGGTTGGCAAAAGACACAAGAAAATAATGTATTAACCTTTACCGCGCAGTGGAAAAGTAATCACAACAGTTCCTCTGGTGGTTCGTCCGGTAGCTCTACTAAGTACACCCTGCACTACGAATCCAACGGCGGTACGGCTTACAAGGATGAGCGCTATTCTTCCGGCACGAAGGTGACAACCGGCTGGTATGCGGATAAGGAACTGACTCAAAAGATCAGCAGCATCAAGATGACCAGCGACAAGACCGTCTATGCTGGCTGGAAGGCATCCACTGTGCCGGATATGCTCAACGGCGATGACCACTACGCCTATGTAGTCGGTTACTCCGATGGCACTGTCCGTCCGAACGCGAACATCAGCCGCGCCGAAGTTGCAACGATTTTCTTCCGCCTGCTCAAGAAGGAAGTGCGTGATGGCAACTTGACCACTGAAAATATATTTGCTGATGTAACGAATGGCCAGTGGCACAACAAGGCGATTTCCACGATGGCAAAGCTCGGTATCGTCAAGGGCCGCCGTGCGGACAGCTTTGAAATTTCCGGTCACTGGGCGGAAAACGAGATCGAGAGAGCGGCTGCGTTCGGCTGGATTTCGGGCTATCCGGACGGCACATTCCATCCCGATGCCCGCATCACACGCGCTGAGGCTATGACCATGATCAACCGCGTACTCTGCCGTATGCCGCAGAGCGAAAGCGATCTGCTAAACAGCATGGTAACGTGGCCGGACAACAAGCCGTCCGACTGGCACTACCTCGCTGTGCAGGAGGCCACGAACAGCCATGACTTCAACCGTCAGGGCGAGGTCGGCGAAAGCTGGACGAAGCTGACGAGCGTCCCCGACTGGAAGCAGTATCAGTAAAAAGTTAAAACGACATACAATAGCGATATTAGATAAGGACATTATGAATAAAAGAATTATTGCAAGTATTTTGACGGTTATAATGCTCATGACCATGCTTCCGACTGCTGCTTTTGCGGCAGACGGAGAGAGCACGGAGACAGGTGACTCGACCACCCCGGAAACCGCCATTTATCTCGACCAGCAGCATGGCGCAGATGATAATGACGGACTGAGCAAAACGACTGCTGTACAGACGATTGAAAAGGCAAAAGAGCTTGCAAATGAAAAGAATATCAATGATATTTGCCTTTCAAGTTTTTATAGGGTCACAGGGACGGAAACTTGGGACCTTGGCGGAAAGACACTGCACCGCTATGGGCTCGGCGGCTATATGATCGAACTCGCCGATGCGTCTGCCTCGCTGACACTGAGTAACATTGTGATTGATGGCGCAGAGTGTACTGTGGATGCAACACACGCTGCGGAAACCGACTCGATCATCAAGGCGGCGAACGGCGGCACTATCGTGCTGAACAGCGGTGCTATTTTACAAAACAATAAGGCGGCTCAGTTTGGTTCCGGTATTTTGGCGAATAACCGCGTCAACATAACGATGGAAGACGGCGCAATCATTCGTAACAATACAAACCGCAACTACGAATTGGGCGGCGGCATTCTGATTGGCAACGGCAGCACCTTTACCATGAACGGCGGCGAAATCAGCGGCAATACGGCAAACGGTGGCGGCGGTGTCGCGATCATCGGCTCAACGATGGTCATGAACGGCGGCACGATCTCCAACAACAGCACCTACAAGACATCCGGTCAGGGCAGTTACGGCGCCGGTGTTTATGTTGCGGACTACGCCAACGCAAGCGGCGGCGATACATTGTTTACAGCTACCCCAGCCTCTTTTGAAATGAACGGCGGCAGCATTTGTGACAACACCGCGCTTGATTACGGTGGAGGTGTTCTCACCTTCCCGCAGTACAGTAAGAAAATTACCATCAATATTAACAACGGCGAAATTTCCGGCAATAAGGTTACAAAGGGAAGCGGCGGCGCAGTCGCAGCATTCTTCGGCGTAACTGAGCTGAATATCAAGGACGGCACGCTAACGGGAAATAGCGCGTATCAATTCGGCGGCGGTGTCTTTCTGTATCAAGCAACGAATGTAACGATTTCCGGCGGTACGATTTCCGAAAACAAGGCCCTTCGGGGTGGCGGCGGTGTATGCTTGCGCGAAGGCTCTGCTGTTAAGCAGACCGGCGGCTCTATTGAAAATAATGTTGCAAAAGTAGGCGGCGGCATTTACAGCGGCACCTATACCATGACAGGCGGTGTCATCAAGGATAATAACAATTCTCTGACTGAGGAAGCACGGCTTTCGACCAGAGGTGACGGTGTTTATGTAGGAACCGCCTTCAATCTGGGAAATAATGCTGAAATCAGCACGAATAACGATGTCTATCTGACAGCGGGCGACTCTATTTCCAAGGAAGGCCGTTATATCAATGTGATTTCCCCGTATACGGGCGCAAGTACCGCAAAACCGATTCAGATCCACAGCGAGGATCGCACGGTAGAGAATACCGAAATCGGTACGCAGCTTGTTCGTTATACGACGGACGCAGGCGGTGAAACTGCGGCGGCGACGGCCGATGCGGACGGTATTTTCGTCCCGAGCTGGAAAATGCCGGAGGGTCTGGCCATTGGACAGAGCAAGGCGGCAGGAAAGACCGACTGGATGACCTTCGTACCGGCTGTTAAAATCCAGTATCAGTGGGTCAGCACGGATAACCCCAACGATGTAACACCCCCTGCGAATGATTATATCCGTACCGGCAGAGCATATACGGCGAAAGCACAGCAGAATTCCCACCAGGGATATACCTTTGATGGCTGGTACACGGATACCACATGTACAGTGCCGTATGTGAACGGTACGGTTCTGAATACGGATACGGTTCTTTACGGTCGCTGGAAGGCGGAGCACGGCAATCTCTCCGTTGCCAAGACCGTAGCCGGAAACAACGGAGATACCTCCAAGGCGTTCAACTTTACCGTGACGCTCGGCGATACCGGCATCAACGGCACATTTGGTGAAATGACTTTTGCCGATGGAGTCGCAACCTTCGTTCTGAAGCACGGTGAGAGCAAGACTGCTGTCGGCCTGCCTGCAGGAATCACCTATACCGTAACCGAGGCGGAGGCAGATAAGGACGGCTACACCACAACGTCTGTCAACGCCAGCGGCAGTATCATCAAGGATGACACCGCAGCGGCGACCTTTACCAACACCCGAAACAGCTCCTCCTCCCATCATTCGACCCGCTATACGCTGCACTATGAGTCGAACGGCGGCACAGCTTACAAGGATGAGCGCTATTCTTCCGGCACGAAGGTGACGCTTGACAAGACCCCGACCCGCGAGAGTTATACCTTTAACGGCTGGTATGCGGACAAGGCGCTGACGCAGAAGATCACAAGCGTGACGATGAACAGCGACAAGACGGTCTATGCAGGCTGGGAGGCGACCGGCGTACCGGACAAGCTCAACGGCGATGACCATTTTGCCTACGTCATTGGCTATCCGGACGGAAAGGTGCACCCGGAGGGCAATATCAGCCGCGCGGAAACAGCAACGATCTTCTTTAGACTGCTCAAAGCGGACATTCGCGACGGAAATCTGACCGCCGATAACGATTTTTTCGATGTTTCGGACGGCCAGTGGCACAACAAGGCGGTTTCCACGATGGCGAAGCTCGGTATCGTCAAGGGCCGCCGTGCGGACAGCTTTGACCCCGATGCCTCGATCACCCGTGCGGAGTTTGCGGCGATCTGTGCGCGCTTTAGCACCAGAACGGTCGAGAACAGCGGCAGCTTCTCCGACATTTCCGGTCACTGGGCGGAAAACGAGATCGAGAGAGCGGCGGCGTTCGGCTGGATTTCGGGCTATCCGGACGGCACGTTCCGCCCCGACGCCCGCATCACCCGCGCTGAGGCTATGACGATGATCAACCGCGTGCTCTGCCGTATGCCGCAGAGCGAAAGCGACCTGCTGGACAGCATGGTAACGTGGCCGGACAACAAGCCGTCCGACTGGCACTATCTCGCCGTGCAGGAGGCCACGAACAGCCATGACTTCAACCGTCAGGGCGAAGTCGGCGAAAGCTGGACGAAGCTGACAAGCGTCCCCGACTGGAAGCAGTATCAGTAATACAACAAGGAATTTTCGGAGCAGTGGCTCTCAAAGAATGACAACATCCCCTCTGCTGCTCCAAGACGGCAAATATCTATACATTCACCATGCTTGCGGCATAGTGAGAGTAGAGTTGTTTTTCCCCGTTCAAGACACAGCCAGAGTTAAGGATGTTGCGAACGATTCCTATTTTTCACGGAAAGCTGGGGCATTTGCCCCAGCCTTCTCCAAGCGCTTGACCACTGGTGGAGCGCTTGGAGAAGGTTCTCAGAATGATACCATATATTCCGCGCAAAGAAAGATTTACTGATTGATACAGAGATAGACAAAGGAAATTGCAGATATGGATATTCACAAAAACTTGAATCAGACCACAGAACTGGATAGCGCACGGAACGATCTGTCAGTGGAAAAGAAGCTGCTTGACTGTATTGAAAACCTTGTCATGAACGATGACTTCACAGCAGCGGTCAACTCTGGGCTGACGACTATCCTCGAATATTACGATGCGGATCGTACCTACATATTTGAATTTCAATGGAAGGAAAATCTTACTCGGAATACCTACGAAATTTGCAGAGATGGTATCTCTCCGCAGATTGAGAATCTGCAGACAGTGCCCGTTGATGTAGTAGCACGATGGGTGGATAGTTTTGAGGACCAGGAACAGAATACCATCATCTTTATCGGAGATGTTGATGCACTCAAGGATGATCCTACCCACCGCCTTGAGTATGATTGCCTGCATCCGCAGGGGATCAAGAGTCTTATTGCCGTTCCCATTTTTATAAATGGCAAACTGCACGGCTTTCTTGGAATCGATAATCCCCGTAGCCACATGGATGCGCTGACGTTGTTAACGCAGCTTACTTATATCATTGCAAACGAGCTGCAAAAGCGGCTGCTTACAGAAGCACTGACGAAAAAAAGCTATCAGGACCCGCTGACCGGTCTAAACAACCGCTTGGCCTATGACGAGATGTTGGATCATTTGCGCGGAAAGGAGTTTCCGGTAGGCGTAGGATTTTTGGACATCAATGGGCTGAAATGGATCAACGATACGCTCGGTCATGACATGGGCAACAAAGTGATCCAAAAGATTTGCACTATTCTCAACGAGCACATCGAACAGCAGTATATCTACCGCATCAGCGGCGATGAGTTCGTTATGATCTGGCCAGATGTTGATTATAAGGTTTTTATGAGCGCCGCAAAAAAACTGGAGGCGGCGCTGTTTGCCGAGAAAAACATTGCATCGTTTGGTTTTGTATGGGGAAAAGAAGAAGATACGGGTATTGCCGTTCGCAAGGCAGAGAAAGCAATGCAGACAGCAAAGAATAAGTTCTATGCCGCAAATGCCGAATTAAAAGATAGTCGCCCCGGCTATCTGGACGCACTATTGCAGGAGTTTCGGGATAGCACCTTTATCCCGTATCTACAGCCGCTTTACAGCATCCAGTATAACCGTGTTTATGGTGCAGAAGTTCTCGTCCGCAAGATTGATCCGCATGGTAATATCCATACACCCGTGGAATTCATCAGCATCATGGAGTGCGAGCACATGATCTCTATGGTGGACTTCACAATGCTGCGACAAGCCTGCGAACTGATCCAAAAATGGAAACCTGTATGGCCAGATATTGTACTCAATGTGAACTTTTCACGCAACACACTGATGGAGCCAGACTTTCTGGAGCGGATTGATCAAATTCTCTCCGAGACCGGTGCTGACCCGGCGCAGCTTATCTTTGAGATCACGGAATCTTCGCAAAACATCCAGCTGGAATCCCTGTGCAGCCTGTTGGATGAAGTGAAACAACGAGGTATTTCGCTAGCGATTGATGACCTTGGCACCGAGGCTGCCTGCCTAGAAATGCTCTACCTCCCGCAGATCAGTGTTGCAAAAATTGATAAAAGTTTGATCGACAAGGCTGAACACATCGACCGCGAACAACTTGTTATCAGACATCTTATCGACCTGTGCCACGATTTGAATATGCGCTGTGTGGCAGAGGGTATCGAAACAGACAGCCAGATCGAATTGCTGAAAAAACTCGGATGTGATAAGCTACAAGGCTATAAGATTGGTAAACCCATGCTATCGGAAGACTTCCTTCGCCAGTTTGGAGAGAGCGCTCTCTACAAAAATAAGGAAAAGAATCTGACAGGAAAATAGATGTGCTGAAGGAATGCTTGATGACCTGCGGTGCATCACTGACAGAAACGCTTTCTCCCACTGTTGATTATCTGATCACCAATACACCGGATTCTGGTACGGCAAAGAATAAAAAGGCGATCGAATTGGGAATTAAACGCATCACTGAGGCACAGTTCAATGAAATGATTGGCAGAATTACATGACAAAAAACATTTATCAAAGGCAGAACGATTATCCGTTCTGCCTTTTTTCGTATCTTCACACTGCGTCTAATGATATTTGGATTGTATAATCATATATTCTGCACTCCAAATTTTTTTGAAATTTAACCGGCAAGATTGGCATTCTGCTTTTCTAAATCGTATTAGCCAGTATCAGGACAGAAAGCAGCACCTCCCCATCAACGCCATGCGCGGAAAGGGGGTGTGGACTATGCAATGGTCTGATAAAGACATTTCCCGTATTGAAGGCAAGTTCGATAGCTTCTGCAAAACTGTCCTGCGGAATTTTGCAAGGGACTGGTACAGAGCCGAACAGAGACACCATGCAACGGAAGTTTTGTTTTCGGAACTGCCGGACGGCCAGCTATTTGAGCCGATACATAACGACCCAATCTGCCCGTTGGAACAATACCTGTTTGATGATTTAGAATTGCCGATAAATATCAACAACGATGCACTGGCACAGGCGTTGCTCCAGCTTTCAAGACGAAAACGGCAAATCGTTCTGCTTGCATATTTTTGCGATTGGACAGACCAACAGATTAGCGAACGGTTTCATGTCGTGCGAAGTACGATACAATCAGCCAGAACCAAAGCACTGAAAGAAATGAGGGAATTACTTGAAAAACAATCAGAAACATAATCGGGCGGTCATCCGCCGTGTGCCGCTGGATACCATCGTAAAGGCGAAACATGGTGATAATACGGCGCTTGAAAAGATTTTGCGGCACTATCAGGGATATATGCTGAAACTCAGCCAGTTTGAACTGTACGATGCCAGCGGCACGGTCTATACCTGCTTCGATGAAGAACTATACCAAGAACTCCAATTCAAACTGGTGAAAGCCATTCTTGACCGTTTTGAACTGCGATAAATAACCTTGCCAATCCTTCACAGAGGATAACAATTCGTTGTCCTCTGTGAAAGGCTGGTAAGGATTGTTCTTAACCTTTCCGCCTTTGCACCTTGAAAACTGAAATGAGCGTCCGTATTAGATACTGCACAGGGGAAGCAGGCCACGACCTCCAGAGAGGAGGTTTCGGAGCGAGCGTGCCAATGTGCCGAATACGGTGTCCTGTCACAACAGACAGTCCATCAGGAACAGGATACGGGTACAAACGCCGACAATAGAAGAATAGTAGAGCCGCTGTGTATACGGCGGCTCCACTTTACAATAAAACCGTATTTTAGAGAGTAATAATCCCTTTTTAGGAAATACTTATCCGAGAGGTGATAACTTGGAAGACAAGGAAAACTTATATCAGATAGGACCTGCAACCTATGTGATCGAACGGGTGTTCACGCAAAGCAAGACACCACAGGATGTTGTAGTCGAGGAAATCATTACCACGGCCAAACAAGGCATCAAAATTAGCCACTCAGCCAAATAGATGATATAATAAAGGTATGTAAATGAGTGGTTCGGGAAAGGAGTACATTATGACGAACCACTTGAAGCTGGCTGACAGCTATCTGCGTCTGTCTGACGAAGAAAAGAAATACGGTAACGAATCGGAAAGTATCACCAACCAGCGCGAGATTATCCGGGACTACTGTAAAAAACAAGGCATCATCATCGTGAGCGAGTTCGTGGATGACGGATATTCTGGCGGCAACTTTGAACGCCCGGGCTTTCAGGCAATGCTCAATCACCTGGCGGCAGGAAAAGCGAACACGGTCATTACCAAAGACCTGTCCCGTCTGGGCCGTGATATGACCGAATCCAGCTACTACGCGGAACGCTTTTTCCCGGAGCATGGTATCCACTATCTGGCACCGGGCAACGATTTTGACTCTATGGGCGATAATCTGATGGCACCGTTCCAGTTTGCTATGAACGATGTTTACCTGCGTGATACCTCGCGCAAGGTCAAGCAGACGCTCGACATGAAGCGCAAAAAGGGAAAGTACGCCGCGTGCCCGCCGTATGGCTACCGCAAGGCCGAACGCACTACTGACCAGCTTGTCCCGGATGAAAACACCGCGCCGGTCGTACAGCGGATTTTCGCGCTGGCGGCCGAGGGACAATCCTGCCGCAGTATTGCGAAGCAGCTTAACGAGGACGGTATATGTCCGCCGCTGAAATATCGTGTGGAGTTTCGAGATAACTTCACTGACCGCGGTGCTGCACGAGCATCTGATTTTTGGAATTACACGACGGTCAAGCGTATTTTACGCAATCGGGTCTATCTGGGGCATACCATTCTCGGCAAGACGCGAAAGGTCAATGTCAAGTCCAAGAAGAAACTGCCTGTGCCGCAAGAGAACTGGGCCATCACTGAAAACACCCATGAACCGCTGGTAACACAGCAGCAGTTCGATTTAGCAGAACACTTTTTGAGCGAAAACACCAAGGCGAATGCAGCAAACCCATCATTCCGACACAGTATTTTCGGAGGTATCGCATACTGTGCGCACTGCGGTGCAGCGGTGTGCTCCGGCGGCTCGGTCTACAAGGGTGAGCGAAAGAAATACTGGTATCTGGTATGCAACAATCTGACGAATCGCACGATAAACCGCTGTCAGCACGGTGCACGTATCAAATATGAGGATCTGCTCGAAATCGTTCGCTGTGACCTCAATGCATTGCTGTCCTTTGACGAAGCGGAGATTGAGCAGATTACGCAGGAAGCCATCCGGCAGGCGAATGCTTCACTGGGCGTGGAGAATAAGGAACAGACCCTTGCAGACATCGAAACCAAGTCCAAGCGTATCATTAAAATGATTGAGCGGGCTTATCGGGATAACGCCGCAGGCAACCTGAGCGATGACCTGCTCGACGAAATGATGGAGCGGTTTGGCAAGGAACGGCAGGCACTGGAGGAACAGCGGCAGAAGCTGCTTACGGACACCTCGGAAGACCAGAGCATCCGAAATGCCTATACACTGTTCTTTGATATTGCCAAGCGATACTCTCATATCGAAAAGCTGGATCGTGACATCCTGCACACATTCATCGAGCGCATTGAAATCGGCGAGAAGATTTTACCGAAGGGTCAGAAGATTGCAAGCCCTCGGACTTCGTACCGCCAGAGTATCCGCATCTTCTACCGCTTCATCGGCGAGATGAACGGAGAGGCCATCCGTGAAGTCAACAAAGCAGTCAATTTTTAAGGAGGTCAACACCAACCCCCGTTGGCGTTTATTGACCTCAAAAATCACCGCAGTTTTTGTGGCGAATAAACACCAAGGTCGGCAGCTGCCTCCATTTTGAAGCGATCCATTGCCGCGCGTGCTTCCGGTACCATGCCCTGATTAGAACCATTTTTCGTGTTAGTCATGTTTGTTCGCTCCTTTTCGATTCGGTTTGGTGTGTTGGGTTTTGCTGATAGTAGGTTGCGCACCAAAGGTCGAAATATGAGATGCAAATGCTGTGACGGAAGCCAGAAAATATGATAAGCAAACGCGTTTTGCCAGCACAGGAAAACAAGCGTTGAAAATTTGCTTTTGGACAGCGCATAAAACCTGCTCTGTTCATATAATAAAGGAAAGCACAGACATATACAGCCTTATTAGTTACGGTATATACTGCAGATAGGTTAGTTTATTCTAACTCATCGTTTCCGCCCGTCACTCAGTCGTCCGTGCTGCCGAGATTTCCTGCAATACGGCAGGTTTGCTGCGAAACCGCGCCTCATCAGTACACAAAATTTATTCGCAAATCGCTCTTGTTCAATTATACGGTATTGCCTTAACTAAATTGTAAGCAAACACGTCTTGCAAGAGTTTGTGCAATATGCTAATATGATGGTAATACATGTCCGATGCACAAATGTGCAATATGCGGACAGGGGAACGAATCCCGAGAAAGTCTGACAGCGATCGGAAGCGGCAGTGGAGGTGCCGCTGAAAAAGTCATATTCACTCAGATTAGGATGCTTAACCTTTTACAAGCACAGATTTACGTGGAAATAGGGCGGCTATGCCGCTTTATCAATAATGGATAGAGAACAGAAAGGACATCATAGTATGAGTCAAAACGAGAAGAAGGTATTCGGCAGACACAAAAAACAGGAAGAATCGCCTTTAGAGCAGACGCAGGCGGTGCCTGCGGTACAGGATGAAATCGCGGCAGAGCCTGCAGCCGAGGCGTCGCCCAAGCGCAACAAATACGCAGACAAAATGAATCGCAAAAAGCGCAGACTGAGCAAGGGTGCGCGTATCGGCATTACGGCGGCGGCAATTGCGCTGCTGCTTGGCGGCGGCATCTGGGCTGTGGTGAAATCCCGCGATGCGGGCACGGAGAATGTGACGCAAACCACGGCTGCGGTCAGCTGCGGCGATCTGGAGACCTACATAGAGGGAAGCGGCGTTACTGCTGCCAAAAAACGTGAGGAGCTTGGCCGGGAGGTTAAGGGCAAGGTAACACAGGTGCTGGTTGCCGAGGGCGACGAGGTGCACACCGGCGATCCGCTGCTGGTGATCGACCCGACCGAAACCCGCAAGGAGCTTGCGGATGCACAAAAGGAGTTGACCGAGGCGGAACGCGGTGTCTCGGACGCGCAGCTGGAGGTCTCCAAGGCACAGTCCGACTTGAGCGCGGCGCAGAGAAAACTGAGCCGTCTGCACATCACGGCGCCGTTTACCGGCAAACTGATTCCAACCAAGGATTCGGACAACAAGGATGTGTCCTTCCGTGTCGGTGAGCAGGTGAGCGAGGGACAGGTCATCGGCTACATGGTAAATGACCGCCAGATGAAGCTGACGCTGGCGTTCAGCGCAGAATATGCCCGCAGCATTCGCACCGGACAGGCGGCCACGGTATCCATCGCTTCTGCGATGAGCGAGGTGAGCGGTACGGTATCGTCGGTCGAGACAGCGCAGCAGATTTCGAGTGAAGGTGTGCGCGTTATTCGCGTCGGCATTACGGTGAATAACCCTGGTTCGCTGACAAAGGGCATGACAGCCACAGCGACAATCAATGCCGGACGCCTCGGTGCGATCTATCCGGCGAACGCAGGCACACTGGAATACAGCCGCGAGGAAGCCGTCACCGCACAGATAAGCGGCGAGATCATCAAGCTGAACGGCACAAGCTACAGCACCTACAACGGCGGTGCGCTTATCATGTCCCTGTCGAGTGACGCTTCTCAGGATGAGATTTCAGCCGCGCAGAATGGTATTGCGGCGGCAAACCGCACGGTTGCCAGCGCAAAGACGGTTGCAGACGAAAAGCGGGCACATATTGCCGAACTGCAGCAGAAGATTCAGAACTCGACCGTTACCTCTCCGATAGACGGCGTTGTTGTCAGCCTGAACGCCGTTGAAGGACAGGAGGCGACCGGCTCGGAGACGCTCGTTGTGGTTGCCGATTTGAATGATATTGTCGTCAACGCCGAGGTCTCCTCGATGGATATCGGCTCGGTGCAGCAGGGACAGCAGGCGACTATGACGATGTACGCGTCGGACGGCTCCGAGATTTCGCTGACCGGCGAGGTGCAGTCGGTTGCGCTGGAGCCGACACAGAACTCCAGTAACGGGCAGGGCAGCATGCCGACCTTCAAGGCGGTCATTTCGGTGGATCCGCTGGAGGGACAGAAAATTTACAGCGGTATGTCGATCGAATATAAAATCACGACGGCCTCGTCCTACGGCTGCCTGATGGTACCGTCGTCGGCTATCGTCAACACGGACAGCGGCACAGCTGTATTCGCCAAGCCGCTGACGGACGAGAACGGAAACGAGATTCCGTTTGAGGAAACCCTGCCGATTCCCGAGGGTACCGAAGGTATTCCGGAGGATTATCAGCTTGTACCGGTTGAGACCGGCATTGCCGATTCGACCAACACGGAAATCCTCGGCGGTCTGGAAGAGGGCACCGAGGTATTCCTCGCCGGTCCGAGCGATCTGTATGCCGAAATGTCGGGTGACGGCATGTCCGCCGGTATGTCCGTCGGTTGAGGAGGGCGCGCTTATGTGGGAAAGAAACGCGCAGACTCCTGACACGGAGCGCCGCGCTGAATTGTTAATTGACGTTCAGCGCATGAGCAAGATTTACAACGAAGGAAGAGAAAACGAAGTGCGTGCACTGGATGACATCTCGCTGCAGGTGCAATGGGGGGAGTTCCTGTGCATTCTGGGACAGTCCGGCTCGGGCAAGTCCACGCTGATGAACATTCTCGGCTGTCTGGATATTCCGACCTACGGCTCTTATCATCTAAACGGGCAGCTGGTCAGCGATATGAAGCCGTCCGTGCTGTCCGGTATCCGCAACCGGGAGATCGGGTTTATCTTTCAGGGCTTTAATCTGATTCCGGCGCTGACGGCGCTCGAAAACGTCGAGCTGCCGCTCATCTACCGCGGTATGCCGCGGGAGGAGCGCCGCCGTCTGGCACAGGAGGCGTTAGTCTCGGTCGGGCTGGAAAAGCGCATGGATCACCGTCCGGGTGAGATGTCCGGCGGACAGCAGCAGCGTGTTGCGATCGCGCGGGCAGTGGCGGCAAAGCCGCCGATCATCATGGCGGACGAGCCGACCGGCAATCTGGATTCTGCCTCCGGTCTGGATATTATGCGCAAGCTGACTGCACTCAATGAGCAGGGAACCTCCATCATCCTCATCACGCATGACAACCATCTTGCACAGATGGCAAAACGCATCGTGACGATACAGGACGGCAGGATCATTTCGGACACGAAAGGAGGGGCCGTATGAATTGGATGCAGACGGTTCGTATGGCGTTCAAGTCCATTCTGAACAACAAGGTTCGCTCGATTCTGACCATGCTGGGCATCATCATCGGTGTGGCATCGGTTATCGCTATCGTGGCGTCGATTCAGGGCACGAGCAAGCTGCAGCGCCTGCAGTATGAGGCGATGGGTGTCAACCGCATCGACATCTACGGATACGGTGCCAAAAACCGCGATTGGCAGGAGTTTGAGGACTATATAACGAATGATTTATCCGACAAAATCGCTGCATGGTCGCCGCAGAGCCAGTATTACGACTGGCAGAACAGCGGCATCCAGTACCGGGCCAAAAGGCTGGATAACAACGACAGCAACAGCGGCTACACCTATATGTACTTCGGCAACGAGCATTACGGCGAGGTGACAAGTCATGCGATTTCCGCCGGACGGGATATTTCCGCTGCGGACTGCCGCACGCGCGCCCGCGTCTGTGTGATCGGAGAAACACTGCGCAAGTATTTCTTCGGGGCAATGAGCCCAATCGGGCAGAAGCTGCAGATTGGCGGCAAGGGCTTTGAGGTTATCGGCGTGTATGCCGGCAAGTATGACGGTAAGCTGAATACAGACGATCAGATGATTGTGATGCCGTACACGCTGCAGAGCACGATGATGAGTGTATACGGCATGGCAGACCGCCAGTATATCGTGAAGGCGGCGGACAAGGACGTGATTGCCGAGCTGACAGATGAACTTCTGCCGGGCTTTATGCAGGGCCGCTGCGAGGCGGGGAACGGATACTTTTCTGCTTCGTCGGACAGCCAGTGGCAGGAGCAGAGCGAGTCCTCCAACAACATGCTTGCGCTGCTCGGCGGCGGTGTTGCCGGAATCTCGCTGCTCGTCGGCGGTATCGGCATTATGAATATCATGCTGGTGTCTGTTACCGAGCGCACCCGTGAGATCGGTATCCGTATGGCAATCGGCGCCCGCAAGCGGGATATTATCGGGCAGTTTCTGGTAGAAGCCTCGGTGGTCTCGTGCTGCGGCGGTGTGATCGGCATTGTGCTCGGCTGCTTTCTTTCGGCGGTGTTGGGCAATCTGTTGCTCGCGAAAACGCAGAACAGCTACATGCCGACCGTAGAGCAGTTCACTGTACTGCCCTCTGCGGGACTGGTCATCGGCGCATTTCTGTTTTCTGCGCTGCTGGGTATCATCTTCGGACTGTATCCCGCCAATAAAGCCTCGAATCTGCAGCCGGTAGATGCGCTGCGGACGCAGTAAAAGGAAAGGACAGGTAGGAAAATGAAAAAAAGATTTGTCAGCCTGTGTCTGGCAGGCTTGATCATGGTTGCACCGGCTTCGGCGGTGTTTACCGATATTTCAGACAGCAGGGTATCGCAGACGGCCGCCGTTCTGGATGCACTGGGTATCATGCAGGGCGTAGGCGGCGGCAGCTTCGCGCCGGGCAAGGCGCTGACGCGGGCGCAGTTCTGCAAGCTGGCGGTTACTGCCATGGGCGTGACGGATG
This sequence comes from Butyricicoccus sp. AF18-9LB, assembly GCF_027684505.1. Lineage (NCBI taxonomy): Bacteria > Bacillati > Bacillota > Clostridia > Eubacteriales > Butyricicoccaceae > Butyricicoccus > Butyricicoccus sp. AF18-9LB. The sequence continues at coordinate 16,780 of NZ_JAQCWA010000005.1, forward strand.
TAAGTCCGTATGCCAGCTACACGATTTTTCCGGATGTTAAGCATTCGCACTGGGCAGCGCCGTATATCAACGCGGCAGTACGCCATCCGGAACTGAAGGAAAAGTCCATTATCCGCGGCTATGCGGACGGCAGCTTCGGCCCGGATAAGATTGTCAGCTACGGTGAGGTCTGCACCATGCTGCTGCGTATGCTGGGCTATAAAGAGGAGGATGTCGGTCCGTTCTGGCCTGCAGACTATATCGCGCAGGCACAGGCCATCGGTCTGACGGACGGTGTCACGATTGCGGATGCGCGTGCCGCAGTCAAGCGCGGAGATGCGGCGGTGCTTCTGCTGAACGCTCTGAATACGGATAAAAAGGGAGAAGAGGGCAGCACACTGCTCGACAAGGTCGCGTCCTCGACGGTCAAGGACTGCATTCTGCTCGAGACCGGAAAGACATACAGCGCCCTTGCTGCGGATGCGGCAGTGTTCTATGAGGACGGTGTTGTGGATACGGAATCTCCCCGTAAGACCGCCGGTACGCTGGACAGCAGTATGATCGGCGTGTACGGCACGATCGTTATCGGCAAGGGCAGCAGCAAGGTTGCGGTCGGTGTGATTCCGAACGGCAACAAGACCGAAACTTATGAGGTTGTCAATGCGGAAGCGGATCGTATCGTTACCACGAACGGAACACTGCGTCCGGACCGTAAGACCAAGCTGTATATCAGCCGCGATCATGCCATGGGCGAGTATGAAAATGTATGGGCGAACCTGCAGTCCGGCGACACGCTGACCCTGTACTACAATGAGTACGGTGTGCTGCAGCTGATGGCAGTCCTGCCGAAAACGACAGCAGGCACCGCGCACTCGTTCGTTTACGGTCTGGCGACATCGCGCAGGATTCCGGCGGAGTATACGATCATCAAAAACGGTGCGAAGATCGACGCGAGCAAGCTGAAAAAGTACGATGTTGTGACGCTCGATGCCGCAAATCGTCAGGCGATCGTTTCGGACACCAGGCTGAGCGGAAAATATCAGACCGATTCGACAACGTACAGCCATCCCTCTCAGGTGGAGATTCTGGGACAGAAATTCTCGATTTCCTCCGAGGCGGCGGCAACGTTCAAGGATATGAAGCTGAACGATTACATCACGCTGCTGTTTGACGCGGACGGCAATGTTGCGGCTGCGTATCCGAAAAAGGACGTCAGCGCGGAGATGCAGGGCATTGTAACCAAAATTGACGGGAAAAAGGCCACGGTCACGCTGACAAACGGTCTGACCCTGCGGGATATTCCGATCGCCGAGGACGTAAAAACCGATGTGATGGGGCGTCTTGTTACGGTCAGCCAGTCCGGTGAGGGGGCAGATCTGATTCGCCGCACGCTTTCCGGAAAGACCGCCGGAAACTGGTCTGTTGCGGAGGGCAAGCTGGGCGGTAACGCCGTTTCCTCCAAGGTGCGCGTGTATGAGGAGGTGCTCTCCGGCGCACCGCTGAACGCGATCAACGTCAGCGATATTGACCTGACCTCGGTTCCGGCTTCGCAGATTAAGTATACCGTGCAGGATAATGCAGGTACGGTTACGAATATTGTTCTGGGCGATGTGACCGGAGAAAGCTGGATTTATGGTATTGGCTATGGTAAGCGGATCAAAGGAAATCTTCATATACCCTCTAATTGGAATGATATGTCTGAAGAGAAACAGAAAGAATATGAAAAAGACCCCGATCACTACAACTATACATATGCGGTTATTCCTAAATACTGGGAGAACGGAAAAACGGTAGAGGATAAAGAATATCGTGTAGTATCTCTGCCGAGCGGCTTAAACGGCAATCCGATTGGCATTCCCAGAGGGTACTCAACCGATGCAAGCATCGTCAATACCTCACTGGATACGCTCAAGCTGACATTGATCGACACGGTAAAGTCGTCTGCATTTGACGGTTCCTCCGGTGTCCGCACCAAGGACGGCTATTACGAGCTGGCAGAGAATATCGGCGTTTATATCTCGGAGCAGAACAGGTTTATTTCGCTGCAGACGGCGAAATCCAACTACACGAGCTTCCGCGTATACGCCAATAAAACGGCGGAAAACGGTGGGAAAATCCGTGTGATTGTCGCTTCGTGATTTGCTGTGTGCTGCGACTATACCTTTACGTTAAATAATTGAAATTGCAAAACGGATGCTTCTCTGTGCTTGGAGAGGCATCCGTTTTGTTTCGGCTTGAATTTTAATGCAGTCTGCGAGATTCATAAACGCCACAAAAACAACAAAAAACCGCCTATTCATTACGAATAAGCGGTTTTACATGGTCCGAGTGACAGGACTTGAACCTGCGGCCTCTTGACCCCCAGTCAAGCACGCTACCAGCTGCGCTACACCCGGATTTGCAACGGTCTATCAAACCTTGCCTAAATAGGATACCAAATCCGGAGGGAAAAGTCAAGCGTTTTGTGAAAATTCCTGCAGAAAATTTGCTTTGCAGCGCTTGCTTTCGGTGCAGTCGAAACAACCATCGCATACGCTGCACCGTATGCGATACACCGCACTTTTCCCATCATAGCACCTGCTTTCTCCCGATACAAAAAAGAAGCCCGCAAAAGCAGGCTCCTTTTCTCATATTTGATTACTGAACTTCTGCTGCCTCAACCTCACGCTTTTCCTCCGCGATATGATGCTTATTCGCGTAGCCGGTCAGAATAAGTGTCAGCGCGCCGTCGCCGGTGACGTTGCAGGCGGTGCCGAAGCTGTCCTGCAGGGCAAAGATGGTCAGCATAAGCGCGGTGCCGGTGCCGTCAAACAGCAGGATGCCGGTGATCAGACCGAGCGAAGCCATAACCGTACCGCCCGGCACGCCGGGTGCGCCGATGGCGAAAATGCCGAGCAGCACGCAGAACAGGATCATGGTTCCGACAGACGGAATCTTGCCGTACAGAATCTGCGAGATTGTCATGACGAAGAAAACCTCAGTCAGCACCGAGCCGCACAGATGGATGTTGGCGAACAGCGGAATACCGAAATTAACCATGTCCTTGCGCAGCACCGTGGATTTCTTTGCGCAGCGCAGAGCAACTGCCAAAGTCGCTGCAGAGGACATCGTGCCGACCGCAGTGATGTACGCCGGACCGTAGTGCTTCACCACTTCAATCGGGTTCTTGCCCGAGTATGCGCCCGCAACTCCATAGAGCAGCGCCATCCAGATATAATGACCGATCATAACGATGATGATGACCTTGATGAACACCGGAAACTGCTTGGTGATCGTGCCCTCATACGCCAGACCGCAGAAGGTGGACGCGATAAAGAACGGCAGAATCGGGATGATGATCTTGGTGACGATGGCGAGGACAATGTTCTGCACCTCGTCAAGCAGGGACTCCATCATCTTGGATTTGGTCCAGGTGATGGCCAGACCGACCATCAGCGACAGCGCCAGTGCGCTCATCACGTTCATGACCGCCGGAATCTCCAGCTGGAACAGTACCTCGGGCAGCTCGCGCAGGCCGTCAACCTGCGATACGATCGACAGGTGCGGAATGAGTGCGTAACCGGCTGCCGTGCTCATCAGCGCCGCGCCGACCGACGACACATACGCGATAATGAGCGCAATGCCCAGCATCCGGGATGCGTTGTGGCCCAGTTTGGTGATGGACGGCGCAATAAAGCCGATAACGATCAGCGGCACACAGAACGTGATGATCTGACCGAGCACCTGCTTGATCGTCACGACCACGTTCATCACGGCCTCGTTCGCCACCAGACCGAGCACGATGCCCACCACAACGCCAAGCAGCAGCTTGAACGGCAGGCTGTTTAAAATTTTTTTCATACCTACATACTCCCTTTGTTTGCGTTGCATCTGGATGACATCGGCGGATTTCTCCTCAGCCTGTCACGCTGCCGCCAAGTTGCCATGTGGACACAATGATATACCTATATGATACAATTTACAGCGCGTTTCGTCAAGGCAAATACGGGAAATGGCTGCGTCAAATAAAAACAGAGCGGTTTTTTCCTGCAATTTATGGTATACTTAAGGCATACCACAATCGCTTCTGTTCAATTATGCGGTATTGCCATAGAAACACCGACAAGGGAGGAAAAATCATGTCACAAACCTTAACCATAACGGCGGAGCAGGTGCGTGCATCGGCAGAGCGCATCCGCGAGGATATTGTCCGCGACCGGCGGACGCTGCACGCTGCACCTGAGGTCGGCACCGACCTGCCGAACACTGTAGCCTACGTCAAAAAACGCCTGCTTGAGATGGGCTATCAGCCGCGCGAGCTGGCGGGTGGTGTCGTCGCAGAGATAACCGGCACCGAGACCGGCCGCTGTCTGCTCCTGCGCGCCGACATGGACGCGCTGTGCGTAACCGAGCAGACCGGACTGGATTTCGCATCCGCGAACGGCTGCATGCACGCCTGCGGCCACGACATGCACGCGGCGATGCTGCTCGGTGCGGCACAGCTGCTGCATGAGTACCGGACGCAGCTGCAAGGCACGGTCAAGCTGGTGTTTCAGCCGGACGAGGAAGGCTTTACCGGCGCAAAGGCCATGCTCGCGGCGGGCGTGCTGAAAGACCCGGCACCGCAGGCAGGCTTTGCGCTGCACGTCAATTCGGGCACACCGTCCGGACTGGTTCTGTGCGGACGCGGCACGTTTATGGCGGGCTGCACGCTGTTCCGCATCACGGTAAACGGCGTTGGATGCCACGGCGCAATGCCGGAAAAGGGCGTGGACCCCCTCAATATCGCAAGCCACATTTACCTGTCGCTGCAGGAGATCATCAGCCGCGAGATCGGCGCAAAAACGCCTGCTGTCGTGACCATCGGCCGTATGACCGGCGGAGAGGCGCCCAATATCATCCCGCAGACCGCGGTGCTCGAGGGCACCATCCGCAGCTTTGACCGCGACCTGTCCGCACAGATCTTCACCCGCATCGGGGAAATTGCGCAGTGTACTGCACAGGCGTTCCGCGGCACAGCCGTCACGGAAGAGATCGCGTCCGCGCCGCCGCTCAGGAATGACGCTGCGCTGACCAATCGCATGGCAGACCTTGCCGGGGCGCTGTTTGGTGAAAAGCTGGTCTATCGGCTGGACGAGGGTGGCATGGGCTCGGAGGATTTCGCGTCCTACACCTACGATTTACCGTGCGCATACCTGCTCATCGGCGCAGGCACCAAGCAGGAAAATCCTGCGTTCGGTGAGCCGATGCACAACGAAAGGGTCGTGTTCAACGAGGATATCCTGCCGCGCGGCGCAGCACTGCACACATGGTGCGCGCTGAACTGGCTGGCAGACGAAGGTAACGCATGAAAACCGAACAACTCTTCATCGAAAACACACCGGCGGTGCTGTACGGAGAGCCATCGGACACGCTGTGGCTGTTCGTTCACGGACAATTCGGCTGCAAGGAAGAAGCCCTTCCGTTTGCCGAAATCGTGGCTCCGGACGCACAGGTTTTGTCCATCGACCTGCCGAATCACGGCATGCGCCAAAACCGGAATGAGGAATTTGCACCATGGACAGTCGCACCCGAACTCACCCGCGTGATGGCTTACGCAAGAGCACACTGGCGCACGATAAACGTGCGCGCGACCAGCATCGGCGCGTATTTTGCGCGGTTGGCGTTTGCTGCACCGGAAAAAGCGCTGTTCGTGTCGCCCATCGTGGATATGGAGCGCTTGATCTGTGACAGGATATGCGCGGCAGGCATTACCGAGCAAATCCTGCGCGAGCGCGGCATGTATCCCGCAAGGGAAGGGGATATGCTCTCGTGGGACTACCTTTGCTGGGTGCGTGCGCATCCGGCAAAGGACTGGTACTGCCCGCAGTACATTCTCTACGGCGAAAATGACAGCATGACTGACTTGGCGACTATCCGCACTTACACGGCAAAATCCGGTGCGGAGCTGATCATCATGCCGCAAGGCGAGCACTGGTTCCACACACCGGAGCAGCTGGCCGTCATGGCTGCCTGGGAACGCAAACATAAATAAGGAGCACAATATGATTCAGGAAATCTGCAAAGACGAGAAATTTTTAGCGCAGAAGGCCGAGCAGGCCACGCCGGACGATATCCAAACTGCAACCGACCTGCTGGAAACGCTCGAAGCGCATAAGGACGGCTGTGTCGGCATGGCGGCGAACATGATCGGCGTGAACAAGCGCATCATCGCGTTCGATAACGAGGGAACGTATATGGTGATGTTCAACCCGCAAATCGTCAAGCAGTCCGGCGGCTATGAGGCCGAGGAGGGCTGTCTGTCGCTGACCGGCACGCGCAAAACGCGCCGCTGGCAATCCATCAAGGTGCAGTACCAGAACGAAAAGTTCCAGACGAGACTGAAAACCTTCACCGGCTGGACCGCACAGATTATCCAGCATGAGATCGACCATTGCAACGGCATCATTATTTAAGGAAAAAGCAAAACGTAAACCAACGCATACAAAAAGGCACACCAAACGGTGTGCCTTTTTTCTGCCGTTCTGCTAAGCAGCAGGCAGCGGCGTACCGCAGTACGCCGATTCAATTCCCTGAAAAAGTCCGGCTCTGCCGGACTTTTTCTCTACTGCCCGTGCTCCGTTGCACGGCCTCGTCCGTTGTGCGGACGAGAGGGGGATATCCCACAAAGTTTCTACGGAACTTTGTGGGTATCTAAGGGGGACAGCGTCCCCCTTAGAAGAAGGTTTAGCCCGGCGGCCAGGTCATATCCCGTCCGGAAAGGACGTGGAAATGCAGATGGAACACGCTCTGACCCGCCTGCTCTCCGATGTTGGAGACCACGCGGAAGCTGTCCATGCCGCGCTCCTTGGCAATCTTCGCAATGACCTCAAAGCAGTGCGCCACAACCGCGCTGTTGGATGCATCAACGGCGGCAACAGACTTGATGTGCTGCTTCGGAATCACGAGAAAATGCGTGGGAGCCTGCGGGTCAATGTCGTTGAAGGCGTAGCAGAGGTCGTCCTCGTACACCTTGCTCGACGGGATATCGCCCGCGATGATCTTACAGAACAGACAATCTTCCATGGAATGATCGCTCCTTTCTGAAAGGGGAGTGCCGCGAGAGCGTTCCCGCGGCTTTCCCCTAAAGTTTATTACAGCATTGCTTCAACGATGTTGTTGACAGCCTCGAGTGCTTCCTCCAGCTTTGCCGGATTCTTGCCGCCTGCGGTTGCGCTGTCCGGACGACCGCCGCCGCCGCCGCCAACGATCTTGGCAACTTCCTTGATGATCTTGCCGGCGTGTGCGCCCTTCTTGACGGCCTCAGCGCCGCAGACACAAAGCAGGCTTACCTTGTCGCCGTTGACTGCGGAGAGAACGGCAACCATGTTCTCCTTCTTGCTCTTGATGTCATCGCCCATGGTGCGGAGCATGTCGGCAGATGCGTCATCCAGCTTGGTGGCAACCACGTCTACGCCCTTGATGTTGCGGGATACGTTGAACAGGTCAACCATCTGCATTGCAGCGACCTTTGCGCCCATCTTCTCGAGCTTCTTGTTGAGGGTACGCATATCGTTTACCTGCTGCTCAATCTTGGCAGACAGCTCGTTCGGGTTGGTCTTGAGTACGGCAGCAGCCTCGTTGAGAACCGCCTGACGGTCGTTCATCAGCTTGAGAACAGCCTTGCCGGTAACAGCCTCGATACGGCGCACGCCTGCTGCAACAGAAGCCTCGCCGATGATCTTGAGCGAACCGGCCTTCGCGGTGTTGTCCAGATGCGTACCGCCGCACAGCTCGATGGAGTCACCGGCCTGTACCACGCGGACGGTCTGGCCGTACTTCTCGCCGAACAGCGCCATAGCGCCCTTCTTCTTGGCATCGTCGATGCTCATTTCCTCGGTGATAACCGGGCTGCCAGACAGAATCGCATCGTTTACCATATCCTCGACCTTGGCCAGTTCCTCGGCGGTCAGCGCTGCAAAGTGGGTGAAGTCGAAGCGGATATGATCGTTTGCAGTGTAGGAGCCTGCCTGCTCAACATGGTCGCCGAGCACGGTGCGGAGCGCCTTCTGGAGCAGGTGGGTGGAGGTATGTGCACGGCAGATAGCCTGACGGTAAGCCGCATCAACAGAAGCCGTAACCTCGTCTTCAACCGACAGCTCGCCCTCGGTGACAACGCCGATGTGCATATACTTGCCGTCCTTGGTCTTCTGAACATCGGAAACGGCCATTGCGCCGTTCTTGCCGGTGATAACGCCGTGGTCACCGATCTGACCGCCCATCTCCGCGTAGAACGGGGTGCGGTCGAGCACAACAGTGATCTTCTCACCCTTGGCAGCTGCGCCGGAAACTTCGCCCTCGTTTACGATAGCCAGAATCTTTGCGGACTCCTCAAGGGTGGTGTAGCCATCAAATGCGGTCTTGATGGACTTGTCCAGACCCAGATCCTCGCTCTGCCAGCCGAGGTCGCCCATCTTCTTGCGGTCCTCACGGGCACGCTCGCGCTGCTCGTTCATCAGGCGGTCGAACTCCTCGCGGCTGGTGGTCATGCCCTGCTCCTCGAGTACCTCAAGGGTCAGGTCGATCGGGAAGCCGTAGGTGTCGTACAGCTGGAATGCGTCCGCAGCGGACAGCTCCTTGCCGTCGGAAGCGGCGATCTTGTCATTCAGGATAGCCAGACCGCTGTCGATGGTCTTGTTGAAGCTGGCTTCCTCGTTCTCGATAACCTTGTGGATATATTTCTGCTTCTCAACCAGCTCCGGATATGCGCCGCCGGACTCGTTGATAACGGTGGAAGCAACGTCGGACATAAACGGCTTGTCAATGCCGAGCAGCTTGCCGTGACGAACAGCGCGGCGCAGCAGGCGGCGCAGAACGTAGCCGCGGCCCTCGTTGGACGGGATAACGCCGTCGCAGATCATCATAACGGTGGAGCGGATGTGGTCGGTGATAACGCGCAGGGAAACATCGGTCTTGTCGCTCTCGCCGTAGTGCTTGCCGGCGATCTCGGAAACCTTGTTGGTGATGTTGCGCACGGTGTCAACGTCGAACAGGGAGCCAACGCCCTGTACCACGCATGCCAGACGCTCCAGACCCATGCCGGTGTCGATGTTCTTCTGCTTCAGCTCAGAGTAGTTGCCGTGGCCGTCGTTGTCGAACTGGGAGAATACGTTGTTCCATACCTCCATGTAGCGGTCACAGTCGCAGCCGACGGTGCAGCCCGGCTTGCCGCAGCCGTACTCGGGGCCGCGGTCGTAGTAGATCTCAGAGCACGGGCCGCACGGACCGGAGCCATGCTCCCAGAAGTTGTCCTCCTTGCCGAAGCGGAAGATACGCTCCGGTGCAATGCCGACCTCCTTGTTCCAGATCTCGAATGCCTCGTCATCGTCAACGTAGATGGACGGATACAGGCGATCCGGGTCAATGCCGACCCACTCCGGACTGGTCAGGAATTCCCAGCTCCAGTGAATGGCCTCGCGCTTGAAGTAGTCGCCGAAGGAGAAGTTGCCCAGCATCTCGAAGAAGGTGCCGTGACGGGCGGTCTTGCCAACGTTCTCGATATCGCCGGTGCGGATGCACTTCTGGCAGGTGGTAACGCGGTGGCGCGGCGGCTCCTGCTCGCCGGTGAAGAACGGCTTCATCGGCGCCATGCCGGAGTTGATGAGCAGAAGCGACGGGTCGTTCTGCGGGATGAGCGAAAAGCTCGGCAGGCGGAGATGACCCTTGGTTTCAAAGAAACTGAGGTACATCTCGCGCAGCTCGTTGAGTCCTCTGTACTGCATATAAATTGATTCCTCCAAAAAAGAATTTACGGAAATAAAACAGAAAATGAAAAAAGCCTCCGCCCGGACTTCAAGGGCGAAAGCATGCTTCCACGGTACCACCTTGATTTGAATATGGGTATGCCATATCCATCTCGGTAATCCGGTATCGGGGATCGGACGGTCTGTTTCAGTTGCAGACTGCTCGGAAGTGGCTGTTTTCCGCACCGGACAAGGACTTGCAGCGAATGTCCTCTCTCTGAAGAACGGCGGATGGAAAACTCGTTTCCTCATCGCATTTTCTGTATTGCGTATCTATTATGCCACTTTTGCGGGCAGTTGTCAACTGAAATTGCGGAAAGTTGCGCTCTGCGGGGTAACGCCGTACCCACGGCGGGGGGCAAAAAGGAAGGGACACCTGCGGTTTGCCCGTAGGCTGCTAAACCTTTTTCCCGCGCCGTGCGCGGATTAAATGAGTGCCCTTCCTCTTTGAACTCCTGCCTTTCCCTTGTTAGATAGTCTGGCGCAGACCAGAGACCGGCAACCGCTCCGAAAATAGGGAACGGCAGAGGATTTTTCCTCTACTACGGACGGACTGCCTTCGTTGTCCGTCCTCTTGAGCAACCTGTTCGCAGTGTCAGATACCGTTCTGCTACACATGTGATTTCATCTGCGCAGGCGCGACATAACCGTGTCGCGCAACTCGTTTGCACGTTGTTACGCCCGGCCCCTGCGAATGTAGGCGTTCGGCAGCATTTATTCTCGCAGGCCCTGTCTATAACAACGCGCTAAAGAATTGTGCGACACGGTTATCCCCCAGGGGACCCTCTCTTGCCCTTCGGGCAATTCACCTTGTGTCGCGCCTGCGCAGAGCAGCCCGTATGTGTAGCAGTACGCTATCTGTGAACTGCGAATAGGTTGCGAAAGATACGCTGCGGTAACCCGACTGCCGTTCCCCATTTCGCAGCGGTCACATGTCGGCAATCTGCGCCAGACTAAGAAATAAAGGGAAATGGGAGTTAAGAGGGTAGAAACCGTAGGTGTCTACCCTCTTGCCCCTTGCCGTGGGTACGGCGAATCTCCGCGCTCCGCAGAGCGCACTCCCCGCTGAGGTTCAGCGAAAATCCCCTGCCCGTCAGGGGCGAACCCGCCTGCGGCAGTTCGTGTGCCCCGGTCAGCCGGTGCAGAAAAAGAAGCCGCCCGTTAGGGGCGAACACGCTAACGCAGTTCGTATGCCCCGGAAACCCGGTGCAGAAAAAGGAGCCCGCCTTGCAGCGAGCCCCAAAGAGAGAGGATAAATTCGATTTTAACCTTCTGCGGTATCCGGCCGAGTCACCTTCTTGACCCACTTCCAGCTGTGCAGGCGGATAGCCACGGGAATGATCTTATACAGCTGATCCCACTTGAGCAGGAAGAACACGACAACCGGCGGGAACTTCCACCAGAAAGCCGCCATTGCCGAGAACGGCACAACGATAAGCCACATGCTGATGATATTCATCTTAGCGCTGAACTTGGTGTCGCCGCCGCCGCGGATGATGCCGTTATCGCACGCCATCTGGTACGAGGTGCCGACCGTTGTGATGGCGAGCACCAGCATGAACTGCAGGGAATACTTGTACGCCGTTTCGGTGAGCGTACCGCCGAGCAGCGCAAGGATCGGTACGCGCAGAAGGAAGATCAAAAGACCCGAGCACAGTCCGATGGAGACGAACAGGACCTGCAGCGTATGTACGAGCGGATGCAGCCGCTGCTGGTTGCCCTCGCCGATGGTGCGGCCGACCACAATGCCGGATGCGGACGCGGCGCCATAGCAGACAACCGACAGAACCTGATATACCTGCACCGCGATTGCGTTGGCAGCCGTGGCATCGCCGCCGAGATGACCGAGGATACCGGTCTGTACCATCTGCGCGATGCCCCAGAGCGCCTGATTGATGAGCACCGGCAGGGAAACGTGCATGTAATCCTGCACATAGCTGGTGTCGATGTGAACCAGCTTGCGCAGGCTCAGGTTCAGCTTGTGCTCCTTAAACTTCAGGTAGTAAATAACGATAAGCAGCTCCACACAGCGGGAAACCAGCGTTGCGATAGCCGCACCGCGCACGCCCAGCTCCGGACAGCCGAAGTGGCCGTAGATCAGGCAGTAGTTCAAGCACACGTTGATGATGAGCGTCGAACCCGAGATCATGTAGCCGATCTTTACTACACCGATCGAGCGGAGAGACGCGACCAGAATATTGGTTATTGTAAAGATAATATAGGTAAAGCAGATGATTTGGAAATACTTTTCACCTTCCGCGATGACCGTCGGTGAGTTGGACAGCAGCGACAGCAGCTGGTGCGGGAAGAACAGCACAATGCCGAACATCAGCACCGCCAGTGAACCGCCGAAGCGCAAAGCCACACCGATGATGTGCGGGATTGGCTCCAGCTTGTTTTTGCCCCAGTACTGCGAGCCCATAACGACTGCGCCCTCGCCTGCACCGACGACCAGCATCTGCAGCAGAAACTGCACCTGATTGCACAGGCTTACGCCGCCCATGGCATCCTGACTGTACCGTCCGAGCATCATGGTGTCCATCAGGTTTACGCCGTAGGTGAGCAGGTTCTGCAGCGCCAGCGACAGTGCCAGCACCATAAAGGATTTATAAAACGTCTTTTCCTTTATCATTACAACAACCCCTTGCCTTCAAAGCTGATCGGACGGAACGAACCGCAATATCTATCGTTCCGGCTCAGCTTTTTTACTTCTGCTAACAGCATACCGAATTTTCTTTGATTTGGCAATAACAAAATACTGCAATCTATTCATATTTTGTGCTATCATAGAAGGCGGAGGAGGGAATGCCGTGAAGGTTTTCAGTGAGCCGGGTGTGCTGTCGCGCTCGGAACGATTTTTCTCAACGCCGTCCGCGACCGCTCGGCGGCTGTTTTACTACGTCACCCGCGTGGGACATTATTACTACGATGCGCGGTATAATTTTCTCGACAGCTGCGACATCGCCCATCTGGAGAGCCACAAGAATCTCTTTCTGACCTACGTTCGCTCGGGTACGATGTACTTTGAGACCGACCAGCTCTACTGCGCCGAGCGCGGACAGATCGGACTGGTGGACTGCCGCAGACCGCATCATTTTTATACCAAGGGCGACGCGGAAGCGCTCTGGATTCACTTTGACGGCGCAAATGCGGCGGCATTTTTCGAGCAGATACTCGCGTTCCGCGGCGGCAGGCAGGTGCTTACGCCGCCGGCGGATTTACGCATCGAGCAGGAGCTGGCACAGATCATTTCCGGTCTGCGCACCGGCGATATGACCGAACTGGACCGCTCGCAGCGCATCTACCGAATCCTGTGCGCGCTGCTGTTTCCGGCGCAGTCGGGACCCGACCGGAAAAACGATGCCATTGCACAGGCGGTCAAGTATATCGGAGAACACCTGTTTGAATCGTTATCCGTGGAGAAGGTGGCGGACGCGGTCAGCTTGAGTCCGTCTCATTTCTCGCGGCTGTTCCGCAGCACGACCGGATTTTCTCCGCACGAGTACATCATGCTGCACCGGATTGACGAGGCCAAGGCCCTGCTGCAGTCCACGTCGCTTTCGGTCAAGGAAATTGCGTTCCGCGTCGGCTACCGCAGTGAGGTCAACTTTATTACAGCCTTCACCGAGAAAACCGGCGCAACACCGACCCAGTTCCGCAGAAGTACGCTGTAAGGCGGTCTGCGGTTGCGGCGCGTTCCGGTCTTTGCTATAATAGTAGAAAAGGCAAGGGAGTGACCCGTATGCGAGAACGCCCTCTGGTTTATCTGGTGCCGCCGATGGCTGCCGCGCTGTACGCGGCAGTCTGCCTGGAGCTGCCGGTGCAGCTGCATATCATTGCACCGATCGCGCTTCTTCTGGTGCTTGCGGCTGTGTTTCTGCGCCGCCGCAAGTGTCTGCTGAATGTGTTTGCTGTGCTGGCGGCTGCCGCTCTTGCGCTGACCGGCTTTGCCGTGTTCCGGGATTTGCGGGTCGTGCCCATTCGTGCTTTAGCCGGCGAAACGCAGGAGATCACCGCAGCCGCCCTGCGGGATGCCGAGGTGTACGACACCGACCAGCGCGTGCTGCTCTCGGCGGAGACTGCGGACGGCAGGCGGTTTCGCCTGCGGTGCTACTTGCCGGAAACCGAACCGCCATTGCTGGCAGGAGACAGGGTACGCGTCATGGCCACACTTTATGTGCCGGACACGCTCGGCGGCTTTGACCGTGCGGCATATCAGGCGTCCGAGGGCTGCTATATCGCGGGCGCGTATGCGACCGACGAGGAGCACAACGCGGTGCAGTTCGAGGTCTTGGACTCTAAACGGGACAGCCTGCGCTTTGCGCCGCAGAGGATCGCGCGGTTCTGCCGAAATGCGGTGCAGCGTACCCTTCCGGAACGTGAAGCCGGACTGCTGACCGGACTGCTGGTCGGCGGCAGCAAAAATCTGAGCGATACCGACCAGACCGCGTTCCGCATTGCGGGTCTCAGCCATCTGGTGGCCGTTTCCGGACTGCACATCGGCTTTCTCGTCGGGTTCTGCACGCTGCTGTTCGGCAAACGGTGGGGAACGGTTGCGTCCATCCCGCTGGTGCTGCTGTTTGTGCCGGTCGCGGGAGCCACGCCGTCCGTGCTGCGTGCGGCACTGATGTACCTGACGGCTGCAGGCGGATTTCTGCTGCGGCGCCGCTCAGGCGGATTGAACGCGCTGCTGATGGCACTGGCTGTCCTGCTGCTTGTCAATCCGTACGCGATCGCAAGCGTGGGCCTGCAGCTTTCATTCGCGTCCACGCTCGGTCTTATTCTGTTCGCAGGGAAGCTGCAGCATGCACTCGAAAAGCCGTTTGCCGGTGCGCCGAAACTCGTGCGCAAGGCGCTTGCGGTCATCACGAGCGCACTCAGCTGCACGGTTTGCGCTACGATATTTACAGTACCGATTCTGCTGACCTCGTTCGGCGCGGTGTCCGTGCTGTCGCCCATCAGCAACCTGATGACGGTCGGCGTGACCTCGCTCTGCTTTGTGGGCGGGTTCGTGCTGTGTGTTGCAGCAGCCGTCTGTCCGGCGCTTGTGCCGATGCTCGCCGGACTGGTGCGTCCGCTCATAAGCTATCTGCTCTGGTCAGCGAATATCATCGCGGACCTCGGCTTCGGCACGCTGCACCCGAACAACACCTTCGGTCTGGCGGCGCTCGGCATCGTGTTCGCGGCGCTGCTCGTGTGGCTGACTGCTGGAAAGCACGTCAAATGGAAAGCCGTGCTGCCGTGTCTGGCGGTGGTGCTGATCGGCTTATGTATTGCCGAGGTGCAGCACCAGAACGGCCGGTATACGGTGACGTATCTGCCGTGCGGCAGCGGTCAGGCCATTCTGCTGAGCGACACCGAACACGCGATGCTCATAGACTGCGGCAGCTACCGGAACGCTGCGCGTCAGGTACGCGAGTGGCTGCGCTGGAATGGTCTGAAGCGGCTGGATACGGTCGTGCTGACCGCGGTCGATCAGGGACATGCGCGCAACCTGCCGGAGCTGATGGAAACGGTCGAGGTTGGGGAACTGCTCATGCCCGCAGGCTGTCAGGAGCGCAAAACCAACGCTGATTTGCTTTCTTTCGTGCACGAGCGTGAGGCGCGGGAGATAAGCGAGCCGGTGACGCTTGCGAACCCGATCGCACCGGTGGAGATTTTCCCGGTCATCGAGGGAAAACTGGCCGTAAGCATAGCGGACGAGGTGCTCATCCTGCACAGTCCGACCGAGAAACAGCTATCGGCCTATTTAGAGAAAAACACGCTGCCTGCCGCAGCGGAGCTGGTGCTCAGCGCAAACCATCTGAGCAGCGGCGAAAGCATGGCACAGTACGCCGAAGCGGCAGGTGCACAGCATATCATCATTGCGGCGAGTTCGGAGAAGGGACTGCGGTCGCACAAGGGACTGGACGTGCAGAGCACCTATAAGGAAGGTGAGATCGCACGGCAGTTCAAAAAGGAGTAACACATGGCGGCAAGAGAAACCAAACCAAACGGAAAATCACAGCTGATCCGCGACCTGAAAAACGGCGAATTTGCCACGCTGTACATCATTTCGGGCGAGGAAAGCTACATGAAGGAATACTATCTGCGGCAGCTGCGGCAGAAGGTGGTGGACGAGACCTTTGCGGATTTCAATCTTATTGAGTTCGAAGGCAAGGGCCTGACACCGGAAATACTGACCGAAGCCATTGACAGCTATCCCGCGATGGCAGATAAAAAGCTCATCATCGTCAAGGACTTCGACCTGTTCAAGCCGCCTGCCGGCTTCGCAGACGTGCTGCCGAGCGTACTTGGTGATCTGCCGGAGTACGTCTGCCTCGTGTTCTACTACGACGTGCTGGACGGCAAGCCGGACAAGCGAACCAAGCTGTACAAGACACTCGAGAAGCGCGCCTGCTTTGCCGAGTTCGCACACGCGGAGGAGCAGGAACTGGTGGCGTGGCTCGAGCGGCGTGCCAAGGCGCTCGGCTGCATGATCGAACCGGGAGATGCGTCGTACATGATCTTCCTGTGCGGCAATTCCATGACCAACCTCGCCGGTGAGATGGAAAAGGCAGCCGCGCATACCACAACCGGCGTTATCAAGCGCTATAACATCGACGCGGTATGCTCGCCGGTGCTGGATGCCGTCGTGTTCGATCTGACCGACGCGGTAACCGCAGGCAGGTTTGATCGGGCGGTCGCACTCGTCGGGGAGCTGCTCGCGCAGAAGAACAACGAGGTCATGATCTTCACTGCCATCACACGTCACATCCAGCGTCTGTATGCCGCCAAGCTGTGCGCGGAGAATCGCGGCGGCGAAAAACAGCTGATGGAGATGATCGGCTCGAAATCGCCGTACTACGCAAGGCAGATTCAGAATGCAGCACGGCGTGTGCCGCTCAGCTGGCTGCGAAAGGCGGCCTCGCTGTGCGCGGAGACCGATGCCACACTCAAGGGCGGCGCGGCAGACCGGCAGAAGCAGATCGAGCTGACGCTGCTCACCATGGCGGCAGAACTGAAGGGGGAAAAGAAATGACGCGCATCAGGGAAGCGATTCTGGTAGAGGGCCGGTATGATGTGAACACCGTCCGGCAGGTGGTGGACACCGTGGTGCTCGAAAGCGGCGGATTCCGCATTTTTAACAATAAAGACCAACTCAAGCTGCTGCGCCGTATTGCGGAAACGCGCGGTCTCATCGTGCTGACCGATAGTGACGGTGCGGGCTTTGTCATCCGCAACTATCTCAAGGGCGCGCTGCCGAAGGGCTGCATCAAGCAGGCGTATGTGCCCGATATCGCGGGCAAGGAACGCCGCAAGCGGCATGGCTCCAAGGAGGGCAAGCTGGGCGTGGAGGGCATGCGTCCGCAGGTGATTCTGGACGCGCTCCGCCGAGCGGGTGCAACCTTTGCACAGCAGGACGAGAGCGAAATGCCGGTGCATCCTGTCATCACCAAGGCGGATTTTTACGAGTGGGGACTGTCCGGCAGACCCGACAGCACCGCACGCCGCGCTGCCGTGCTGCACGCGCTGGATTTGCCCGCGCACATGACGGCAAATGCCCTGCTGGAGTTTATCAACGCTGTTGGCACGCATGAGCAGGTTGCGGAAATCATTCGGCAGTATGCGGAGAAAATTGAGGAATAATTTCCGCACGAATGATTGAAAAACCTGTCGAAGTATAGTACAATGATAAAATACCAAGTGCAGCTATTGCAGAGCTGATGAAAATAAAGCAAAAAAACAGGGAGTGGCAGCATGAACTTTTTAGAGGAACGAATTGTCAAGGATGGCGTTGTTAAGGAAGGCAACATTCTGAAGGTAGACAGCTTTCTGAACCATCAGATGGATATTAACCTGTTTGATCAGATGGGTGAGGAGTTCAAGCGCCGTTTCGCGGACAAGCCGATCAACAAGATCGTTACCATTGAGGCATCCGGCATCGGCATTGCCTGCATCGTGGCTCGTCATTTCGGCGTTCCGGTTGTGTTTGCGAAGAAGACCCAGAGTGTCAACATCGACGGCGAGGTTTATGTTGCCGAGGTTGAATCCTTTACACATAAGTGTAAGAATCAGGTTATCGTTTCTAAAAAGTTCCTCGGTCCGGACGACCATGTGCTTGTTATCGACGATTTCCTGGCAAACGGCTGTGCGCTGCAGGGCCTGATCTCTATCGTGGCACAGGCCGGCGGTACGGTCGAGGGCATCGGCATTGCCGTGGAGAAGGGTTTCCAGCAGGGCGGCCGTATTATCCGCAATCTGGGCTATCAGCTCGAGTCGCTCGCTATCGTGGACGGCATGGACGCCGAGACCGGTAAGGTGCACTTCCGGGAGCAGTAAGTGCATATGAGAAAAAAGGAGGTGTGCAGCCTCCTTTTTGTTTGAGTAACCGCAAATGTGGGAATGATGTAACACAGCGGTGCGCCGTGGCACGGCGGGTGACGCTGCCGTACCCACGGCAGAGGGCAAAAAGGAAGGACAACCGGCGGTTTTCCTTCCTCTTTGAACTCCTACCTTTCCCTCAGAAGGCTTGGGCGCAGATGGTGGACTTCGTAAGCGTTGAAAAGGGGAACGGCAGTCGGGTTACCTGTCCGTAGGGGCGCGCATTGCGCGTCCATTCCTGCACCGATTCGCAGTTCACGGCTGCCTTGCTGCTACGTCTGTCGTTCGCGTTCCGTAGGGGCGCACCAGCGTGTGCGTCCGTTTTAACGACTGGTGTAACGGTTTACAGGGCGGACACATTGGTCCGCCCCTACGGAGTATGTGTCAAGGAATTGAAATTGTGCAGAAGGTAAAAAGGACGCGCAATGCGCGCCCCTACAGGCACGTGCCGATAAATTAAAATTGTGCAAAAGGTTTGCAAGGCGGCATGGGGTCATGCCGCCCCATGGTAGTAGTATTCATCAATAAGCAGAAGTTTTACCCGCAGGTGATGGATAACCTGCACCGGAAAACGTGTTGCGCGGCACGGGTATGCCGCGCCTGCGTAGAGTAAACCATATGTGTAGCAGTAATATAGCCGACAATGCGGAAAGGTGTTATACCACGAAGTAGAAAAAATCCTCTGTCGTTCCTCCTTTTCTACGCTTACGCAGTCTACCATCTGCACCCAAGCCCTCTAAGGGAAAAGGGGTAATTCACAAGAGGGTGGAAAACCGCAGGTTGTCTACCCTCTTGTGCGCCTGCCGCGCGCAGCGGCGCTCCCAGCCGCAGTCTGCGGCAAAAAGGCAAACCGTCTGCACGAGAGGACACTCTGTAACACAGACGTAACTTTACAAATGCGTGCAATCGTGTTATTATAAGATGTACCACGGTAAGGGAGGTTTCGCCATGGCTGTTGACAAAAAGGGCACAAAGCAGATTGCGGCCAACAAAAAGGCATGGCATGACTACTTTGTCGAGGAAAAGTATGAAGCGGGCATCGAGCTTGCGGGTACCGAGGTAAAGTCTATCCGTTTGGGACAGATCAATCTCAAGGATTCCTACTGTTCGTTCAAGGACGGTGAGATTTTCGTGCGTGGCATGCATATTTCGCCGTACGAAAAGGGCAATATCTTCAATAAGGACCCGTTGCGCGTGCGTAAGCTGCTTATGCACAAGCGTGAGATTGTCAACCTGTTCAGCAAGACCAAGCAGGACGGCTATTCGGTCATTCCGCTGGCGGTTTATTTCAAAAGCTCGCGCGTGAAGGTTGAAATCGGTTTGTGCAAGGGCAAAAAGCTGCATGATAAGCGTGACAGTATTGCCGCACGCGACGCAAAACGCGAGATGGACCGCGCGATGAAAGAGCGTAATCGTTAATTAAAAAATGGAAAAGCTGAGAGCAGAATATTCTCCAGTCTCAATTTTCCATTCTCCATTTCAAAATGGGGCCGTAACGGGTTCGACGGGGGTGTTGAAGCCGGGATAGCGGGCCGCAGTGGGGATCTGCGATAAAAGCTCCAACTGTTTATAAATTAAACAACAACAATTATACTCTTCAGGCTGCCTAATTAGGCTTAGCCCGTCGGCTCAGAGAGGACCACGGCTCAGAGACCCGGCGTCGATTAGTGGTGAACGTGTACGAGGTAAGAGTTGCCCTCGTCATGTAAAATGACTCTACCAAAACGGTAAGCCTGTTTGCCGGCGTGCCGCGGCGGGAATTTTAATCGACAAACTGCGCCCGGAGAAGTCCTCGTGGATGCGCTTTCGGACAGGGGTTCAACTCCCCTCGGCTCCACCATAAGTCCACCGTAATTTTGATAGAATTACGGTGGATTTTTTCTATGCTCGAAAACTGCATAAAATCAAGATTTTTCCGTTTCAGCTACATAAAAAGCAACCGCTGCGGAGCATTTTCACAGCGGTTTTTCTGCGATATCAGGTGCAGTGGCGGAACATCTTATCCATCATAATGCGGGCGAAGATGAGTCCGAGCGGCAGCGCAGGAATGATGCCGCTCGAGACCCGACCGCATATCCGACTTGACCATGGCGATGCCGCAGGTCATTTCGGCAATCTTGAGACAGCCTGCGTACACCGGACAGGCCGCCGCGGCCGAAACGGTTGTGCAGAGCACAAGAGTCCGGTAGTGCTTGGACCGCTTACAGCGCACGGCGTTGCCGATACCTGCACCGAAGAACGCGAGTATCATCTCGACCCAGGCGCCGCCGAGTAGAAATGTAAAGGCACAGCGGGCGAGTGCGGTAGCCAGACCGAGCATCAGCAACGAATTGCTCAAGTCGGCTGAGTTTTTAGGTGCTGACACCTGTGCTGGTCAGCGTAAGCGTCTGCGAAAACGCCTGCTCCGATGTTCCATCTGATAACATCGGAGCAGGCGATAAAAAAGGGGAGTCAGCGGGTAGCCTTCAGGCGTGCCATAGCACGGGCCAGAGCCGCTTTGGAGAGATGATATTCACGAATACTCTGCTTCTGGCGCAGCCGTTCTTCCGCGCGCTCTTTGGCGCGTTCGGCACGCGCACGGTCGATTTCGTCAGGACGTTCGGCGCTGGATACCAGAAGAATGCAGTAGTCCGGCATAATTTCTGCGAAGCCGTCGCTGACAACGACCTCGTGCGGTGTGCCGTCTGTCTGGAACCGCACCGTACCCGGACGGAGTGCGGTAACGACCGGCTCATGTCCCGGCTGCACGCCGTATTCACCGTCGAGTGCAGGCATAGTCAAATTGGTTGCCGATCCGGTGTAAAACTGCCGGTCCGGCGTGATGATCTCCAGATAGAAGGTGTTCTCCATCAGAGTGCCCCCATATCCTTGGCCTTTTTGTGGACCTCGTCTACCGTGCCGACCATGGAGAAGGCAGCCTCCGGATACTGGTCGAGTTCACCGCCGAGCAGCGCTTCAAAGCCGCTGATGGTATCATCAAGCGTTACGTAGCGCCCTTCCAGACCGGTAAACTGCTCGGCAACAGAGAACGGCTGCGAGAAATACTGCTGCATGCGGCGGGCACGATCGACAATGCGGCGGTCATCCGCGCCAAGCTCCTCCATACCGAGGATGGCGATGATATCCTGCAGTTCGCGGTAACGCTGCAGCAGCTCCTGTGCGCCGCGTGCGACCTTGTAATGCCGCTCGCCGACAATATCCGGCTCGAGGATACGCGAGGTGGAATCCAGCGGGTCAACGGCAGGATAGATGCCCTGCTCGACAATCTTACGGGAGAGGACGGTCTTGGCGTCCAGGTGGGTAAACGTGGTCGCCGGAGCCGGGTCGGTCAGGTCATCCGCCGGAACGTAGACCGCCTGCACGGACGTGATTGCGCCGTCCTTGGTGGAGGCGATACGCTCCTGCAGAGCACCGACCTCATCAGCCAGCGTCGGCTGGTAGCCGACCGCCGAGGGCATGCGGCCCATCAGTGCGGAAATCTCCGAGCCTGCCTGTACATAGCGGAAAATATTGTCGATAAACAGCAGCACGTTCTGCTTTTTCACATCGCGGAAGTATTCCGCCATGGTCAGACCGGTCAGTGCAACGCGCATACGCGCTCCGGGCGGTTCGTTCATCTGTCCGAACACGAGCGCGGTCTTGCTCAGTACGCCGGATTCCGCCATCTCGCGCCACAGATCGTTGCCCTCACGGGTGCGTTCGCCGACACCGGTGAAGATGGAGTAGCCGCCGTGCTCAGTGGCGATGTTGTGAATCAGCTCCTGAATGAGCACGGTCTTGCCGACACCGGCACCGCCGAACAGACCAATCTTGCCGCCCTTGGCATACGGCGCGAGCAGGTCGATGACCTTGATGCCGGTCTCGAGAATCTCGGTCGTCGGGTTCTGCTGTGCAAAATCCGGCGGCGCACGGTGGATAGACCACTTTTCCGGTGCGTTTACATCGCCCTTTTCGTCGATCGGCTGACCGAGCACGTTGAACATGCGTCCAAGGGTCGCTTCACCGACCGGCGCTTCAATCGTGTGACCGGTGGACAGCACCTCGTCGCCGCGGCCGATGCCCTCACTCGGGGAGAGCATGATGCAGCGCACGGTGTCGCCGCCGACGTGCTGTGCGACCTCCATCATGCGCGGCTGTCCGTCCGGTGCAACGGTAAGCGCTTCATTTATCTCAGGCAGGCTGCCGCCGTCAAAAGCAACGTCCACAACCGGACCTGTTACCTGTACCACGGTACCTTTGCGTTTCATAGTAATTTCCTCACTTTCTATGCGCGTCTGCCGTCTGCGAGAAAGCGGACGGTCCGCGTCGGAATCGGACGGCGGGGCTGCGGTGTTTCCGCGGCGTTGCCCTGTGTGCCGCCGACGATCTCGGTGATCTCCTGCGTGATGGCGGACTGCCGTGCGCGGTTGTAGTGCAGCGACAGCGATTTGAGCATATCGCGTGCGTTGTCGGTCGCGGAGTCCATTGCTGTCATGCGGGCATTCTGCTCGGCACAGAAGGACTCGACCAGCGCGCCGAACAGCTCACCCTTGACGTAGCCGGGTACCAGATGCTCGAGTACGCGGTCTGCCGAGGGCACATACTGCACCATCTGATGATACGGTCCGTGTTCACTCGGACGCGGCTCCCATGGGAATGCGTCAATGTCGAGCGGCAGCAGCTTCTGCACGCGCGGCTCAAGCCGCATAGGCGTTACCATTTCGGTGTAGACAACATACACGTCGTCGAGCTGACCTTCGCGGAACAGACGGATGAAAATATCCGCAATGTCCCGCGCACGGGCAATCGTCGGGTCCTGCACGGTGAACATGAACTCGCCGTCTACGCGAATGTCGCGTTCGGCGAAGTACGCGCGGCCCATCTGACCGATGAGGAACAGCGTTGGATCGTCCTCCTGCGCAAGATGCTTCTCGGCCAGACGCAGCACATTGTGATTATACGCACCGGCCAGTCCCTTGTCGCCCGTGATAACGATGTAGCCGGACTTGCGGCGCTTGACCTCGGGCCGCTTGTCGAAATAAATATGCTCGATTTCAGGGGAATGGTGCAGAATATCGGCAATCGTGGAGCTGATCTTGAGAAAATACGGCTGCACATTGTTCAGCTGCTGCCTTGCCTTGCGCAGCTTGGAGGACGAGATCAGGTACATCGCGTTTGTGATCTTGAGTGTTTGCTGCACACTGTCAATGCGGGTGCGGATCTCCTTTATGCCTGCCATGCTGCGCTCACCTGATCTTTATAGGTTTTCAGGGCCTCCCGGATCTGCTCGGCAGCCGTGCCGGTCAGGGTGACGGTGGACTGAATCTCTGTCAGCAGGGAATTGGGCAGGCTGTCGGCAAATTTCTGCACAAAATCGCGTACCCGGTCGAGCGGAACATCGCTCAGCAGACCGTTGGTCGCAGCATACAGGATAACCGCCTGCCGCCATACCGGCATCGGGTGACACAGCGGCTGCTTGAGGATTTCCATCAGGCGTTTGCCGTGCTCGAGGGCCTGCTGAGTGTCCTTGTCCAGATCCGAGCTGAACTGGGTGAATACCTCCAGCTCGCGGAAGCGGGCAAGATCGATACGCAGGGTACCGGCGGTTTTCTTGATAGCCTTGGTCTGTGCCGCACCGCCGACACGCGATACCGACAGGCCAACGTTGATCGCCGGACGCTGACCGGCAAAGAACAGGTCATTTTCCAGATAAATCTGGCCGTCGGTGATGGAAATAACGTTGGTCGGAATATAGGCGGACACATCGCCTGCCAGCGTTTCGATAATGGGAAGAGCGGTCATTGAGCCGCCGCCGTACTCCGGTGTCAGGCGGCAGGCACGCTCGAGCAGACGGGAATGCAGATAGAATACATCGCCCGGATAAGCCTCACGGCCAGGAGAGCGGCGCAGCAGCAGCGACAGCGTGCGGTAAGCGACTGCGTGTTTGGACAGATCGTCGTAGACGATGAGTACATCGCGCCCCTGACTCATGAAATACTCGCCGATAGCAGCACCGGCATACGGCGCGATATACTGCTGCGGTGCACCGTCTGCTGCGGTGGCAGAAACGATGATGCTGTAATCGAGTGCGCCGTATTTCTCGAGCGTGCCGCGCAGACGCGCCACTGTGGATGCCTTCTGGCCAATGGCAACGTAAATGCAGATCATGTCCTGACCCTTCTGGTTCAGGATAGTGTCGATGGCGATGGAGGTCTTGCCGGTCTGACGGTCGCCGATGATCAGCTCACGCTGACCGCGTCCGATCGGCACCATCGCGTCAATGGCAAGGATGCCGGTCTGCATCGGCTGGTTTACCGGCTCACGCGATACAACACCCGAAGCCTCTCGCTCGATCGGACGGCGCTCGGTCGTTTCAATCGGTCCAAGGCCGTCAATCGGTTCACCGAGGGCATTGACCGTGCGGCCGATCATCGCATCGCCGACCGGAACATCAGCCGCACGTCCGGTGCGGGAGACCGCCGAGCCTTCATGCAGGCCGTCCTCGCTGCCGAGCAGTACCACGCCGACGCTGTCGCGTTTAAGGTCGAGCACGATGCCGTGCACACCGGTGTCAAACTGCACCAGTTCGCCGTAGACGGCGCGGTTTAGACCGTAAACGGTGGCGATACCGTCGCCGACCTCGATGACCGTGCCGGTTTCGTCGCAGCGCGTGCGGTTGTCATATTGTTCAATCTCCTCGCGGAGAATAGATAAAATCTCATCTGAATGGTTCAATGGTTTTCACCCCTTTACAGGTCATGCGCCAGTGCGCGAAGCTGTCCGCGCACGCTTTTATCGTAGGTTACGCCGTCGATTTCGGCAGTAAAGCCGCCGAGCAGCGTGTCGTCCTGCACGATTTCAAACGTAACCGCACAATAACTGTGTCGTGCGCACAGCAGTTTGGCAAGCGAACGCAGCGATTCATCATCCGGTTCGCGGGCACAGCGAAATACGCACAGGCCCTCGCCGCTGTCGCGCAGCTCAAGCAGACGAAACTGCCGGACGATCTCCGGCAGGAGCGCAAAGCGGTTTTTGTCCGCCAGCAGCAGATAGAAGTGCTTCAGCTCGCCCATCGCATCAAAATCGGGCAGGCGGGACAGCACAGCCTTTTTCTCCCGCGCACAAACGGCAGGCGAGCACAGCGCGTCCCATAACGGCGCACAATCGGTCAGATAATCGGCGGTGTGCTGCAGATCGCTCAGCGTGCAGCCGGTATGGCGCAGTGCACCGGCATACTGTACGGCGGTCGAGCTCATCGTGCGGCCTCCGTTTCTTCACGCAGAAAATCGTCGATCATGGCGCGGTCGGTGTCGCTGTTCAGCTTCTGCCGGGATACCTTGGCGGTGGTCAGCAGAACGAGAGCGGTAATCTCCTTTTTCGCGTCACGGAGCATCTGCGCCCGCTCGGATTCCCGACGGCGGGCAGCCTGCTCATCGAGTCGCTGCACAGCGGTCTGCGCCTCTGCGACAAGACGATCGTACTCCTGCTGACCGCGTGCGCGGGCATCCTCGATGATCTGTGCGGCCTCCTGCTTTGCGGAAGCAAGCTGTGCGGCGTGCGCGTTCTGCTGCTGCTCAGCCTCGGCGAGACGTTTGTCCGCCTGATCGAGCGTGTCCGACACCTGCTGCGCACGGTCATCGAGCATTTGGGTAATGGGGCCGAACAGGAATTTCTTCATCAGCACGAACAGGATGAGCAGATCAACAAACACCCAGATAATCTGCGAATTTAGATTGAGGATCATTCGATCTCACCCCGATCAATTCATGAAGATAAGCAGGATACCGATCAGAAAACCGTAGATGGCGGTTGCCTCGGCCAGTGCACAGCCGAGGATCAGGTTTTTGCTGATCTGGCCGGAGGCCTCCGGCTGACGTGCAATGGCTTCCGAGGATTTCGCGGTTGCATAGCCGATACCGAGACCGGCGCCGATGCCGGTCATAACTGCGATAGCTGCACCAATAGCAATACTCATTTTTGTGGTCCTTTCTCAGATAAAACAGTGGTTACTCAAGCGATTCCGACAGAAAAAGTGTTGTCAGGAATACAAATACGATTGCCTGTATCATACCGTCGAATACATCGAAATACAGGCTCAGCGGGATGGGCACAACGACCGGAACGGCCATTTTGACCAGCTCCATGATGACGAATCCGGCGAAAATGTTGCCGAACAGTCGCATGCAGAGCGACAAAGGCCGAATGCCGATCTCCATAATGTTGAGCGGCGTGACGACTGCAACCGGTTCGCTGAACTTTTTCAGTCCGCCGCGCAGACCGTGGAAACGGAACTGCGCGCCGTAGATCAGCAGTGCGCTCATGATCGCCAGACCGGCGGTAACGTTCAGGTCTTTGGTCGGCGGCGTTACGCCGAACAGACCGGCCATGTTCGCCAGCGCAAGATACAGACCTACCGTGCCGAGGTACGGGGCGAAGGTGCGCCAGTATCGGTCGCCCAGTGTGTCGCGGCAGAAGCTGTTGATGAAGCCCACCAGCAGTTCTGCGGCGATCTGCCGCCGCCCGGGGCGCTTGCGCAGTCCGTGCGTCAGCCAGATGGCAAGCAGGGTCAGCACTGCTATGATTGCCCAGCTTACCACAGCGGATTCCGGAACCGGTATTCCGCCGAACAGCGGAATCTCGAACGCAATATGGGTTTGCAGTTCGGCATTCAATTCCGCTTTGATTTCACCCAAAGGGCATCACCTCGTGTTTCGTTTTTGTTTTGCGGTGCCTATTGTAAAAAACTGTCGAGGTTTGCGCAAGCTTACGAAACTAAAAAAAATAAACCCGCGCAAATTGACGGGTTTGCAGAAAAATTGCCGATGGGATTTGATGAATGTTGACCAGTGTGCTATGATATAAAGTATCTTCTTAAAAGGAGTGGATGAATTTGACAAATGCGCGTTCCTCCGGCTCGCTGCACAGGCAGGTGCGTCGGATGCTGGTGCAGTGCATCACGATTGTGCTGCTGCTTGCAATGTCGGTCTGTCTGGGGATTGAGCTGCATCAGGAGGTCCGGACGCGTGACCAGCTGCTGTCCAATGCGGCGCAGATGGCGGCAGACGCGCCGCTGCTGACCGGGGATATTCGGGCAGATAACGCACAGCGGTATTTGGCGCGGACCGTACAGCGTGTATCTGAAGTGGATATGCTCGGTGTGTATGATATGGAGGGCAAGCCGACCGCATTTTACGACCTTGCCTCCGGTGCGGGAGACGTATCCGTGCTGCCGGCCTTGCGGGCAGATACCGTCAGCCGATTGTGCAGCGAGGAAAAAACGGTGTTCACGAGCGACGAGATGCCGAACGGTGCCGACCGCTGTGCGTATGCCGTCGTGCGCGATGAAAACGGACAGGCAGCCGGCATCGTCATGGCAGGGCTGTATCTGCGCTCCTACCATCGGACGGTGCTGCGCGTGCTGCTGTCCTATCTGCTCATCACGCTGTTTGCGCTCGGCATCGGCAGTCTGCTCAGCGTGCGGTTTTCTAAGCGGGTCAAGCGGGAACTGCTGGGCTATGAGCCGGACGCGTTCCGTCAGCTGTTTCTGCAGCGCATGGATATTCTGGATGCATTGGATGAGGGTCTGATGGCGATCGACGAACACAGCATGATCACCTATATGAACCGTGCGGCAGCGGATATCCTCAAGATCAAGGTGAAAGATGCACTCGGTCAGCCGTTACAGACGGTCTATCCGCGCTCGACGATGGCGCGCGTGCTGCAGACCGGAAAAAGCGAGTACAACATCAGTCTGGAGTCCATCAAGCACGTTTCGGTCATTTCCGACCGTATGCCGCTCTGGCGCGATGGAAAAATCGAAGGTGTGATTGCTATTTTCCGCAACCGGACCGAGGTTACACGACTGGCGCAGGATTTGACCGGCGTGCAGCACATTGTCGGTGCGCTGCGGGCGTATACGCATGAGTTTACCAACAAGCTGCATGTGATTCTCGGTCTGTTACAGCTGGGCGAGGACAAGCAGGCGGAGGACTATGTGCTGCATTTAACGCAGACGCGCGCACACTCGATCGGCTATATTTCTGAGCGTATTCGGGAGCCGTCGGTTGCGGCGCTGCTGATCGGCAAGGCGTATCGTGCGGCAGAGCTGGGCATCCGGTTTGTGCTCGACCCGGCGAGTGAGCTGCATGGAGACGGACAGTATCTTCCGGCGAGCAGTCTGATCACCATTCTTGGAAACCTGACTGAGAATGCGTTTGACGCACTGCGGGATGCACCGGAAAACGCACAGAAGGAAGTGACGGTCAGCATTCGCGAGGGCGAGCATGGCATGCTCATCAGCGTGGACGACAGCGGTGCAGGCATTGCTGCCGATAAGCTGGACCGCATTTTCGAGCGCGGCTTTTCCACCAAGGGCGAGGGCAGAGGCACCGGTCTGTCACTCGTCAAGGAGACCGTGGACGCGTTTCACGGAACGATTCGCGTCGAATCCGAGCCGGGAATCGGCAGCTCGTTCATCATTACGGTTGCGGAATCCGCAAACGGACAGCAGTAAGGAGGAAATCCGATGTACACAACGGTTATTATTGAGGACGATCCGATGATTACACGGCTCAACCGCCGGTATATCGAGCAGGACAGCCGGTTTGCCGTCGTGCAGACGTTTTCAGCGGCGCATCCGGCGCTGTTTTGGCTGCAGCGCAACCCGATCGACCTGATTATTTTAGATGTTTACATGCCGCAGATGAGCGGCACCGAGCTGCTGCTGCAGCTTCGCGCAGAAGGTGTGGACGCGGATGTCATCATGGTCACTTCGGCGAATGACGCAAAAACGGTCAACGATGCCGCGCGACTGGGTGCAGTGGATTATCTGGTCAAACCATTCGCATATGAGCGGTTCCGGCAGGCGCTGGACGTGTTCTGCCGCCGGAGAGAGAGCGTGCAGCGCGACAGCTTCAGTCAGGAGGCGCTCGATCATACGCTGTTTCAGGCTGCGGTGCCGACACAGCCTGTCACGCCGCCAAAAGGTTTGCAGAGTCAGACGCTTTCGCGCATTGAGGCATATCTGCGGGCTGCACCGGATACACGGCATACCAGTGATGAGATCGCATCGCATGTTGGCTTGTCAGTTGTCACTGTGCGCCGGTATATGAATTACCTGACTGAACAGCAGGTTATTGGCAGTGAGATGGATTATCGCACCGGCGGACGACCGTGTCTGGTGTATTTTCTGCGGAAATAAATCCTATATCATTCTATATAAGATGAGTGTTGTAAAAATCCTCCGTTTTACGGAGGATTTTTACTTTACATTTCCCGACCTCGATTTACAGAATTATAATAAAAACTTGATGCGCAGGCGATAGAAGCGGCACCGATTATCCGGTCACAATGGAAACCGTTGAAAACAAGAAGGGAGTACAACAGTTTATGTTAGAACTGGAGCATATTCGCAAAGCATTCGACGGCACAGAGGTGCTGAAAGATATTTCGCTGCGTATTGAGGACGATGAAATTGTCTCCATTCTCGGTCCGTCCGGCTGCGGCAAAACCACGCTGCTCAACCTGATCCTCAGCATTATCGACGCGGACAGTGGCTCCATCCGCTATAACGGACAGGATATCACATATACGCCGATGGGGAAACGCGGATTTAAGGCAATACCGCATAATTGGACAAGAGCGATTTGCGAGTAAATTTTGCGTACTGACGAGGCGCGGTTTTGCGGTAATACTTGACGTATTACCGTGAAATCGCAACAAAGTCAGGGCGCGAAATTTCCGCAAAGCGCCGCAGCTTTAATTGTGCGGTGTTGCCTTAACATTGTATTTCAGGATTATGCGCTGTTTCCCAATCTGGATGTGCAGCTGAACATCGAGCAGCTGCCCGCGTGGATTCAGGCAAATGATTAAAGCATACTGAAATACAAAACCCGAAGTGCAGGTTTTGCGCCTGTACTTCGGGTTTGTTTGTGCTGTTTTTTTAATGCTCCGCCCAATCAAGCGACCGTCCAACCGCCTTATCCCAGCCGGAGAGCAGCTTGCGGCGTTTATTCTCGTCCATCGAGGGCGCGTACAGTGTATCGCACAGCCAGAGCTGCTTCAGCTCCTCGCGGCTGTGCCACATACCGGTCGCGAGTCCGGCGAGATAGCATGCGCCGAGCGCGGTCGTTTCGCGGATGACCGGACGGCGAATCGTGCAGTCCGAAATATCGCTCTGGAACTGCATCAGGAAGCTGTCGCGGCTGGCACCGCCGTCCACCGAGAGGGAGGAAAGGGAAACGCCCGTATCGCGCTTCATGGCGGTCAGCAGGTCGTTCACCTGATAGGCGATGGACTCCTGTGCGGCGCGAATAATGTGCTCGCGGGTTGTGCCGCGTGTCAGACCGATGAGGCAGCCGCGTGCGTACATATCCCAGTGCGGCGCACCCAGACCGGTGAATGCGGGCACGAGGTACACGCCGCCGGTGTCCTTCACCTTGTCCGCGTAGTATTCCGCATCACGACTCTCGGAGAAAAAGCGCATCTCATCCCGCAGCCACTGAATGACGGCACCGCCGACAAACACGCTGCCCTCGAGCGCGTACTGCGTCTCTCCGCTGATTTGAATGCCGATGGTGGTCAGCAGGCCGTTTTCGCTCTCGCAGGCCGCGGTTCCGGTGTTCATCAGCAGAAAACAGCCCGTGCCGTAGGTGTTTTTCGCATCGCCTGCCGCAAAGCAGGTCTGACCGAACAGAGCCGCCTGCTGGTCGCCTGCAATGCCTGCAATCGGAATATCGCCGCCCGGCAGGGAAACATAGCCGTATACTTCGCTTGAGGAGCACACGCGCGGCAGCATCGCCCGGGGAATATCGAGCGCGTGGAGCAGGGTATCGTCCCAGTCCAGACGGTGAATGTCGAAGATCATCGTGCGTGCGGCATTGGTCGCGTCCGTGATGTGCACCTTGCCGCCGGTCAGCTTCCACACCAGCCAGGAATCCACCGTGCCGAACAGGATTTCCCCGCGCTCGGCCTTCTCTCGTGCGCCCTCCACATGGTCGAGCAGCCACTTGATCTTGGTGCCCGAAAAATACGCATCCGGAACCAGACCGGTCGTGCGGCGGATGTGCCCGGACAGACCGTCCTGCACCAGCCTGTCCACAATATCCGCTGTGCGGCGGCACTGCCAGACGATAGCGTTGTGAATCGGCCGTCCGGTATTTTTATCCCACAGGATGGTCGTCTCGCGCTGGTTGGTGATGCCGATGCCCGCCACATCGGCCGGAGAAACATCGGCTGCCGACAGCACCTCGAGCATAGCCGCATACTGCGTGGACCAGATTTCCATCGGGTCCTGCTCGACCCAGCCCTCGTGCGGATAGTGCTGGGTCAGCTCATGCTGCCGGATGGCGAGAATATTCTGTTCGCTGTCAAATAAGATCGCTCGTGAGCTTGTTGTGCCCTGATCGAGCGCCAGTATATATTTTCCCATAGCGGAAACTCCTTTTACTCTTTGCATCTATCATACCGTTGCGGACGCGGATTGTCAATCGCTGCAAATTTGACGGTGCGGTGCATTTTGTGGTAAAATCAGTGCGAAAAATGCATAGAAGAAGGGGATTGCATGAGAATTTATGAATACGGCGAGCCGAATGCGAAAAACGTGCTGCTGCAGCCGGTTGGGGACCACGACCTGCCGGCCATCGAGAACGAAATTCGTGAGATCAAGCGGCTGACTGCACAGCCGTTCCGTTTGATTGCTGTCAAGGTTGAAAGCTGGAACGATGACCTGTCTCCGTGGTGCGCACCGGCGGTTTTCGGTCATGAGGACTTCGGGGACGGTGCTGCAGCACTGCTCCGCGAAATCATGCCGCTGTGTGAGGACGCAGACAGACGATACATCATCGGCGGATACTCAATGGCAGGGCTGTTTGCCCTGTGGAGTGCATACCGGACCGACCGTTTTTCCGGCATTGCGGCAGCCTCGCCGTCTCTGTGGTTTCCGGAATTTCTGGAGTATATGCAGGCGCATGATCTGCACAGCGCTGCCGTCTATCTCAGCCTGGGCAACCGCGAGGAAAAAACGCGCAATCCGGTGATGTCCACCGTCGGCGACCGCATGCGGGCGGCGTATGCGCTCCTGCAGGAGAAAAACGTAAGCTGCACACTGGAATGGAACAGCGGCGGGCACTTTCAGCAGCCGGACCGCCGCACGGCAAAGGCGTTTGCGTGGGTGCTGGAACACTTATTTTGTTAAGGCATAACTTGTACTTGAGAAGTTTGTCGGATTCCTGTATAATAATAAATAAATGTTACCGGTTGACTACAACCGGTAACGGAAGTACTTTGGAAAGGGAATAGAAATTATGTTGGAAACGATCAACTCCGTTATCGCAGCAATATCAGGCGTGCTGTATCAGCCATGGTTTGTGCCGTTGTTTCTGGTAGTCAGCGGCATTTACTTCACGTTCCGATGCAAGTTCATCCAGATTCGTCTGTTCAGGGATGCGTGCAGGGTCATCATGGAGAAGCCGGAAAGCGAGGGAAGCATTTCCTCGTTCGGCGCACTCATGATCTCCACCGCGTCGCGTGTCGGCACGGGCAACATCATCGGTGTATCCACGGCAATCTGCCTCGGCGGACCGGGCGCTATCTTCTGGATGTGGGTAACCGCACTGCTCGGCGGTGCAACCGCCTTCATCGAGTCTACGCTCGCGCAGATTTACAAAAAGCGTGCACCGGACGGCAGCTGCTACGGCGGTCCTGCGTACTACATGCGCGATGCACTCGGCAAGCGCTGGATAGGTGTCATCTTCTCGGTGCTCATCATCCTGATCTACGCAGTCGGCTATAACATGCTGGCGGCGTACAATCTGCAGTCCACATTCTCGGTGTTCAAGTTCTACCATCCGGTTATCACGCCGGCGTTCATCGGCGTCATTCTGGCGTTCCTGTTCGGCGTAATGGTACTCGGCGGCGCAAAGCGTCTGGCAAGCATCACCGAAATCCTTGTTCCGTTCATGGGTATCCTGTATGTACTGGTTTCGCTGCTCATTATCTGCCTGAACATCAGGAATGTACCGGGCATGTTTGCGTCCATCTTCCGCAACGCATTTGACTTCCAGTCCGTGATGGGCGGCTTCTCCGGCAGCTGCATCATGTACGGCGTGAAGCGCGGTCTGTACTCGAACGAAGCAGGTATGGGCTCTGCACCGAATGCAGCCGCAACCGCATCTGTTTCCCATCCGGCCAAGCAGGGTCTGGTGCAGATGCTGTCCGTATTCATCGACACGCTGCTCATCTGTACGGCAACGGCGTTCATGTGTCTGTCCACCAGCGTTGTTCCGACCGAGGAAATCGCCGGTGCGGTTTATGTACAGAATGCTATCGCATCCACGCTCGGTACGGCAGGTCCGGTGTTCCTTGCTGTGGCGATGATGCTGTTCGCGTTCACCACGCTGCTCGGCAACTACTCATACTGCGAGGGCTGTCTGGAGTTCATCCTGCATCGCAGCATCAAAAAGCATGAGCTGCTCCTCTTCCGCCTGTTTGCTACGGCCATCGTGTTCATCGGTGCGATTGCAAACGCCGGTCTGGTCTGGGATACTGCGGATATGCTGCAGGGTATGATCGTCGTAGTCAACGTGCCGACCATCCTGATTCTTGGCGGCACGGCCATCAGGTGCCTGAACGATTACGTCGCAAGCCGCAAGCGCGGTGAGAATCCGGTATTTCATGCGAAGAACATCGGCATCAAGGAAGAAACTGATTTCTGGAAATAAGCGCATAAGCAAAGGACTGCTGCACAAGGATAAAACCTGTGCAGCAGTCCCTTTTTGTTATGCGCTTGTGTCCTCCTGTGGCGGATTTGCCGTTAAATCACGGAAATGCTGCAGGCGTGCCGTCCACAGCACGGTATCCTGCGGTTCATCCGGCGAGATCGAGAGATTGTTCTTCGTCCAGTCCGCGAGAAACGTACTGAATTTCTCTGCACCGACACAGTTGTAATGCAGTGAGTCGTAGAAGTCGCTTTCCGGATCTGCGGCAATCTGCGCGGTGTAGTCGCTGCAATTCAGTGTCGATACACCCTCGCGTCCGTCAAACTGCGCGGTCAGCTTGTTCCAGTCGGCATCGTGCAGACGCTTTGTCGGGGCACGGTACAGTACCAGCTGAATATTGTTCCTTCGGCAGAGCGCGTAAATGTCCTCGAGGGCGTCCATATTGCGCGCCCAGTCCTCAGGGGCAATATCAACCGTTTCGCAGTCGTCCGGACCCTTGTCCGTACCGCCGGACAGAAAGGTGTAGCCGGCCAGCATATCCTCGGTGTACGGCTGCACGTCCTCGCTCTTGAGGGTCGTCCAGCGGTCGTGATAGAAGTACAGCGGAAACAGCAGTCCCTTGCGGACCTCGGGTTCGGCATTAAAAAAGGTCGCGTGCAGACGATTGATGCCCCACGGCATCTGACCGATGTTGGTCTTGGTGAAGCCCATGTATTTATGGAACGCTATACCGGTGCACTCCACGAAAACCGCCTTGGGTGACTGTGTACGCAGGCTTTCCTTTAAGTAATCCAGTGTCAGCGGAAGCGGCTGCTCGGGTCCGGCCTGCACAAAGGCGGTCAGACCGGAGTTTTCCCAGTATACGGCAGGTACTACATCACAGTAGGCGACGGACGAGCCGAAGAACAGCACGTCGATCGAATCCGTCTGCTCCTGCTCGTACATGCCCCAGACCGAGCCGTAATCATGCTGCTGCGGTGTGAGATAATGGGTCGCACCGGCGAGGATACCGCCGAGCACTGCCGCAGCGGCAAGGAAGGCTGCCGGTTCTCTCTTGAAAATGTGTTTCACGGCGATTCCTCCTTAAAACTGGAAATAGACGAATTCCTGCGGGTTGAATCCGGTGCCGTACGCGCCGCACACGGCCGTCACCGCCAGCAGGATAACCCAGACCGCATACCGGAGCCAGACCGTCTCCAGCAGCTTTTCCCGCAGCGGGAACCGGTCACCGATGATGTCGGTCAGCACCAGTCCGATGAGGCTCACGGCAAGCACATTCAGCGCACGCTCGGTCAGACCGAGATGCGTCAGGTCAAGCGGGAAGCATGCGCCTGCCGTCGTCACAATGCGTTTGATGATAGCGCACGCCTGCAAAGCGGAATCCGCGCGGAAGAATATCCACGCAAACGTGGAAAGACCGAAGGTGATAATCACGCGGATGATCTGCAGCCAGCCTGCGTCCCACGGAATGTGCAGTGCGGCGCACAGGCGCTGCTTTGCCGGCGTCAGCAGGCCGCCGATGACCTGAAAAACGCCGAACAGCAGTCCCCAGAGCACATATTTCATGGCGGCACCGTGCCACAGGCCGCTCAGTGCGAACACGATCAGCACGTTGATGTAGGTGCGCGCTTTGCCCTTGCGGCTGCCGCCGAGCGGGAAATATAAGTAGTCGCGGAACCAGGTGGACAAGGAAATGTGCCATCTGTGCCAGAATTCCTTGGAGCTTTGCGCCATGTACGGTGCGTGGAAGTTTTCCATCAGCGTAATGCCAAACAGTCGTGCGGAGCCGATCGCCATGTCGGAGTAGGCGGAAAAGTCGCAGTAGATCTGCAGGGCATACGCCACTGCGGCGAATGCTAGCTCCAGACCGGAAAACTGCGCCGGATCAGCGTACGCGGTGTTGACCAGAATCGCCAGATTATCCGCGAGCAGCACCTTCTTGACCGTGCCCTCGATGAGCCGTTCGGCGGCAAAGCGCACATCGTCCGCGTTTGCGCGGCGCGGCTGCTTGAACTGCGGGAGCAGGCTCTTTGAGCGCTCGATCGGGCCGGACAGGATTGCCGGAAAGAAGGTGGTGAACAGCGCAAAATCGAGAAAATTGCGCTCGGCTTCACGACCGCGGTACACGTCGATCATATAGCCGCAGATGACGAACGTGTAGAACGAAATGCCGATCGGCAGAGCCAGCTGAGGCAGACTGAGCTGCACACCGGTGCAGCCGAGCAGCTCTCCGAAAAAGCCGAGGTATTTGAATAACCCGAGTGCGCCGAGGTTGAGCACAAGCACCAGCGTGAGCAGACCGCGCTTACGCTCGGTGCGTTCCAGCTTTTGCGCCGCAAAGAAGTTGAAGGCAACGGTCAGCGCCAGCAACGGCAGAAATTTTACACCGCCGATGGCGTAAAAACAGATGCTCAGCAGCAGAAGAAACGGTTTCTTGGCCTTCTGTGACAGTGGGTGGTAAATGAGTGCGCCTATCACCAGAAAGACGATATAAGCGAATGAATTTGGTGTCACGTTTATTTCTCTCCGTCCCCAAAATTATTTGTTGTAGCCGGTCACGCCGTTTTTATTCATCCAGGTCAGCTTGACCTGCAGCAAACGGGCGATCGCCGGATTTTCCTGACCGTGCCGGGCTGCATACAGCCGCTGCAGCTCAAGCAGGTCATTGTAGGTCAAATACGGATAATCCTGACCGGAACAGGTGCCGTCCGGCTTGTAGGAGTAGTTCAGATCACCGTCCGGCTTGTACCACAGCAGTTCGCTCTGCTCAATGCCGCGCACCATGCGGTCAGCGAGAACGGCGTAGCTGTCCTCATGAACTGCGTCTGCCATCCGGTACAGGAATTCGGCTTCGGCGGCATGATGGTTGAGCGAAGCGTGTGTCGGCGAGGACTCTCCGTTCGGGTGCCAGTAATCCTGCACGAGCCATCCCTCGTCATCGCCGGCCCCGAAGGTGAAGTGATGCTGCTCGGCAAAGCTGACGAGAAAATCCGCATACTTGCGGGTCTTGTCCAGCCAGCCGGTCACACCGAAGTTTTCGGCTGCGTTGATGTTCGCCAGCCAGAAATCCGTGTTGAAGCGGGTGTCGTAGTAGCCGGGTTCGATGCCGTAATCCGTCTTGAGCCATGTGCTGCCCGCCTGAGAGGGGATAAAGCCGTACTCGTTCTGCTGCTCGCGCATCAGGTCGATCATCGCCAGACCGATCGCGCGGGAGGCCGGCTGATCGGTGTCGTTTGCCATCTTGCCGGCAATATGCGCCGCCGGAAGCGAGTAGAAGTAGTTCTCGTCGAACGGATAGTAGGTCGAAGGTGCGGTATAGTAGTAGCCGTTGTAGCACCAGCGGTTGGTGCCGATCAGGCTGTAGTTCGCCCAGCGGCTGAGCATGGATGGGTCGCTCCAGTCGATGAGCGTCTGCTGAGAAGTCAGCAGCAGATAGTCACTGTAGGTGCCCTGCGTAAGAGCCGCAACCTGCACGGAGAACCGGAAGCCGGAAGCTGTCCGCTCGATCTTTAGCGAGCCGTTTTTGCCTGGGAAATACTCGATCATGCCGTTGTCTCGCGCGGCATAGGTCATCGGCGTGACGAGAATGCTGTCCACGCCGTCCACCCGCAGAAAGTACATGCCGCTCGGCAGCGTACCCGCAGTGAGCGGCTGCTGTTTCCACGAGGACACTGCGGTGTCATACCAGCGAACGGTGCCGGATGTGCCCTTCATCTCAAACTGCGCGGCTGTGTGCGCGGGTGCGTCCAGTACGGCGGCAGAGTGCCCCATCTCAACCGCGCAGCCCTGACCGTCCGTGTAGCGGCGGGTCGCTCGATGGACTTCGGTCAGGTCCTGTTCGGTCTCGCTGCGCGTCACGTCGCCCAGTTTGGTGGTGAAGGCTGTGTAGGAATGGGTCTGCGGCGGCTTCGGTGCATCGGTTTCCCGCTGCTGGTAGGAGATCATCGGCGCAAAACGCTGCAAAATAGTCGCCAGCTGTGCGCGGGAGACCGTGCGCTGCGGAGACAGCGTGGTCGCGGACGTGCCGGTGATCAGTTCCTCGGCGTTGGCCCACTGCATAGCGGTCTGCGCATACGGATGGATCGAAGAAGCATCCGTGTAGCCGGAGAGCGCGCTTTGTGCCGTCACATCCAGCTTTTTGTATTCGGCAAAGCGGTGCAGCATAACGGCGAACTGCTCGCGCGTAAGTGAGGTGCCGGGGCGAAATACCGTGTCGCTGTAACCGGTGATGATGCCATTGGACACACCCCACCGAACCGCGGTCAGGAAGGACGCGTCCTCCGCGACATCCTGAAAGGTAAGCACTGTGTCAGCCACAGGCGCATGCTCCATGCGGTACAGCGCCTGCACCAGACAGGCGCGGGTCGCAGGTGCATCTGCGGCAAAGGTGTATTCCGAAATGCCGTCCATCAGATTGGACTGTACGGCGAATTCCATGGCCTGCTCGGCCCAGTGCGGCTTTAGATCGGAATAATCGGCGGCAGCGGTGCCGGTCAGCATCGAAAGACTGAGCATTACGGCCGCCGCGGTATAGCGATGTTTTTTCAAAAGAGTAAACCTCCGTGATTGTTTTCGCGCAGAAAATCATGCGCGTGGTTTATACACTTTCACAATTTATCATTATAACACCGCGGCAGGGCAGGCCGCAATAGCAATTCTTTGCAATATCAGCAGAGAATCACTGCAGATTCTCGATGAGTTTACGGCAGGTATCGGCGGACAGGCTGCTGTACAGGTGATAGACGATGTCATCTTGCGTCCAGAGGAGCGTGACCGTGCCGTTTTTCTCGATCATCGTAACCGGACTGCCGTGCAGAGCAAATTCGGTAACAGATGCGTTTTCCGTGTCTACAAACTTGTGTGCCTCTGAAGTATCTGTAATCCGGGTGCAGGTCAGGTCAAGAAAATCGGTAGTGCTTTCGTAGGTGACGGTATAGCCGTTGGGCGTGCTGCGCTCATCGGTTTTGTGCATGGCATCCGGCAGGCCGGACAGAACCGGCGGCGTGAACGCCTTGCTGCTGGTTTCGGACGGCAGGGCAGACGAAAAACGATAGTCGGTCAGGTCGTTAAACACGCGCACGACAGTATTGATTAGCGATACGCGGTATGACTCTACGCTCATCGAGCAGCCGAACGAAACCGCAGCGGAAAGCAGCAGAACAGCGGCCGTGCGGCGCGCAAGACGAAGGCTCCGGTTGAACGCCGCAGAGTGCTTTTGCGCACGCATCAGACGGCGCATTTCGCGCCGGAATTTTCGGGAGAAACGGTGCTCGGGCAGCGCATCCGGCGTGCAGGCTTGCAGCCACAGTTCGCGCGCTTCGGCGGCCTGCGCGGACAGCATTTGGACTTGTCTGCGTCCGAGTCGATCATTGCCAGATAGAGAAACATTGTTACGCCTTCCTGCCTGTTATTTTAGCAGATTATAGCATATTGTGCCTGATTATGCAATCTGAAGAACGGATTTACAGGCTGTTCTTCTCATGTCGAAAAAATTTCTAGGGCAATACCGCACAATTAAAGCTGCGGCGCTTTGCGGAAATTTCGCGCCCTGACTTTGTTGCGATTTCACGGTAATACATCAAGTATTACCGCAAAACCGCGCCTCGTCAGTACGCAAAATTTACTCGCAAATCGCTCTTGTCCAATTATGCGGTATTGCCCTATTTTTTTGCGGAAGAGTGTCACAAAACCGGAAGGGCATTCGTCTATATAGTATGAGCAGGGCAGGAGAGCCGGAAAGGAGGGATTGCGTGGATAGTGAAAACTGGACTTGATTGATTCACAAACCAGCCTGTTGGCTGCCGTGCCGGCCAATGACGAGATTTGCAGAGAACGCTATCCGACATTTCAAATGGCAAGGCAGGCGGCAGACAGTATAAATGACCAGACATACATAAAGGAGGCGCGATTCAGTTGAACTATTTTGGGCTGCACCGTGTGGCTGCTCCCGCATGAAAAGGATAGAGCGGCGGACTTGTTGTGGGGACAAATCCGCCGTAAAACGGAAGAGAAAAGTGATACAGTCGCAGACTGAGCTTCTGTGACTGTTTTCGCCTGCTTGCAGAATATACAAAGAATTTTGAAAAAAGTTGTTGACATTTCCGAGGGAATATAATATACTAAACAAGCGCTGTAAAAACGCCTCTGTAGCTCAGTCGGTAGAGCAGGGGACTGAAAATCCCCGTGTCGGTGGTTCGATTCCGCCCGGAGGCACCATTTTTTAATGAGTGCCATTGGCACTCATTAAAAAATAATACCTCCGTGCTGAGGAATCGAAAGCTGGCTCTTGGAAATATGCCGGTGGCATATTTCAACCAGCGTGGCTTTTTCCGCAGAAAAAGCGATTCCGCCCGTGAGCGTTAAACCCGAAGCGTCCGGTGACTAATCGGCACTGACAAAAATCGCGTTAGCGCGAAAATAAACTGAATATGCGGCTGTAGCTCATCTGGT
Source organism: Butyricicoccus sp. AF18-9LB (assembly GCF_027684505.1). Taxonomy (NCBI): domain Bacteria; kingdom Bacillati; phylum Bacillota; class Clostridia; order Eubacteriales; family Butyricicoccaceae; genus Butyricicoccus; species Butyricicoccus sp. AF18-9LB. Next base: position 57,029 of record NZ_JAQCWA010000005.1, read on the forward strand.
AGAGCGCCACCTTGCCAAGGTGGAGGTAGCGAGTTCGAGCCTCGTCAGCCGCTCCAAATCAAAGGGCACCGATGTCATTCGGTGCTTTTCTTTTTATCCGCAGCACACTCGCTTCCTCCACCTTCATAAAATCGGAGGTCGGGGTCCCCGTGAAAGCCTGCGGCTTTTGCGGGGTGTGGATGCGAGTTCGAGCCTCGTCAGCCGCTCCAATTAGAAGCACCGAGTAAAATCGGTGCTTTTGTTTTACCCAAAACCGCCGGCCGCCGCTAATTCTTTGTCGGTTTACTGCTTCATCATGATAATACAATAACCGCTTTGCATGAAATTCCTCTTATCAGAAAATGAAATTTATGAAAAAATACAAAATTCACGTTTGCAGCAGAGAAACAAACGTAAACTGCGAAAGAACGCTTGTGACACCCCGCCAAATATGCTATAATGAGCCTATATTTATTAGGTTTACAGTTTACAGATAAGGAGCTTTCGACGTGAAAAATCGCGAGCAAATTCGTAATTTCTCCATCATTGCACATATTGACCACGGCAAATCTACGCTGGCAGACCGTCTGCTGGAGCAGTGCAAGGCCGTTTCCGTGCGTGAAATGGAGGAGCAGTTACTCGACAATATGGAGCTTGAGCGTGAGCGCGGCATTACCATCAAGGCGCGCGCTGTCCGCATGGAATATACCGCGGACAACGGCAAGACCTACGAAATGAACCTGATCGACACCCCGGGTCATGTGGACTTCAACTATGAGGTTTCACGTTCTCTGGCGGCGTGTGAGGGTGCGCTTCTGGTCGTTGATGCGGCACAGGGTATTGAGGCGCAGACGCTCGGCAACACCTATCTTGCCATTGACGCCGGTCTGGAGGTCGTGCCGGTCATCAACAAGATCGACCTGCCGGCGGCAGACGCGCCGCGCGTCAAGAAGGAGATCGAGGATATCATCGGCATTCCGGCAGAGGACTCGCCCGAAATTTCCGCAAAAATGAATATCAACATTCACGAGGTGCTCGAGCGTATCGTAACCGATATTCCGGCGCCGGAGGGCGATGCGGATGCGCCGCTGCGTGCGCTCGTGTTCGACAGCCAGTACGACCCGTACAAGGGCGTTGTCGTTTACATGCGCCTGCTTGACGGTAAGATCTGCCCGGGCATGAAGGTCAAAATGATGGCCACCGGTGCCGAATTTCAGGTGCTTGAGTGCGGCTATATGCTGCCGCTCGGTCTGTCTCCGCAGCAGGAGCTGTGTGCGGGTGAGGTTGGCTACTTTACCGCCTCTATTAAAAAGGTGTCCGACACCCGCGTGGGCGATACCGTTACCGGTGTGGAAAATCCGACGCCGGAGGCGCTGCCCGGCTATCGTCCGGCACGTCCGATGGTATTCTGCGGCATTTACACCGAGGACGGCTCCAAGTATCCCGATCTGCGTGACGCACTTGAAAAACTGCAGCTGAATGACGCGGCACTGTCGTTTGAGCCGGAAAGCTCGGTCGCACTCGGCTTTGGTTTCCGCTGCGGCTTCCTCGGTATGCTGCACATGGAGATCATTCAGGAGCGTCTCGAACGTGAGTTTGACCTCGATCTTGTTACCACCCTGCCGAGTGTTATCTACGAGGTCAGCAAGACTGACGGCACCGTGCAGCGCTGCGACAATCCGCACGACTATCCGAGTCCGGATGTCATCGAGGAGGCCCGCGAGCCGTATGTTAAGGCATCCATCATGACGCCGCAGGAGTTCGTCGGCAATATCATGCCGATGTGTCAGGACCGACGCGGCATCTTCAAGGATATGCAGTATCTGGACTCCAATCTGGTCGAGCTGCACTATGAAATGCCGACCGGTGAGATCATTTATGACTTTTTCGACGCGCTCAAGGCTCGTACCAAGGGTTATGCGTCGCTCGACTATGAATTTATCGACTACCGCAAGAGCGATCTCGTTAAGGTCGATATGCTGCTCAACGGCGATCAGGTGGACGCGCTGTCCTTTATCGCGCACCGCGACAAGGCCTACGGCCGTGCCCGCCGTATCTGTGAAAAGCTGAAGGAAAATATTCCGCGCCAGCTGTTCGAGGTGCCGATTCAGGCAGCCATCGGCGGCAAGGTTATCGCCCGCGAGACGGTCAAGGCGCTCCGCAAGGACGTACTGGCTAAGTGCTACGGCGGCGATATCACGCGTAAGAAGAAGCTGCTCGAAAAGCAGAAGGAAGGCAAGAAGAAGATGCGTGCGCTCGGCACGGTTCAGCTGCCGACCGAGGCTTTTATGGCTGTGCTTAAACTCGATGAGGAAAACTAACGCTGCAACAGGCGGCAAGCTGCTCGGCCTCTACCTGCACATCCCGTTCTGCGTGAAAAAGTGCGCGTACTGCGATTTTTATTCGGTCACGGATGCGTCGCTCAAAGCCGATTACACGGCGGCGCTGATTCGTGATATAAAGGCGTACGGCGAACGCTGCTCCGGTTACACGGTCGATACCGTGTATATTGGCGGCGGCACGCCGACCTGCCTTGGCGCAGACTATCTCAGCAGGATTTTACAGGCGGTCGGGGCGTGCTTTGCGATTGCGGAAAACGCCGAAATCACGGTGGAATGCAATCCGGAGAGCACGGATCAAGCGGTGCTGGAGGCCATGCACGAGCACGGCGTCAACCGGCTCTCGTTTGGCGTGCAGGCGGCGCATGACACCGAGCTCAAACGCATCGGCCGTATTCACGACTTTGCGCAGGCACAGACAGCCGTAGAACTCGCGCGGCAGTGTGGCTTCGCCAACATCAGCCTTGATTTGATGTACGGCCTGCCGGACCAGACGCAGGCGCAGTTTCTCGACTCGGTGACACAGTGTTTGACGCTGAACCCGCAGCATTTGTCGTGCTACGGACTCAAACTGGAGCCTGCAACACCGATGGGACGTGAAAATCCGGTTCTGCCGGATGATGATACGCAGGCAGATACCTATCTTGCCATGTGCAGGCTGCTCGGCAGGAACGGCTTCGAGCACTATGAAATATCAAATTTCGCAAAACCGGGTTTTCGTTCCCGGCATAATTTCAAATACTGGGATCTTTCCGACTATCTCGGACTGGGACCGGGTGCCCATTCCTTCCTGAATGGCCGCCGGTTCGCGTTTGCCCGGGATATCAGGGCTTATATCAGCGGTGAGAGCATCCCGCAGGACGAGGAGGAGGTCTCGGACTTCCGGCGGCAGGGCGAATACCTGTTGGTGCGTCTGCGGACCTCGGACGGTGCGGATATGCACGATCTCGAAAACCGATACCATGTCAGCACGGCTCCTTACGAGCAGGTATTCCGCATGCTGGAAAAACACGGTCTTGCCGCCCACGAGGGTACACGGTGGTATCTCACCGAACAGGGGTTTCTGGTTTCCAACAGCATTATCAATGCTGTGGTGGAAGCCGGAGAATAATTGAGAACGACGGATTCTCAATTTTCCATTATTCATTTGTTTGTGATAAATTAACATATACGCAAAAATGGAGGAATCAACATGCGCGCAGTAATCACAGTAACAGGCAAGGACCGCACCGGTATCATCGCCAAGATCTCGAACACGCTCTATGAGCATCAGGTCAACATCATCGACATTTCTCAGAATGTAATGGACGATGTATTTGCAATGGTCATGCTGGTAAACATTGATAAGTGCACCGTAGACTTCAACACGCTCATCGACCTGCTTGACAAGGATGGTGAGGAGCTCGGCATGAAGATTCACACCATGCATGAGGACATCTTCGACGCAATGCACAAAATCTGACAAATTGATGGAATCGAGAGCAGGTAACCGATTCTCAACTCTCAATTTTTCAGGAGGTTTAGTTAAATGTCTATGATCAACACGAAAGATATTCTGGAAACCATTAAGATGATCGAGGAGGAGCACCTCGACATTCGTACCATCACGATGGGCATTTCGCTGCGCGACCTTGCGGCGGACGACATTAATGTGCTGGCGGACAAGGTATACGACAAGGTAACGCGCCGTGCGGAAAAGCTGGTTGCCACCGGCGAGCAGATTGAGCGCGAGCTGGGCATCCCGATCATCAACAAGCGTATTTCGGTAACGCCGATCGCCATGGTCGGTGCGACCTCCTCGGCGAACAGCTATGTGCCGCTGGCCAAGGCGCTTGACCGTGCCGCTGCGACTACCGGCGTTAACTTCGTCGGCGGCTTCTCGGCTCTGGTGCAGAAGGGTTTTGCCAAGGGCGATGAAATCCTTATCAACTCCATTCCGGAGGCAATGGCGGAAACCAATCTGGTCTGCTCGTCGGTCAACGTTGCGTCCACCAAGGCGGGCGTCAATCTGGATGCCATCGGTCTGATGGGCCGCATCATCAAGCAGACCGCAGAACTGACCAAGGACAACGATTCCATGGGCTGCTCCAAGCTGGTCGTTTTTGCCAACGCGGTAGACGATAACCCGTTCATGGCCGGTGCGTTCCACGGCATCGGTGAACCGGAGACCGTTATCAACGTTGGCGTTTCCGGTCCGGGTGTTGTGCAGTCCGCAATTCGCCGTGCAGGTGACTGCTCCATCGGCGAGGTTGCCGATGTGATCAAGAAAACTGCGTTCAAAATCACCCGTATGGGTCAGCTGGTTGGCGCACTGGCAAGCCAGCGTCTGGGGGTTCCGTTCGGCATTGTTGACCTGTCTCTCGCACCGACGCCGGCGATCGGCGACTCGGTTGCGCGTATCCTCGAGGAAGTCGGTCTGGAGGTCTGCGGCGGCTGCGGCACGACCGCAATCCTCGCTATGCTGAACGATGCCGTTAAGAAGGGCGGCGTTATGGCATCCTCGAGTGTCGGCGGTCTGTCCGGCGCATTCATTCCGGTTTCTGAGGACGAGGGCATGATTGCGGCGGCTCAGGCAGGCGCACTGACCCTTGAGAAGCTCGAAGCAATGACTGCGGTATGCTCGGTTGGTATCGACATGGTTGCTGTTCCGGGTGACACCACCGCCGAGGTCATCTCCGGCCTGATCGCGGACGAAATCGCAATCGGCGTTGTCAACACCAAGACCACCGCTGTCCGTGTTATCCCGGCCATCGGCAAGGGAGTCGGCGATATGGTCGAGTTCGGCGGCCTGCTTGGCTCGGCTCCGATCATGCCGATCAAGACCGGTTCTCCTGCGAAGTTCATCAACCGTGGAGGTCGTATTCCGGCTCCGATTCAGAGTCTCAAGAACTAACTGCATAAAGCGCATAAAAAACAGCTCAGCAATGTCTGAGCTGTTTTTATGCTATGCCGGTGAGACGAAAAGACGCCCGCTCAAAACCACGCTTTCGAGCGAATACTGAAGAAAAACCGCGCCCTGCGGGCACATTTTTTCTTCCCTTGTATAAAAAGTCAGGTACACGCCTCGACTTTTTATGAATTTGCTCCGCAAATTCTATTTTATGCGTGCTGCCGCACGAAGCGTAAAAATTAAAATAATACTTTTTTGACAGACTGACGCCCGCTCGAAAATGAGCGGGCGTTTATGGTTTTTACCGATTCTCGTTGCCTTTCTGGCACATGGTAGTGAAAATCACGCCTGCACCGGAGACAACCCCTACGGTTATCCACAGTTTGGATGAGCCGCCGGACAGGTGCTCCTTGAAGCTGTCAGCCGTTGGAATATCGTTCTCTGCAATATCTGCAGCCGAAGCCTCGTTATCCCAGGTTTCACCGGCCGGAATCGGTCCATCAGGAATGTCGATAATGATCGGCTCGTAGGAAACCTCCGGAACATCGGAATCCGGACGGTTTACAGATAAATCGGTCTCATCGTTTGAGATCTCTGAAACGAAAGCAGCGTCCGTCTCCGGAGAATCTTCTGCTGCAAAAGCGCTGATGCTGAGCATATTCAGACTCAGGCTGGCGGTGGTCAGCAGAACCAGAAAACGCTTGCCTTTTCCCTTCATGAGTTCTCCCTCACTTTCGCATGAAATCAGAAGCATAAATCAATGCCGTTGCCTTAAACATAGTTTATCAGACAGCGGATACAGAAAGAGGGTATATTTTGCGAAATGACAGCATTTACCTGAAAAAATGTACAAGGCGTTAAAGCGGGCAACGAACACGGAAAAAGCCGTTCTGAGGTACAGAACGGCTTTAGAAAAGTTATTCCCACTGCTCCCAAACATCGGGCTGGTAGCCGACAGTTGCCTGACGGCCGTTGCGGACGATTGGCGTTTTCATCAGCGTGCCGTCCTCGAGCAGCTTTTCCTTCTTGTCCTCGTCGTAGGCGAGGTAGGAAAGCGACGCATAACTCTTGCTTTTCTGGTCGAGCAGGTTGTCCAGTCCACCGACAGCCTTCAGCACGCTGTCCAGTTCACCCTTGGACATGCCCTTTTGCGCAAGGTCGATCATCTGGAATTTAATGCCGCGTTCTTTGAACCAGCGCTGCGCCTTTTTGGTGTCAAAACACTTATTTTTTCCGAAAATCTGTATATTCATGCCGTAATCTCCTTTGCTCTGCTGTTTGCATTATAGCAGAACTGGGAGAGGAAAACAAGGGCAATACCGCATAATTGAACAAGAGCGATTTGCGCAAAGCGCCGCGGCAGCGCGACCGGAGCCTGCGCAAGGAACCGCAGCTTTAATTGTGCGGTGTTGCCCAAATCCTATTGCGGTCGGCGCAGGTGCAAAACGCCGCAGGTGCGTGTGAACGGATACAGCAGCACACAGACAAGTGCGGCGCATCGGCCAATCTCACACAGGAGGAGAGGCACTGCGAAGAATACCTCGCCGTGTCGGGCAAAATTGCCGATGGCAGCCAGTCCGGCGGCAGTGAATGCCGGATAGGGGAGCAGGGCAGCGGTGTTAGCTCCAAGCAGCAGCACTGTGCGCAGCAGCAGGAGTGCGAGCAATGCACCGCCTGCGCTGAGTCCGCGTGACACGCTTGCGGACAGCTTGGCCTCCGGCAGAGATAACGCCAGTACGACCGATACCGGCAGCAGGGAGTACAGAATATGCCGGAATTGCGGCAGCAATACTGCTGTCGGTGCGGAAAAGTTTGCGGGCGTAAGCTGCGTGAGTGTCAGCACACCGGAGAGCAGGAGTACCGCACCGGCAAGCCACGCAATCGGCAGTGCCCACATGGCACAGCGGTTGAGCCCCATTGAGGCCGTGAGCAGGATGCAGACTGTCAGCAGCACAACTGTGCTGCCGCATGAGCGTCCGGTGAACACGGTCTTCTGCAGGAAAATGCTCATGCGGGCGATGGATGCCAGCAGCGGAAACAGCGAGGTCAGGGCGAGCACCCATTGTGCAGGAGCTGAATGCCGAACCCGGTCGGACAGCCTTGCCGCTCCGATACCGGCCAGTGCACAGACCGTACACGCGAGTGCAGCGGCGTACACGCTCTGCCCGTCGGCGGGAAGATACAGTAATTCACTCATCGGCAGCAGGGCAAACAGCGCCGTACACCACCGCGGAAACAGCCGCTCACGCATAGGTGCCACCGCCAATCTCACCGTCTAAAAAGCAGTTCAGCCGTTCGTTTTTGAACACTGCTGTACCTGCCGGTGCCGTCTGTCCGAACGCATCCACGCGCAAGGCCGGAAGAATGGCTGTGCCGTCTGCGTGCAGCACATCGGTGACGCGGTACAGCGGCATATCCGGCAGAATACCGTCCTGCGCGGAGCGGTCAAGCAGCTCGCTGAGCGCGTACACCTCGTTATCGTTCTCCAGCAGCTCGGCGGCAGAGCCGTCCCGCACGACGGCTGCCCGCAGGCTGAGCCGCACATCGTTTTCACGGCAGAGATAGTCCGCCAGCGGAAGAATGCTCTCGGAAACTGCTTCCTCACTTAAAAGCAGCACCTGTGCATGGCTCAAATACAGGTCTCCCGGCAGGATACTGCGCAGATTGTGCAGCGCGTCCGTCACATCGGTTCCGGTAGCGGACAGGTAAGCCGGAGCGGCGGTGTCATCCGGCGAGTCCTGCCGCACAACCTCGGCGGTCAGGCAGTATACACCGTTTTTGCAGTCGAGCGCAAGTGCGGACACCGGCGAAACCTCTCTCGCACAGCCGCACAGCAACAGCAGCAGCGGCAGGAGTCTGAGCAGCTTCACGGGCGTTCCTCCTTCGACGGGCGTTTGACGGCAAAGCGGTCGCAGCGCATGAAAAACCATGGATAGCGAAGCCAGGTGTCCTCATGCTCGGCGGAGATGCGCGGCACCAGATTGAGCAGATACGGTACCGAGCACGAGTGCATGCGGCACAGTGCCGCGAGTGTTAATCCGAGTGCAAGACCAACGCCGTACAGTCCCCAGGAGGCTGCAGCAGCGAGCAGCACGAAGCGAAGCCACAGGGCAGCGGTCTGCAGCTTGGGCACCATCAGACCGGTGACACCCGCGATAGCGACTACGATAACGGTCGGTGCGGCGGCAAATCGCGCGGAAACCGCTGCGTCACCGAGCACCAGACCGCCGACAATGCTCATCGTCTGTCCCATGGCACCGGGCGTTCGCGCTCCGGCTTCCTTGAGTGCCTCGAGCACGAACAGCATGAGCAAAATCTCCCAACCGATGGGAAGGGGAACGCCGCGCTGTGCGGCGGAGACAGCGAACAGCAGCCGCGCGGGCACTAATTCTCGGTGATAGAGCATGAGTGCGGCGTACATGGCGGGAAACGTGATCGTGAATACAAATCCGATGACACGCAGGATGCGCGAAAGATTTGCCTGCAGAAAGCTGATATAGTAATCGTCGTTGGACTGAAAGCACTCCTGAAACAGAAACGGCGCTGTGAGCGCTACCGGACTGCCGTCCACGACAAGGACACACCGACCCTCCAGCATACGGGAAGCGGCAACGTCCGGCCGTTCGGTCGTGCCGAGTGTCGGAAACGGCGACCAGCGGTGGTCGCGTATGCGCTCGGCAAGATAGTTGGAGTCGAGCACGCTGTCGATATCGAGCGCGGTCAGACGTGTTTCCAGACGCTCAACCAGACTGTTTTCACACAGTCCGGCGATATAGCACAGGCACACGTTGGTGTTTGTGCGGCTGCCGACGCGCATAAACCGGAATTTCAGCCGAGGGTCATTCACGCGACGGCGGATGAGCGCCAGATTGGGCATAAAGCACTCGGTGAAGCCCTCTCGCGGGCCGGAAAGCACGCGCTCGTTTTCCGGCTCGGCGGTGCTGCGCTTGTCGAAGCCCTTGGTGTTGACGAGAACCGGACGTGCATCGCCGTCAGTCAGTACAATGGCGTCGCCGTAGAGAAAGGCGGCAAATACCTTGTTCATATCAGTTTCCACGCGGCATTCGTCAGCCTGGAGCACAGCGGCGGCGAGTATATCGGCGGAAAGCCGCGGCTGCTCACAGCGCAGGATCGGCCGCACAAGGCTCTGGTTGATGGCAAGGGAATTTACCATGCCGTCAAAGAAAAACAGCGCACAGCGCAGTCCGTTTTGACCAATGGCACGCCGTATGATAAGCGTATCGTCGTTCCGGAACAGCTCCTGCATCATGCGGATGTTCCGTTCCAGATCGGCGGTAAATGTGATCGTTTCCATAGTTTCACCCCAAGTTAGGGTGCGCACTATGATAAAAATTATTCGGAAAGTTATCTTGCAGGGCGGGGTGGCCTCATTCCGCCCTGCGGTCAAGTGGTCAATTCGGCCGAAAGAACCTCGCCAAATAATCTGATTCCCTTCAGCGCTTCTGTCATCGTATTGCCCGACGAACCTACCTCCACCAGAAACGCGCTGTGCGTTGCATGCTGATTAAAACGCTGGGTCCGCAGATTAAGCGGACGCATGAGCGTCGGATAGGTGCGGTTGAGCCGGTACTGCAGCGATGCTGCACGATTCAGGTTCTCCTGCCAGTCCGGATGATACAGGCCGCCGTCATCTGTGCCGACCACAAGCATAAGCTGTGCGGTTTCCTCGCCGTTTATCGTGCAGGAGGTCTTGTAGGCGCGGCCGTCATCGGTCAGGATCGAGTCGCGGTGCACGTCAATGACGGTTGTGATGGATGGATATTCTGCCAGCGTGTCCTCAACCACGGCAAGTGAGCGGTCATACGCACCGGTGTACACGGGCGAATCGAAAATTTCGCGGATATGTACGGCCTCAATGCCGTTGTTCTCGAGGACCTTCTGCAGCTCGTCACCGACGCGCACTACATTATAATTGGTATCGGTCGTGCGCTCGGTCTCGGTCGGTGTATACGGAAAAGCGGCATCCGGCGTGTAGCTTTCGCTGCCATGTGTGTGATAGATAAGCACCTGCGGTCCGTCACCGCCTGCGGAAAGATGCTCGTCTGCGGCGAGACAGTCTGCCGCATCCACATCATACGAGGTCTCGTTGTTGATGGAGACCGTGGCGGCCTTGTCAGCGGCCGACAGCACCGGATTGTCGTTCTCGGTGTCGGACGAGGGCACATAGGCGCTCTCCGCAAGCGGATTCTCCGCCTGCTCATCCCGCGCTGCGGCAGCCGTGCGCGGCGTGTACACCTCGGCGGTATCATCCGGCGAAACGCCGAATTCGAGCGCCATTGCGCGGGTGACAAAGCCGCTGTTGTGCGCCAGACCGGTCAGTGCCTTTTGCGCAATCGGCTCGCCGCCTGCCCGGGAAAAAATCAGCAGCGACAGCGCCAGACAGAGGGTGATGACGGCAGGCAGGCGGATGCCGCCTCTCGATCGGAATTTCTGATGTTTACGCCGCTTCATTGCGCCATCCTCCTTGCTGTTTCATGCTATCTATCATACGCCGTACAGCGTGCGAGTATGCCCGAAACCTGTCACGAGAGGTACAGGTCGATATCGGCAACACTGAGGTGCGGATGCAGCGCCATGTTGACTGCATAGCCGATCATGCGGGAGATGTCAGCGACCTCGCGGTCAATATCGCGTGTGGTGATCATCACCGGCTGAGAAAGGTCGTCCAGCGCTTCACAATCAGGCTGCCCAAGCTGACTGCTGATCTCATGTGCGAGCGTTGCGCCGTCCACCACGGTCGGCACACCGACGGCGATAACCGGCACGCCGAGTGTTTCCTTGTTGAGCGCTGCGCGGGCGTTTCCCACGCCGGCCCCCGGCGTAATGCCGGTATCTGCCAGCTGCACCGTACGCAGCAGCCGCGACAGCCGACCGGCGGCAAGCGCATCCACGGCGATGACAGCGGCAGGGCGCACGCGGTCGAGCACACCGCAGATGACCTCGCCGGTCTCGACGCCGGTCTGTCCGAGCACACCCGGAGCCAGTGCGGAAACGGGCCGCCAGTCCGCGAAAATAGCGGGCGACTGCGCGACCAGATGCCGCGTGGCAATGACATGATCGGCGGTCTGCGGACCAATGGCATCGGGGGTTATCATACGGTTGCCCAGTCCGGCGATGAGCACCGGACCGTCATTCGGATGCGGCAGCAGCTCGCGCAGCAGTGTGCTGAGCGCCTTGCAGGCACGCGGAAACGCGTCCTCCTCACGGCGGATGAGTGCATCCAGCTCAAGCGTGAGATAGCGCCCCTGCGGCTTGCCGATCTCGCGGGCGGCATCCTCTGAGAGAATGCGTACCTCGTGTACGGCGAAGCCCTCAAGCATGTGGTCGGACTGCCGGACATGCGGCAGGGCAGCGGCTGTTTTATGGTTTTCAATCGCCTCAACGGCCAGATCGGTGCGGAAAGCCATGCGCAATCCCTCCTTATAAGGATAGTTTTTTTCGAGGAAAAAGTTTTTATGCAGAAAATGAAAAAAACACTTGCTTTTTTTGTGAGAAGATGATAGAATAATATCACTGTTGAATAGAAAACGAAGGAGGTGTTTTCAGAATGCCCAATATTAAGTCTGCAAAGAAGCGCGTTAAGGTTAACTCCGTAAAGGCGCTGAACAACCAGATGGCTAAGAGCGAGCTCAAGACCACTCTGAAGAAGTTTGATGCTGCGATTGCTGGCGGCGATAAGGCTGAAGCAACTGCTGCTTACACGACCGCTGTCAAGGCTGTCGATCAGGCGGCTGCCAAGCACCTCCTGCACAAGAACAATGCGTCCAACAAGAAGAGCAAGATGACTACCAAGCTCAACGGCATGGCGTAAGTTCTGGTATAGAACATCGAAACCGCAAGTTTAACTTGCGGTTTTTCTTTTTGCGTCATTTAGATATTTATCGAAATGTATTGACAAACGCAGAAGATGTGGTATACTGAAAACAATTAGATGGCCATCTAATTAATAGGATAGCGAGAAGGGCGGTGAACGGAATGGACATTACCATTCTGATTTGCGCGATTGCGCTGATTTTAGCGGCAATACTGGTAATCTGGCAGGCAAAAGCGCTTGCAAGGTGCGATTTAATTTGTAAATCCTGCGGCACGAAGCAGAATCTGCCGTGGAAGCGGCTGGTTTTCCGCACGCATGTGGGAAATGACTGGCAGCTATATTGTCCGGTCTGCGGACGCAAAATGTGGTTTGCCGCACGAAAGAGGGGACAGTAATGGGGTTTCAGCAGAGCTTTAAGGCACTTAGCGATCCGGTGCGGCGCGAAATTCTGTCGCTGCTGCGGCGCGGACCGATGGCGGCGGGCGATATTGCGGCGCACTTCGAGGTGTCGGGCGCAACCATTTCGCATCACCTGTCCGTCCTGCGGGATGCGGGTCTGGTGCTGGATGACAAGCAGGGCAAGTACATTTATTATGAGTTGAATATGTCGGTCGTGGATGAGATTCTTGAATGGATCAGCGCCTTGAAAGGAGATGGCAGGAATGAAAAAAATCAGTAGACTGCAGGTGACGGCGTGGGTGCTGTCGCTGCTGCCGGCGGCAATGACAGCCGCGTTTTACAGCAGGCTGCCCGCAGAGATTCCCATGCAGTGGGATCTTGCCGGCCATATGAATTACGAAACCAGATGGCATTTGTGGATCGTGGCCGGGATGGCACCGCTGTTTGCGGTTCTGTTTTACTTTCTGCCGCGGTTTGACCCGAAAAGCAGGAACTACAGCAAGTTTTACGATGTCTATATCGGGTTTCAGATCATGATCGACCTGTTTCTGACCGCAATGTGCGGTATCTGTATTGCGGAAGCACTGCGTCCGGGTACGGTCGATGTGCCGACAGTCGTATGTCTGCTCGTCAGCCTGCTGGTGATGTGCCTCGGCAACATTATGCCGAAGTTTCGCATGAACTGGTACTGCGGACTCAAAACGCCGTGGACGCTGTCGAGCGAAACCGTCTGGACGAAAACGCATCGTGCGGCGGGCCGCATGCTGTTTGCGGCGGGTATTATCGGTGCGGCAGGCTCGTTCATTCCGAACGAAATTGCGAAGTTTGTGCTGGTGCTTGCGCCAATGGCGGCGGCAACGATTATCCCGACTGTGCTGAGCTGGCGATGGTACCGCGCAGAACAGCAGTGATAGACGAAAAATGAACTTTGAAAGCGCGGTTTGCTGGAAAACCGCGCTTTTCTTGTATAAAAAGGTTAAAATTACAGAATGGTTACAACAAATTTAGTCATATTTTAACTTGTCAAGTGGGGAACGGTGTGCTATAATTTTGAAGCAAGTTTACATAGGTGGGGAATACACCCTATCTATCATAACCACTGGGCAAGGAGAATATTATGAAAAGAACGCGAAAGCTGGTGACCGTTGCGGTGCTGGCGGTTGCGGTGGTCGTAAGCGCGATCACGGCAGCCTATGCACTGAGCGCGAACACCACGGAGACGTATGCGTATCTTCCTGAACACTCGGTTTACTTTTATGATACAGCAGGAGAGTACGCGTGGGCTTCCAGCGAGGTTGATACGCTTGCCGTTGCAGGCGTGATCAAGGGCGGCGGAACCCATCTGTTTTATCCGGGCAACGCCATTACCCGAGCGGACTTCATCGTTATGCTCGACCGCGCCTATGGCATGAGTGAAGCGCTCGACAACGGTCAGGTCAATTCAAACGGCTCATTTGTCGATGTGCCGAGCAGCGCCTATTACAGCAAGGCGGTTATCGCGGCGAAAGCCTTCGGCATAGCGGCGGGCACCGCGACCGGTGAGTTTCAGCCGCAGCAGAGCATGACCCGTCAGGACGCAATGGTGTTCCTCAAACGCACGATTGACCGCACGGCGCTCAAGCTGGGCACCGGTTCGGTGAGCAGCTTCTCGGATGCGAGCAGGATTTCCAATTACGCGAAGCCTTCGGTCAGCGCACTGGTCGGTGCTAAGGTGATCGGCGGCTCGAAAGGGAAAATCAATCCGCTTTCCAAGGTAACGCGTGCGGAGATGGCGGTGATGCTCTATCGGGCAACGCATTTGACCGTGCAGGGCAGCGGCGCGGTGTATCAGAGCCGCGGCGATCTGGTCAATCTGTGTATCGGCACGCAGAATTACTGCGATGTTGTGATCGAGAACTATGATCCTTCGGTGACGTATACCGGTCTGATGGAGTATACGGATTTCCGACGAGTCGGCGGTGTTAGCTACGTTTCGCTGAGCGGCAAACGCGCAATCGACCGCACGGTAGCGTACACGAACGGCGTGTTCACCTTTGCAGACGGTGAGGGTACAGTGAGCATTCCGGCGGCCGCCGATTGCGTAGCTATCGATGTCAGCCAGCCGTACCATCAGCTGAATGCGCCGACAAGCACCGGCAGTACCTACCGGCATTGCTATCCCTCCATCGAGGACGGTGCGGTTACTGCGATTTATTATTCCAAGGTATAACGAAACCACCCTGCTTTCGCAGGGTGGTTTGAGACTGTCGAAAAACTCCGTTTTTCGAGCAGCCTCTCGATTGAAACCACGCTTTCAATCGAATCTTGACGAAAAGCCGCGCCCTACGGGCACAATTTTTCGTCCCTTGTATAATTCCCGAGGTACACAAGGTGAATTGCCGCATAGCGGCAAAAGAGGGTGGCCTGGGCCACGCCCCCGGGAATTATGAATTTGCTGTGCAAATTCTATTTTATGCGTGCTGCCGCACGAAAGGTAAAAACGATAGATTGGCTTTATCGACAGACTGAAACCACCCTGCTTTCGCAGGGTGGTTTTTCGTTGTTAAATGCGTGGGCGGAAACTGGAGAAACGTTACGTTCATTCTCCATTTTCCATAAAAAAGACACCTCCGCTGTGCGGAGGTGTCTTTTTTATACATTTGGAGATGAATGGATTTTTGGAGAGAATTGCAGGATTTGAGAATTAAAATTACTCAGAAACCAGCGGGGTGGACAGGTAACGGTCGCCGGTATCAGGCAGCAGAGCTACGATAACCTTGCCGGCGTTCTCCGGACGCTTGGACAGCTCAACAGCAGCCCACAGAGCAGCACCGGAGGAAATACCTACGAACAGACCCTCGCTGTGTGCAAACTGGCGAGAGGTTTCAAATGCGTCCTCATTTGCTACACGAACAACTTCGTCGTAAACCTTGGTATCGAGTACATCCGGAACGAAGCCGGCGCCGATACCCTGAATCTTATGCGGGCCGCCCTTGCCGGTGGACAGTACCGGGGAGGTATCCGGCTCAACAGCAACTACCTTGACATTCGGGTCCTGATCCTTCAGGTACTTGCCGGTACCGGTTACGGTGCCGCCGGTGCCTACGCCTGCAACGAAGATGTCAACCTTGTGACCGGACTGCTCCCAAATCTCGGGGCCAGTGGTTGCGTAGTGTGCAGCTGGGTTTGCCGGGTTTACGAACTGACCCGGGATGAAGCTGTTCGGGGTCTCCTTAGCGAGCTCGTTTGCCTTTGCGATCGCACCGGACATGCCCTTTGTGCCTTCGGTCAGAACCAGCTCAGCGCCGTAAGCCTTCAGCATGTTGCGGCGTTCAACGCTCATGGTTTCCGGCATGGTGAGGATGATGCGGTAGCCGCGGGAAGCTGCAACTGCTGCCAGACCGATACCGGTGTTGCCGGAGGTCGGCTCGATAATGGTTGCGCCCGGCTTGAGCGCACCGGACTTCTCAGCCTCGCTGATCATGGCGTTTGCGATACGATCCTTAACGGAACCGGCCGGATTAAAGTACTCCAGCTTTGCGAGAATCTGTGCGTTAGCGCCAGCCTTAGCTGCAAACTTTTCAGCCGCATACAGCGGGGTGTTGCCGATCAGATCGGAGAAGCTCTTTTTAATATCAGACATGGGATAAACCGCCTTTCAAAATTAAGAAAAATTAGAATGTGATGTTAGTAAGGAATGATGGGAAAACTCAGTCGATGCAACATCGACACATTCGCCGGATCGTCATTGAGATCACGCTCCTAAATTCACTTTATTCATATGTGTTTTGTATGAATTAAATATACAACCGAAATTCCCATTTGTCAATAGGAATTTTGAAAAAAGTCAAAAAATTTCCGCACCCGGAAAAATGGTGCGGAAACATACTGTTTAATGGGTAAGATCCCAGTCGATAGGGTCGATGCCGTGCGCTTCGAGAAACGCATTGCACTTGGAGAAGTGCTTGCAGCCGAAAAAGCCATTGTACGCCGACAGAGGAGAGGGATGCACGCTTTCGAGCACAAGGTGCTGCGGTGCGGTGATGAGTTTCTTTTTGCTGCGGGCATTGCCGCCCCAGAGCAGAAAGACGATCGGCTGCTCATGCTCGTTCAGCTTTTCAATGATATGGTCGGTGAAGGTCGTCCAGCCGAGGTTTTTGTGGCTGTTCGCCTGCCCGCGGCGTACGGTCAGAGTCGTGTTCAGCATGAGCACACCGCGCTCCGCCCACTTGGTGAGCGTGCCGTCCTTGGGAGGCACAATGCCAAGATCACTCTGCAGCTCCTTGAAGATGTTCTGCAGGCTCGGAGGCGGCTGAACACCCGGCTGAACCGAAAAGCAAAGCCCGTGCGCCTGTCCGGGACCGTGATATGGGTCCTGCCCGAGGATGACGGCCTTGACCTTGGAATACGGCGTGTACCGCAGAGCGTTAAAGATATTCTCTGCCGCCGGATAGATGGTCTGCTCGGCGTATTCCTTTTTCAGCCAGTAGCGAATGCGCTTGTAATAATCCTGCTCAAACTCACCGGCAAGGATCTCGTCCCAATCGTTGCCAAGATGTACCATGCGATCACTCCAAAATTGTTTTCTTACCTTTAGTATAGCATAGGGAAGGGGGTGTGTCAAAATTGGGAATGGATAGGAAGCGTCCTATCGCGCAGGCAGTTCGTCCTATCCGGGCTGCACCGGTCGCAGACACAGGTTTTCCGGTGTGCCCGAACTGCGAAGGTGGTTCGCCATTGCCGGGCGAGGATTCCGCCGCTGCGGCGGTGAGGAACGTGCGGCGTCCGCCGCGGGGACAAAAAGGAAGGGACACCCATGGTTTCCCTTCCTCTTTGAACTCCTACCTTTCCTTTGTTTGATAGTACGGCGGTAATGGTAGAGAAGAGACAGGAGTACGGCAGTCGGGTTACCGTTCCGTAGGGGCGCGCATTGCGCGTCCATTCCTCTACCTATTCGCAGCAGGCGCGGCATACCCGTGCCGCGCAAATTTTTTGCTTGTGCAGATTATCCAAATTCTACGGATATAGGCGATATGCACCCGTAATCGTGTTGCGCGGCACTGTTATGCCGCGCCTGCGTAGACCCAAATTGGATGTAGCAGTACGGTATCTGACACTACGAATAGGCGGATACAATGCGGAACGAAAAATCCTCTGCCGTACTCTTTTTTTCGCAGCGGTCTCCTCTCTACCGTTACCGCCGTGCCCTCTAAGGGAAAAGGGGAGATTCACAAGAGGGTGGAAAACCGCAGGTTGTCTACCCTCTTGTGCGCCTGCCGCGCGCAGCGGCACTCCACGCCGTGGTTCACGGAAAAATTCTCCGCCCGAATAGGGTGAACCGCCTGCATGGTTCGGGCATATCCAATTCTCGATTTCGATTTTGAACAAACCATGAATTTTACAAACCCTACTTGATTTTTTGGCGCAATAGGCTTATTATATCAATGTTGGCACTCGATGATTGAGAGTGCTAATACCAAACAACAAACACAGAGGTGTATGTAATCATGGCAACCAAGCAGTTTAAGGCAGAATCCAAGCGCCTGCTCGATTTGATGATCAACTCCATTTATACGCACAAGGAAATCTTTCTGCGTGAGCTGATCTCCAACGCATCCGACGCAACGGATAAGCTCTACTATAATGCAATGAAGGAAGGCAAGACCGGTATCACCCGCGACAGTCTGCCGATTGAGCTGACGCTCGACAAGGCAAACCGCCGCTTTATCATCGAGGACCACGGCTGCGGCATGACTGCCGAGGAAATGGAGAACAACCTCGGTACGATCGCGCATTCCGGTTCGCTGGCGTTCAAGAACGAAAACGAAAAGCAGGACGACATCGACATCATCGGTCAGTTCGGCGTTGGCTTCTATGCGGCATTTATGGTCGCAAAGCATGTTGAGGTCGTATCCCGTGCGGCAGGCAGCGACGAGGCCAACCGCTGGGAGTCCGACGGTGCGGACGGCTACACGGTTGCACCGTGCGAAAAGGCAGAAAACGGCACGAAGATCGTACTGACCATCAAGGACAATACGGAGAACGAGAATTACGATGAATTTCTCGAGCCGTACCGCATTCAGGGTCTGGTAAAGAAGTATTCCGATTACATTCGCTACCCGATCAAGATGGATATGACGCGCTCCCGCATGAAGGAGAAGCCGGCGGATGCAGGTGACGACTACAAGCCGGAGTGGGAGGAGTACACCGAGAATGAGACCCTCAATTCCATGGTTCCGATCTGGAAGAAGTCCAAGAAGGAGCTGAAGGACGAGGATTACAACAGCTTCTATACGCAGAAGTTCTACGATTATCAGCCGCCGCTGTGCCACATCCATTCCAGTGTGGAAGGCGCGGTAACGTACACGGCAATGCTGTTCATCCCGTCTCACGCACCGATGGACTACTACACCAAGGACTATGAGAAGGGCCTGCAGCTGTATTCCAACGGCGTGCTCATCATGGACAAGTGCGCGGATCTGCTGCCCGATCATTTCAGCTTTGTACACGGCATGGTCGATACGGCAGATCTGTCGCTCAACATCTCCCGTGAGATGCTGCAGCATGACCGCCATTTGAAGGCCATCGCGCAGAGCCTTGAGAAGAAAATCAAGAGCGAGCTGCTCAAGATGCAGAAGGACAAGCGCGAGGATTATGAGAAGTTCTGGGCAGCGTTCGGCCGTCAGATCAAGTACGGTGCTTATGTTGAGTACGGCGCGCACAAGGAGCTGCTGCAGGATCTGCTGATGTACCATTCCTCTACGGAGGACAAGCTGGTATCGCTCGCGGAGTACGCTTCCCGCATGAAGGAAGACCAGAAGTATATCTACTATGCTTGCGGCGAGACCATTGACAAGATCAAGCTGCTGCCGGTTATGGAAACGCTGTCCGACAAGGGCTACGAGGTGCTGTGTATGGATGACAGCATTGATGAGTTCTGCGTCAAGATGCTCGCTAAGTACAACGATAAGGAATTCAAGTCCATCGCGGATGCAGACCTCGGTCTGGACAGCGAGGACGAGAAGGAAGAGATCAAAAAGCTGAGTGAGGACAACAAGGATGTCCTCGAAGCGCTCGGCAAGGCGCTCGAGGGCAAGGTTAAGAAGGTCGAGCTGACCAGCCGCCTCAAGAGCCATCCGTGCTGCCTGCGTGCCGAAGGCCCGGTAACGCTCGAGATGGAGAAGGTGCTCAACCAGCAGGCAGCTGTCAACGGCGGTCAGAGTGTACACGCAGAGCGCGTTCTGGAGCTGAATGCCGAGCACCCGATCTTTAAGAAGCTGTGTGCGCTGCAGGCGGAAGGCTCGGATAAGGTAAGCACCTATGCGGATATCCTGTACACGCAGGCGCTGCTCATCGAGGGTATGCCGGTGGATGATCCGGTGGCTTATGCAAATGCTGTTTGCAATTTGCTCTCCTGAGATATATAATAATATAGTTAGTATATAGATAGTATACTTGGGATAAAAGAGTGAATGATTGATGGATTGAGAATAGCGATGCGGCTCGGCTGTGTCGATACTACATTTTATTTATGAACAAAACCGGAAGGTGATGAAACATGAAGAGAATGCTGTGGATACTCAATCCGCATGCGGGACGCGGTGCAATGAGCGGAAAGATCATCGACTGTGTGGCCGCATTTCAACAGGCAGGATATGATGTGACGATTTATATCACGCAGGGTGCGCAGGATGCAACGCGTGTTGCACGGGAGCGTGCGGGCGAATTCGATCGCATTGTGTGTGCAGGCGGTGACGGTACGCTGAACGAGGTGATTACCGGTCTAATGCAGGCGGAGACCCGTCCGGTTCTCGGTTATGTGCCTGCCGGCACGACAAATGACTTCGCGTTCAGTCTGGGCATTTCCAAGGTGCCCGCTGAGGCGGCGGTTATTGCGGCAGGCGATACGCTGCAGGCGCTGGACATCGGCCGCTTCAACGATCGCTATTTTAACTATGTTGCGGCGTTCGGCGCGTTTACCGAGGTCTCTTACGAGACACCGCAGCAGACCAAGAACATTTTCGGGCGTGCTGCGTATATCATCGAGGGCATTAAGGCGCTGACCAACATCAAAACCTACCACATCCGCGTGAACAGCGCGGAAACGCAGATAGAGGACGATTTCATCTACGGTATGGTGACAAACACGGTGTCGGTCGGCGGCTTCAAGACCATCCGGCCGGATGGCGTGGCGCTGGATGACGGACTGTACGAGGTGCTGCTCATTTACCCGGTCGAGAATCCGATGGAGCTGCAGTGGCTGGCGAATGACCTGCTGACGCATAATGTTGAATCTAACCGCTTCGCGTACTTCCGCACGTCAAAAATCAGTTTTTCGTCCGATGACGAGGTGACGTGGACACTGGACGGCGAGTTCGGCGGAGCATTGCACAATGTGCAGATTACCAACTGCAGCCGTGCGATCACATTTGCCACCGGCAAGGAGCCGGAAAGCAAAGAATCATAAGAAAAGTCCTGCAGAATGCTGGCTTAACCGTGATAAGGAACGAATGCAGCCGTATTACGGATAGCCGGCGGATTCAGGTGTGCAAGGACAACAAACGTAAAGACAACCGCCCATTTCCGAAAGGAAGGGGCGGTTGATTTTTGCTGTTTATCAAAAGTAAACTGATTCAATTTCATGGACGAGGTGGCAATCTCCGTATCGGCAGAGCCCGGGATCATAGAAAAAACGGCGTGACTTTCACGGTCACACCGTTCTTTGCGACACAATAATTACTTGTCACGATTCAGTGTCAGCTCTGCGGGATTTTTATACGTTGGGTGCAAGCAGGATGGGCTGAAGCTGTCTGCCGTTCATGGCCGCGTCAATGGCGGCGGGAATCAGCGTCATGTCTGCGACAAGTGAACGCGGTTTGCTGTGCGGTGCATCCTGCCGCAGCGGTACGAAATAGTAATGCCGGCGATTTAGCAGCGTGCCGAGATTGGCGGCGCTGCCGGACAGACCGTCGTTGGTGGAGACCGCCAGCACGACCGGACGTTCTCCGCGCAGATGGCTTTTGACCGCCATGGTCGCGGGCGTGTCCGTCAGACCGTGCGCCAGTCTGGCGAGTGTGTTGCCCGTGCACGGCGCAACGATCAGTATATCAAACAGCGCCTTCGGCCCAATCGGCTCGGCGGAAACAATGCTGTCGATAGGGGGGACGCCGGTGAGTGCGGTCAGCTCCTGACGCCAGTGCGCGGCTGTGCCAAAGCGGGTGTCGAGTGTGCCGGCGCTGTCGGACAGAATCGGCGTAACGGAATCGCCGCGCTCGATGAGTGCTTGTATAACCGGTATGACCTTGGCAAAGGTACAGAACGAACCGGTCAGTACAAAGCCAATGCGGAGTTTGCTCATAAGATGCCCTCCTCGTGCAGAATGGTGTCCACGGTATCGAATACCGCACGTGCAGCGCTGAGCGGTGCTACCTTGCCCGGAAGAGACAGTGCGTGCAGCACGCGGCAGCCATCCGGAAGCAGGGTATCGGCGGCAACACCGCCCGGCAGAGATGCAAGATCAATGATGAAGCAGGGCGGTTTCATGTCGGATAGTACCTCGGTTGTCAGGATCGGAGCGGGTACGGTGTTGAAAATCAGGTCAAAACCGGCAAGGTGACCGGCGAGCCTGCGTGTATCCAGTGCGTGCAGTCCTGCGGCAGCGATGCGTGCGAAATCACGCGTACAGCGTGCGGAGACCGCAACCTGTGCATCGAGAGCGTACAGCTTGCGTGCAAGAAGCATGCCGATCCGTCCGGCACCGATCACCAGACAGCGTGCATTTTGCAGCGTGAACGCAGTCTGCTCCATCGCAAGCTGAAGTGCTCCCTCGCAGGTAGGGAAGGCGTTAGCGATTTGGCGCATAAACGGGTTTGCCTTCGCATAGACTGCAAGCGAAGGAGGGATAGCCATGAAACTGACCGAACAGGAGCAGGCCGCTGTTTCGCGCGGCATGATCGAGGGTCTGCTCCGCGCTTTGCGCGCGGAAGGTATGCTGCCGCCCGAGCGGCTGGAGCTGGTGCTCGAGCTGTTGTGCGCAGGCCGCTGACGTGCTGCGCGTGGCCGCCTATTGCCGCGTTTCCACCTCACAGGAGGACCAGAGAAACTCGCTGGAGAATCAGCGGCGATATTTTTCGGAGTACATCAGCCGTCAGCCGGACTGGGAGCTTGTGGAGGTTTATGCGGACGAGGGCCTGTCCGGTACCTCATCCGACCGGCCCGCCTTTCGGCGCATGCTGGCAGCGGCAGCAGAAGAGAAAATTGACCTGATTTTAACCAAAGAGGTCTCACGCTTTGCCCGAAATACGGTTGACACGCTCGCGTACACGAGGCTGCTGCGCCGTCAGGGAGTCGGTATTGTATTCATTGGAGATCATATCGACACCCGCCAGAATGACGGTGAATTTCGTCTTACCATAATGGCAAGCGTAGCGCAGGAGGAGAGCCGCAAAATCTCTGAGCGCGTCAAGTGGGGGCAGCAGCGCTCGATGGAGCGCGGTGTGGTGTTCGGGTGCAACAATATATACGGATTTACCCTGCAGGGTGGGGAACTGACGGTAAAACCCGAGCAGGCGGCAGTCATCCGCGAGGTGTACCGCCGTTTCTTGATGGATGGCAAAGGCACTTACATCATCGCACGGGAGCTGACCGCCGAGGGCATCCCGCCGCCAAGCGGAAAAGGAAAATCGTGGTCGTCTACGATGGTGCTGCGGCTGCTCCGGGGCGAGAAATACTGTGGCGATCTTCTGCAGCGCAAAAGCTGCACGCCGGATTTTCTCGATCATCGCAAGGTGAAAAATGAGGGGCAGTCACCGCAGGTTTATCTGCGGGATCATCACGAGGCGATTGTGCCACGCTCGATGTTCGAAGCTGTCCAACGGGAACTCGACCGTCGGCAGGCAACCCGCAAAGCCGGCAGCCGACCCTCCACACGGTATTGGTGCTCCGGAAAAGTGGTCTGCGGACTGTGCGGCAGTCGGCTTGTGCCGCGCAGGGGCGCACAGGCGGACGGTGGTCTGCGATGGGTGTGCGGGAAACGGGTGCAGCACGGCGTGGCAGCGTGTGCGGCTCCGGCAGTTGGGAATCGAATTTTGCTGGACTGCATGAAGCAAATCACACAGGATTTGCCAATTGATATAGAGGTGGTATTGCGGCAGACCTTACGCGCGATACCTGATCTCACACGCACCGAAAGACAGCGATTCTGTACGATTTTACGGAAAAAGCTGTACAGTAACACGGTTTACAGTGCGCTGCTCGATCATATCACTGCAACAGGGGAGGGCTTGACTGTATATCTGCACAGCGTGTCCGAACCGCTGCATTTCGACCTTTCAGGCAGAGAAAAACCGTCCGTGCAGCGCACGGACGGCTGAACACTATTCGCTTTTCTTTCCGCGTTCGTCGTAATCATCGAGGAACGAGTGAAGCACGCCGCCGGTCTTGTAACCGGGCATCATATCCAGATTTACCGAGTGGATGCTGTTGAAAATGCTGCGCTCGATATTCGGGTTGTCGCGGCGCAGACGGCGCAGCAGAATCTTGACCTCCTGTCGCTTGGAACCGCCTCCGCCGTTGTCGCACATCGTACAGTTTTCGGTGAAGCGGCACGCGCACTGGATAAATTCGAGGTCGTTATACTGCTTCCACGCGAGGATATCCTCCTCGTGAATGCAGTACAGCGGACGAATCAGCTCCATGCCTGCAAAGTTGGTGCTGTGCAGCTTGGGCAGCATGGCCTGCATCTGCGAGCCATAAAACATACTCATCACGGTCGTTTCAATGACATCGTTGAAGTGGTGGCCGAGCGCGATCTTGTTGCAGCCAAGCTCCTGTGCCTTGCTGTACAGATAGCCGCGGCGCATCCGCGCACACAGGTAGCACGGGTTCTTCTCGCTGTTGTTGGCAACCGCGAAAACATCGGTCTCGAACACGGTGATCGGGATATGCAGCAGCGCGGCGTTGCTCTCAATCTTATTGCGGTTGATCTCGTTGTAGCCGGGGTCCATAACGAGGAAAACTACCTCAAACGGCACCTCGCTGTACCGCTGGAGCAGCTGCATCAGCTTTGCCATCAGCATGGAATCCTTGCCGCCGGAGATGCACACGGCAATCTTGTCACCCGGCTGAATCAGCTGATACTGTCGAACCGCCAGTGTAAACGGGTTCCAGATGGTCTTGCGGAATTTTTTGATGATACTGCGCTCGATCAGCTCGTGCGGCTGTAAATCTCGTTTCATAATGATGCTCCCTGTATTACTTGACTAACTCGTGATAGCACGCGTCGAAAACGGACAGAAATTCGTCGATTTCCGCGTCCGTGGTAAGGTGGCTCAGGCTGATGCGCCATGAGGACAGTGCATTTCTGCGATCACGGCTGACAGCAAACACTGCACGGGACGGCAGACCGTCTGCCGAGCAGGCGGATTTGACCGATACGCACACGCCTTTTTCGGACAGCGCGCGCTGAAATACGGTGCCTTTCACATTCTTCACGCTTAGATTGAGGATATGCGGCACGGCGTGCTCCGGACTGTTGATATGCACTGCGGGATACGCCGCAAGTGCCTTCCGAAGCCGTTCGCTGTGGCGCTGAACGACCGCACAGCGGCTCTCACGCTCATCGCACGCCAACTGCAGTGCCAGCGCAGATGAAGCCGCCAGACCGAGTGCAGGCGTGCCGCTGCGGTACAGCGTCGTGCTGGCACCGCCGTTCATCTGGGGCTCGAGCGGCATACGGCTGCGCTTAAGCAGCACACCGCTGCCGCAGATGCCGCCAAACTTGTGCGGCGCAAAGCTCAGCGTGTCGATGCCGGAAAAGTCCACCGGGATGCGCCCGATGGCCTGCGTTGCGTCAACGTGCAGACGGCAGTTCGGATGGTCAGCCAGCAGCGCTGCGATTTCGTTTACCGGCTGAATGGTGCCAAGCTCGCTGTCCACCGCGCAGATGGCAACGAGAACGGTATCCGGACGCAGAAGCTCGCGCACTTCCTCCGGATCCACCGTGCCGTCCCGACCGATGGAGAGCAGGTCAATCTCCCAGCCGCGCTCCTGCAGGGCGGTCAGGCTGCCGCTGACCGAGGAATGCTCGAGCGGTGTGGAGATGATATGTTTGCCGATATGCCGTGACGCCTGTGTGATGCCCTTGATGGCGAGGTTGTTCGCCTCGGTCGCACCCGAGGTAAAGATGACCTCGGCAGGGGATGCGCCGGTCAGCACTGCAATCTGCTCAGTGACACGCGCCATTTCCTCACGGGCGGCTTTGCCTGCCATGTGTATCGAGTTCGGGTTGGCCGGAAACCGGCGTTCTATATCGCAGAATCGCTCCAGCACCGCAGGGTCCGCGGGTGCATGGGCGGCATAATCGAGATAAATCATAGCATGGACTCCTCAAAATAAGGTTAACGGCTATAATCATAGCATTCTTATAGGAAAAAGTCAAGATGGACAGAAAAAGACTGCTGTCTCCGATGAAACAGCAGTCTTTTGTTTTACCTCATTGCGGGGTCGGTCACACCGTTGGCCTCGAACGCGCGGATGCGGTCCAGGCAGGTGCCGCACTTGCCGCACGGCTTGTCGCCGCCCTCGTAGCAGCTCCACGTCAGCTGATAGGGAACCTGCAGCCGCAGACCTTCGGCAACGATCTGCGCCTTGTTCCAACGCACGAACGGAGCCTCGATGCGGACATCACCGCCCGAGCCGAGTACGATGGAGTGGTTCATTGCATTTACAAAATCCTCACTGCAGTCGGGATAGGCATTGCCGGCGGCATCGTCGTGATGCGCACCGTAGTAAATCACGCTGCAGTTCTTGGACAGCGCAACGCTGGCCGCTGCCGACAGGAACAGACCGTTGCGGAACGGCACATAGGTCGTAACCGGCTTGCCGCCGCGCTGCGCCAGCTGCTCGGCGTAGGATTCCTCGGGGATGTCCTCGGTCGAGTGGGAAAGCAGCGAGCAGTCGCTGTACGCGAACACCGGCGTCAGGTCGAGAGACGTGCCCTCGATGCCATAGTATTCGAGAACCGCCTTTGCAGCCTGGATCTCCTTAACGTGCTTCTGACCGTAGTAAATGGACAGCGCACACACATTCTCCTTGCCGTGCTTCTCGATGGCAAGCGCAAGACAGGTCGTGCTGTCCACGCCGCCGCTGCACAGGACCATTGCCTTTTCGCTCATCGGTTGTCCACCTTCTCCGGGTACAGATCGTGGTGGGTGAGACGCTCGAATGCAACCTCCTCCCAGCGGGTGCCGGGCTTGCCGTAGTTGCAGTACGGGTCGATCGAGATGCCGCCGCGCGGCGTAAATTTGCCCCAGACCTCAATGTACTTCGGGTCCATCAGGCGGATGAGGTCCTTCATAATGATGTTTACGCAGTCCTCATGGAAATCGCCGTGGTTGCGGAAGCTGAACAGATACAGCTTGAGCGATTTGCTCTCTACCATGCGCTCGCCGGGCACATAGGAGATATAGATAGTAGCAAAGTCCGGCTGGCCGGTCATCGGGCACAGGCTGGTGAACTCCGGGCAGTTGAACTTGACAAAATAGTCATTGTCCGGATGCTTGTTCGGGAAAGTCTCTAGCATTTCGGGCGCATAGTCCGAGGGATACTTGTTCTTCTGGCTGCCCAGCAGAGTGACGCCGTTCAGTTCTTCTTTATTTCTTCCGGTCATGGTTGCATTCTCCTTACATTAACTAGCCTTAGTTGCCTTGGGATACAGTGCACGCTGCAGTACGTTCACCAGAACGACACCGCAGACCGCAGGTACGGACTGACCGATGCACAGGCTGGTGGCGAGTACAGAATACGGAACGTGCAGCAGATAGCTCAGATAGCTCGGTACGCCGAGACCGGGCACAAGGATGATCGGGAGGATCATCAGCCAGCGGCTCCAGCCCTTGCGGCGGATGAGCACGATGATCGCGGTAACGATGATACCGACGAAGCAGCCTCCGAACCAGTCCAGCAGACCGAGTCCGCCGAACAGAAAGTTGGCAATGAAATTAGCGAAACCAAGCGGCAAAACCAGGAACGGAAACAGGTAAGCGAGCGCATACAGAGCCGTCGCAATGCGGATCTGGTACGCACCGAAAGAGAAGCTCTGCGTAAAGTACAGCACAACAACGTAAAGTGCCATCACCATAGCAGAAACGGTCAGTTTTTGAACCTTGCTCATGTTTTCTTTTACCATATTTCGTTCACCTCCAAATAATGCACACAACAACGTTGATTGAGAAACGTAAAGTTTTTCTGTTTCGTTGTCCCTAGTTTTGTTTTACGACAGGATGGTTTCGAACTGTCATTCCATATCCGGAAGCAAAGTGCCGAACGGCACAAACGATAGTATAGCGTATTTTTACCGTTTATGCAAGTGTAAAAGTACCAAAATGCGGTTTTTGATAGAGGGATTATGCGGTTTCACAGAGAAGCGCAGAGCACCTGTCCGGTTGGGAGAAAACCGGACATTCGACAGAAAAAACGCGGACTTGTCGAAAATTGTCGATAAATATGCGGGAAAAAGCAGGGATATCCGCTTGCGCGGACGCGCTGAATATGTAAAAATAAGATGTAATCCATAAATCGGCATAAGATAGAGAAAGCCGGGGGAAAGCAGTAAATGAAGATCAAACAAGGCAAAATGCGTATTTTACTGGCGTGTGCGGACGAGTCTCTGCTGAAACAGACAAAACGGCTTATGCAGGCGAGCAATGAGCTGGAGCTTGTCGGCTGTACGTCGAACGGCACGAAGGCGTGGGAAATGATTCGACAAAAAACGCCGGATATGGTCGTGCTGGATACCGACCTGCCGTATGCGGACGGCTTTGCCGTTGCGTCATGGATGAGACAGAATAAGATGTGGGATACGAGCATTATCCTGCTCAGCTCGTTCATCGGCGGTCAGACCTATGTAGAGTGCAGTCTGCTGCACATGAACGTGCTGCTGCGTAAGCCAATCTGCGCGGATGCACTGTATGAGCGCATCAAGCTGGCGGTCACCTGTACCAGTCGGGGAGACACGGTGGAGCAGCGGCTGGCCCAGATCCTGCGTGAGCTGGGTATGCGCGAGCAGACGATCGGCTATCAGTGTGCATTGCTGACCGTGTGCCTGTATCGGGAGACCAACGGTGCCAGCATCACCAAGATCATTTATCACAGTGTCGCGCAGCAGCTGAACAGCGAAGGCAGTAATGTGGAGCGCAATATGCGCTACGCCGTTCGCCGCGCATGGGATAAGTGCGATAAAGCCGTGCTTGCCAGGTATTTCGGTGAAGCGCGTGCACAGGATAAGGAGCCGCCGAGCAACCGCGAATTCTGTGCGGCTCTCGTGGAGTATCTCCGGCAGGAAGCCTGCCGCCTGTAACCGGACAGCCTGTGCTTTTTGCAAATGCGGCAGGTACCGCGTTGCGGATCGCCAACTCCTCGCGGGATAAGTAGTCGATGAGTGTCAGTCCGTTCTGCACCGCGCGGGCGTGTACGGAAAAAGGCACGGCACCGGCCAGCGTCAGTGTTCCGGCGGGAATGGCATCGAGTACATCGCCGATTGTGTGCTGTGCATTGGCAAGCGGCGCGTTCAGACTGCCGTCCCCCGTCTGCACCGGCATAGGCAGAATGACCGCGCGTGCGTCGGCAAGGCACGCCTGCAGGTCACTTACAGCCGTGCAGCCTGCGGCGGGGCGGCGCTCGAGTGCAAACGTGCGCACGGTGTGGCCTGCTTCGTGCAGCAGCTCGGCTAAATACGCCTGACGCACGTCGCCGCCGACGACGGCGAGAGTCGTCGATTGATTCATAAGCAAAAACCTCCTTTGCGCCATTCTATGCCGGATGCAAAAGAGGAGTGAAAAGAGAACATCCGCTCTTTGTACAAACAGAGAGCGGATATTTTTGTATAGATTACTGATTGAGTACCTCGAACAGCGTGTCGCATGCGCCGGTGAGC
Source organism: Butyricicoccus sp. AF18-9LB (assembly GCF_027684505.1). Classification (NCBI taxonomy): domain Bacteria; kingdom Bacillati; phylum Bacillota; class Clostridia; order Eubacteriales; family Butyricicoccaceae; genus Butyricicoccus; species Butyricicoccus sp. AF18-9LB. The sequence goes on from NZ_JAQCWA010000005.1 coordinate 86,383, forward strand.
GACTGCGCAGGACTGTCTGTGGTGATCTCATAGGTGTTTTCGCAGCCGATGAGGCCGACACCCGGAATCGCGATCTTCGGCTCAACGGCAAGCGTCATGCCGGACTCGAGCGGAGCCGAGAAGCCTTTGGCGAGAACCGGTGTTTCGTCCATTGTCAGACCGATGGAGTGGCCGAGGAACTTGCAGCCGTTCATAAAGCCTTCGCGGAACGCAGGATCGACGAGAGAGAGGATCTTCTCGTAAATCTCAGCCGGAACGGCACCGGCGCGCAGGAGAGATGCAGTTTCGTTCTCCAGCGCAATGCACTGCTCGCGTGCCGCGCGGATCACGCCGCTCTGCGGATGCTTGTCCAGCTCGCCGTAGTAGAACGTAATACTCTTATCGGTATGGTAGCCGCGCCAGCCGCACGGAATGTCCAGCAGGACGGTGTCGCCTTCGTGCAGCGTGCGCTCGGACGAGCCGATGGACTTCATTGCGGTCGAGGTGCCGATACAGCCGGAGGGGCTGTCCAGTGCGGTGGGACGCAGGCTGTTTTCACTGAAGCTGGCAATACCGAGCACGTCCTCGGCTGCCGGCTGATTGTAGCGCGAGATACCCATGCCGCCGCGGTCCACGATGGCGGTGCAGATCTCGCTGCACAGGCGTGCTTCGCTGACGCCTTCGCGCAGGAACGCCGGAGCAAGTTCCTCGATGACATAGCGGTGCAGTCTGCCGGATTCGCGCATGCAGTCAAGCTCATACGCGCTCTTGACCGAGCGCAGACCGCTCAGAACGCCGTCCATCGGCTTGGGTGCAAACGGCAGATGCTTGTTCAGCATGGAGAGCTTTTGCAGCGTCATGGTCTTTGCGGCAACGTAGACGGTCTCCGGAATATCCGGATAGACCTCCTTGATGCCGCGGAAGCTGCCCATCGGACGGATGTCTGCAAAGGCGGATTCGTCCTTTGCAACATCAAACGAGCGGCGGACGAACAGTGTAGCCTGATCGGGTGTCACGACAAGTGCGCCATCCTGCATTGTGCCGGTGAAGTAGTACATGTCGAGCGTGTTGTCGAGCAGAAGCATGGACCACGCAGGGTCCTTCTCGGTCATGGCACAGCGCAGACGGTCGAGCCGCGTGTTCAGTTCGGCGGCGGGCACGGAAATATGGGGCATGGATGATCCTCCTGTATGATTAACGGTGGTTTACAAAAATGTTACTTTTAGTGTAGCACATATTTAACCGGAGAGCAACGCAGACGCGTTGACTTTTTATACCTTGTGCGATATGATTATAGTCTATGGAAGGACTGCGCTATGCAGGGAAGGGAGCGATTATGATGCGCAGAAAAGTAGGCAAGCTGCTGGGCGACCGACGCGTTGTCGGCGGATTCCTGCTGCTGATTCAGCTTGCAATCGTTATGTTCGGCGTAAGCTGGGCAAGTACGGAATATCACTGGCTGACACCGGCACTGACCGTGCTGAGCGTTATCATTGTCATCTGGCTGGTGCGTAAGTACGACAACCCGATGTACAAGATCACATGGATACTGGTTATTGTGCTGCTGCCGCTGTTCGGCGGCTTGTTTTATCTGTTCTGGGGCAATACGCCGCTCAATCGGGCGCGTACCCAGCATCAGTACGAGCCGAAACCGCCGGATTTCACTGATTATATGCGCACGCCTGCTACAAAGGAGCTGATCGAGCAGCATCCGCGTCATGCAGCACGCGCCCGCTATATCGAGACGCTGGACGGTATGCCGGTGTGGACCAACACGGAGACGAAATATTTCCGTATTGGTGAGGAAATGTTCGACTCCATGTGCAAGGAGCTGCGCCGCGCACAGAAGTTCATCTTTCTGGAGTATTTCATCATCGAAGAAGGCATAATGTGGGATACGATCCTTGATATCCTGCGGGAGAAGGCGGCCGCCGGACTGGATGTGCGCGTGCTGTACGACGACGTTGGTTCGATCTGCACGCTGCCGAAAAACTACGACCGCTATCTGATGAGCCTCGGCATTCACGCGGTGCGCTTTAACCGCTTTATCCCGACGCTGAACACCTATCTCAACTACCGCAACCATCGCAAGATGACGATTATTGACGGCAATGTCGGTTATATGGGCGGTATCAATCTGGCGGATGAGTATATCAACAAAAAGGTGCGTTTCGGCTACTGGAAGGACACCGGCATCATGCTGCGAGGTGAGGGAACAGCCAATATGACCGCCCTGTTCCTGCAGATGTGGGAGTATGTCACCGGCGAGGATATGCCGCCGCTCGAAAACTATCTGCCGACCGCCAAGCTGCCGGCAGACGGCTATGTGCAGCCGTTTGCGGATTCACCGCTCGACGACATCAATATCGGTGAATCTACCTACCTGCAGATCATCCATAACGCGCGAAAGTACGTCTATATCACCACGCCGTATCTTGTACTGGACAACGAGATGATTACGGCGCTGACCATTGCGGCGCAGTCCGGCGTGGACGTGCGCATCCTGACGCCGGGCATCCCGGATAAAAAGCTGGTGTACATGATCACACGTTCGTATTATCAGCAGCTGCACCGAGCGGGTGTGAAGATTTATGAGTACCGACCGGGCTTTCTGCACGCGAAAACCATCGTGTCCGACGATGATACGGCGGTGGTCGGTACGATCAACATGGATTTCCGCTCGTTCTTCCTGCACTTTGAGTGCGCGACCTGCTTCTACAACAGCTCGGTCGTTGCTGCCGTTAAGCAGGACATTATGGAGACCATCAATGTCAGCCGCCGGATTGATGACGAATGGCTGCGCCGTGTGCCGTGGATTCGGTCGATCATGGCAAGCGTGCTGCGTCTGTTCGCGCCGCTGCTGTAATGAGAGGAGCGTGGTTTGATGGATCGACCGGAGCAGACACTTTCCGCTGTGCTGGATGCGGGAGAGCTGCTGCTGACCTCGGGTGCTGAGGCAGCTCGCGTAGAGGACACCATGCGTCGTCTGGCACGCGCCTACGGTTTTGTACGAGCGGATGTGCTGACCATCACGGCCAGCATGGCAGTAACGGTACGGACGGCAGACGGTCAGGTGATTACGCAGACACGCCGCATCCTGCGGCGCGGAACCGATATGCGCTGCATTGAGGCGGTCAACGAGCTGTCGCGCAAGGTATGTGTGAATCCTATCCCGCCGGAGGAATTACACGCACGTCTGGAAGCCATCCGCACCGCACCGGATAAGCTGCGATGCCGGCTGCCGCTGGCGTATCTGATCACGTCAGGCTCGTTCGCTGTGTTCTTCGGCGGCACCTGGAGAGACGGCATAGCCGCCATGCTGTGCAGCGTGCTGCTGTATGTCATCGGCGTGCTCGGTGATCGGATTTCGCTGCAGCCGCTCGTGCTGACCATGGTCAGCTCGGCGGCGATGTGCGCGGCAGCGGCTCTCACGGTAAAAACCGGCATGGGACAGAATCTGGATTATATCATTATCGGCAACATCATGCTGCTGATTCCGGGCATTCCGTTCGTCAACTCCATGCGCGATATTTTCGTGGGCGACACCATCACCGGACTGCTCAGCGCATTTGAAGCGGTTTTGCGAGCGCTTGCCATCGCGGCAGGCTGCGCACTCGTGCTCATGCAGACTGGGGGCGGTGCCGTATGACGGGTGAAATCCTTCTGCAGATTGTCATGGCGATGATCGGTGCGCTCGGCTTCGGACTGCTGTTTCATATTTACGGCAGTCGCCTGATCACGATCATGCTGGGTGCTGCGGTAAACTGGGGTGTGTATCTGCTGGCGATGCAGTGGTATGATAACCGCGTGACCGCGTTTTTTGTCTCTACACTGGCAACGGCCGCACTGGCCGAGGTGCTCGCGCGGTTGCTCAAAGCGCCTGTCATCACGCTGCTCGTGCCTATGCTGGTGCCGCTGATTCCGGGCGGCGACCTGTATTACACGACGCTTGCGCTCGTGCAGGGCGACACGGATGGCTTTGCTCGATACGGTACGCTGTTCATCGAGGAGGCGGGCGCGATGGCGTTTGGCGTCATCCTTGTGGCGTGCTTGGTGCAGACTCTCGGCAAGCTGTGGCTGCTGCACAGCGCAAGAAAATAAAGGCAACACCGCTATGCGGTATTGCCTAAAGAAAGCGTTCTGTAAATCTCATACAGAACGCTTTTGTGCTGCTTACAGCAGGTGAATTGTCAGATATAACGCACAGAGCAGAATCGCGATCCACACAGTGGCGAAAATCACATTGTACACTACCCGTGCAAGCGGCAGACGTGCCTGCCGCAGAGCCTTTCCCAGTACATCCGGGTCACCGAGTGCGCGCAGCACCTGACGCACAGCCTGCTCCTGTGTGAGACTGCCGCGGCAGCGCAGCTCCTCCGCGCGGCTGAGAATATGGTCGGTCAGCTCCCGCCGAACGCGGGCACGGTAAGGCGGCCACAGGAGATGCCGGCACACGCGGTGCAGGTACGGCACAATCAGCTTATTTGGTGACACAGGCGCCACCTCCGATTGGCTTGCGGCAGGTTTTCCACTGTTCCCGGCAGCAGGTGAGCGTTTTCACGCCCTGACGGGTCAGCCGGTAAAAACGGTGCGTGCCGTCCTCGGTCTGCCGTTCACAGGAGCGGACATCGCCGCGTGCCTCAAGTCCGTGCAGCAGGGGATACAGGCGGCTTTCACGGATGGCAAACGCGCAGTCTGAGCGGCATTCCACCTCATGCAGCAGATGAAAACCGGTCTTGTCCGCCTCCTCAAGCAGAGAAAGCACAAGCAGAGCTGCGCTGTCGTAAAAGGCAGCGTCTTTTTGTCCTCGCGGCATGGAGATCCCCTCCTTTATATATCCAGTATAACCGTTCGCAAGAGGTGCGTCAAATTATTTTACACAGATTTTACGATTGCAGCGCTTGCGTTTGTATGCGGAATAGGGTATCATTAACAAGTATATCTGTGTGAGTATTCGCTGTTTACCATAGAACACTTGTCAGGAGGAAAAAATCGTGTTTTCATCGTTATTCAACTGGCTGATGGGCGCAGGCCGTGAACTGGCGGTTGTGCTCATCTCCATGGTTCCGCTGGTGGAATTGCGCGGTGCGGTCCCGCTGGGCGCAGTCGCAGGCGTGCCGGCGATCGAGCTGATCCCGCTGGCTGTGATCGGCAATATGATCCCGATCCCGTTTTTGCTGTTCTTCGGCGAAAAGCTGCTGGACTGGGTGTGCTCGCTCGGCCCGCTTTCCGGCTTTGCCACCAAGTACCGCGAAAAGCTGCTCGGAAAGACCGGTCAGGTCACCAGATATGAACGGCTGGGTCTGTTCCTTTTTGTGGCGATTCCGCTGCCGGGCACCGGAGCATGGTCGGGTGCATTGATTGCAACGCTGCTCAAAATGCCGAAAACCAAGGCGCTGACTTCGATTCTGTGCGGCGTAATTGTTGCAGGCTTCATTATGCTGCTCGGTTCTCAGGGTGTAATTGGCGTTGCACATTTGTTTTAACAGATAACAGCCATTCCCACGGGAATGGCTGTTATCTTTTGCGGCAGTGAAAGAAAAATACCCTTTTCGAAAAATTCCTCTTGCCAACCGGTGCGATTTACGATATAATAACCATGTTATGCCGGTGTGATGGAATTGGTAGACGTAGTGGACTCAAAATCCACCGCTGGCGACAGCGTACCGGTTCGAGTCCGGTCACCGGCACCATCAAGCGCCTCGGTTCCTCGGAATACGGGGCGCTCACAATACTATCCGGGTGTAGCGCAGTTGGTAGCGCGCCTGCTTTGGGAGCAGGATGCCGCAGGTTCGAATCCTGTCACTCGGACCAGATGAAACACCGCTTAAACGTCGTTTTGAGCGGTGTTTTTTGTGTTTGCGGAACAAAATAAGTTTTCGGGAGGAACAACATGAAACTGACCCATTTGGATGAAAACGGTGCAGCGCACATGGTCAACATCGGCGCGAAGCCGGTCACGCAGCGCGAAGCGGTGGCGCAGTCCGTGCTGACCATGCAGCCGGAGACGCTGCGCATGATCCTTGACGGCACAGTGCCCAAGGGCGATGTGTTCGCGTGCGCGCGTATCGCGGGCATTATGGCGGCCAAGCGGACGGCAGAGCTGATCCCGATGTGCCATCCGATCCCGATCGAGAGCGTGGACATCGCCATTGAGGCTGTCTCGGAGACGCAGGTGCGCGTTGTCAGCACGCTGCGTTGTTCGCACAAGACCGGTATTGAGATGGAAGCACTCACGGCGGCCACTGTTGCCGCGCTGACCGTCTACGACATGTGCAAGGCGGTGGACCGCGGTATGCGTATTGATGAGACGTTGCTGCTGCACAAGACCGGCGGCAAAAGCGGCGATTATCACGCGGAAGGAGCGACGGCACGATGACTTTGCTGGAACAGCTGCAGGCTGCCGCGGAAAATGCGCGCAAGGGACTTCCGGCGGCGCTGACTATCGACGCGGACGGCGTACAGTACACGCGCAATTTCATGCCGCAGGAACGCCTGATTCTGCTCGGCGGCGGCACGATCGCGCAGCCGCTTTGCCGCTATGCGGCCGATCTCGGTTTTGAGCTGGTTGTGGCGGACGACCGGCCGTCTTTTGCCAATCATCCGCGCTTTCCGGAAGCAAAGCAGATCGTATGTGATCTGTTTCCGGCAGCAATTAAGAAAATCGGCATCCGAGAGAGCGATTACGTTGCCGTTATCACGCGCGGGCATCGTTATGACGCGGACTGCCTGCGGGAGCTTTTGCGCGGCACCATGCCGCGCTATCTCGGTATGATCGGGTCGAAGCGGCGCACGGTCGGTCTGCTGAACATGCTTGAGGAAGAAGGCTTCTCTCGGGCAGATCTCGACCGCATTCATACGCCCATCGGTCTGGACATCGGTGCGCTGACCGTCAAGGAAATTGCGATTTCTATCGTGGCAGAGCTGATCGCGGAACGCCGTCGCACGACCGATCGCCGTTCCAAGAGCAGCATTCTCACCGCAGAGGACATCGACCTGCCGCTGCTGGAAACCGCTGCACGCGGTGATATTCCCAAAACGCTCATGCTCGTGTACGAGACCAGCGGTTCCACGCCGGTAAAATCCGGCTCGTACATGGTGGTCGATGCCAACACGGCTACCGCAGGCACCATCGGCGGCGGCTGCAGTGAGAGCGCCGTTATGCGGCAGGCGTACTACTTGATTGGGACCGGCGAGCACAAGTGCGTCACCATCGACATGAGCAACGACATTGCTGCACAGGAAGGTATGGTTTGCGGCGGGCAAATGAAGGTGTTGCTGGCGGATTTGGGTACGAAAAAATCGACATAAAGTGAAAAAATTGTCGAAAAATACTGGAATAAAATGTTATACTCTCTCTGGCATTCATAGATCTAAAATGGTATAATAAGGATAAAAAGCAAAGCAGGGGAAGCCATGAGACTCAAAAGACGGATTTTCGGTGTATTTGCGGCAGCGCTGGCGGGTGTGCTGCTGTGCGGATGTACGGCTGCCGAGGATATGCAGGAGCACCAGACGAAAACACCGATAACGATCAAGGTGGGCAGTGACAACTATCCGCCGTTTAATTATACCGATGAAAACGGCAATCCGGCAGGCGTGGATGTGGATCTGGCTAAGGAATCCTTCGGACGGCTGGGGTATGCAGTATCCTTCGTCGGCATTGACTGGGAAGAAAAGAAGAAACTGGTTGAACATGGTGATATTGACTGTATCTGGGGATGTTTTTCCATTGATGGGCGCGAGAACGAATACAACTGGACTGAACCGTATATGATCAGCCGCCAGGTGGTTGCGGTCAACCGCAGCAGCGATATTTACCGGCTGAGCGATCTGGAGGGCAAGACCATTGCCGTGCAGTCCACCACCAAGCCGGAGAGCATTTTCCTCGAGCGAACGGACAGCCGCATTCCGCTCGTGCGTGAAGTATACAGTCTGGAGGATCGCGAACTGCTCTACACCTCTCTCGGCAAGGGCTATGTGGATGCGATCGCGGCGCACGAAACCGCTATTAGGCAGTATATGAAGGATTATGATGTGGATTACCGTATTCTGGACGAAAGTATTCTCACGACAGGAATTGGTGTGGCGTTTGCAAAAAACGATGCGCGTGGACTGAACGAACAGCTTTCCCGGGTTTTCGAGGAAATGCGTGCAGACGGTACGACTCGAACGATCATAGGCAGGTATCTGTCCGATCCGGACAAATATTTGGAGGTGGACTGTGCTGCAGGTTAAAAAGGGCAAAGCCACGCGCCGGTACGAACGGATTGCGGCTGCAATCGGCGCCGTGCTGGTCATATTGGTTGGCTTTCGCACGGTGCGTGCGGAGAGCGCGCAGACACGGGAACAGCTCGGCAATACGATAGACTATGTGAAGGAGCAGTGCACGACCTATACACGCTATAATGCTGCGGCTGTTACCAAAAGTCTGATGCGTATCATGGACAACGCACAGCAGGTAAACCGCAATATCGGCTATGAGGGCTCGGCTGTAGATGAAGACCGGCTTCGGTTCTATGCGCAGAAACAGCGGCTGACCGGCATTATTCTGCTGGACACAGATGGAAGAGTGCAGTGCGAGTATAACGGTGATCTGCTGAATTTTCTAACACTGCAGGAGTATATAGAGCGGAATACAGTGCTCGATGTGGTCAGGTATCCGCAGAAGACCTATGCTTCGCGGATTGACCTGCCGGACGGCTCCTATGTGGATATTTCGGCGTACGGTCGTACAGATGTGCCCGGTGTGATCGTTGTATACTATCACACCACTGCGGAGTATGCACGCAATTATACGCTGACCATACAGGGCTTGCTTGCGGGCTATAATACCAGGGACGACGGTGTGATTGTGGTGACAAACGGCGACCGCATTATCGCGTCCAACGACGAAGAACTGGCTGATACCAAGGTGGAGGACAGCCGGATTCTGCAGCAGATCAAGTCAAAACTGTCGTCCGCCGCGGTCGGACATTTCAAGTGCGATGGCAATGCCTATTTCGGTGGTCTGGACCGCAGCCGCGACTACTATATCTACGCCTATGTATCCGACCGTATGGTAGCGACTGATATGGTCAAAAATATGATGGCGGCGCTGATCATCTATCTGGTCATGCTGACCGTGATTCAAATGTTCCGCAGGCGTTCCGCGCGGGAATATCTGGCCGAGCAGGATCGGCGCGAGCGGGAATTCCGCGGGCAGCTGATGGAATCCGCCAAAAAGGCTGAGCAGGCCAACCGCGCTAAGACTGAGTTCCTGCAGCGCATGAGCCATGATATCCGCACGCCGATTAACGGCATTCGCGGTATGATCGAGATTGCGAATTATTACAAGGACGATCCGGACAAGCAGACCGAGTGCCGGAAGAAAATCTGGGATGCCTCCGGTCTGCTGCTTGAGTTGGTAAACGAGGTGCTGGACATGGGCAAGCTGGAATCCGGCGAGATCATGCTGGAGGAACGCGAGTTTGACCTCAAGGAACTGCTGGACAGTGTTGGCGTGGTGGTGGATAAGCAGGCACGGGAGCGGGGCATTACGATAATAACGGATGGCTATCCGGTTGAGCACCGCTGCCTGCTCGGCAGTCCGCTGCACCTGCGTCGGCTGCTGATGAATATCATCAGCAATGCGGTCAAGTACAACCACGCGGGGGGCGAAGTCAGGCTGGGATGCCGCGAAAAGCCGAGTGCGGATCCGGAGACTGCACAGATTGAATTCACCTGTGCGGATACCGGTATCGGCATGAGCGAGGAGTTTCAGAAGCACGTATTTGAGCCATTTGCACAGGAACGGAATTTTGCTCGATCGGAATATGGCGGTACCGGTCTGGGTATGCCGATTGCGAAAAGTCTGGCGGAGAAAATGGGCGGCACGCTGTCCTTTGTCAGCAGGCAGGGCGTAGGCACGACGTTTACGCTGTCGCTGTCGTTCCGCATCTGCCATGCACCGGAGAAGCGAAACAAGCCGAAACGTCTGCTGCAGACCAGTTCTATTGCCGGACTGCATGTGCTGGTTGCGGAAGATAACAGGATGAATATGGAGATTGCTGAGTTTGTACTCAATGTGGAAGAAGCCTCCATCATCAAGGCAGTGAATGGTGAGGAGGCGGTACGCATTTTTGCCGATTCCAGGCCCGGAGAAATTGATGCGATTTTAATGGATGTGATGATGCCGGTGATGGACGGTCTGGAAGCGACGCGGCGTATTCGCGCGATGAAGCGTCCGGATGCGAGAACCATTCCAATCATCGCCATGACAGCAAACGCTTTCGCAGAGGACCGTCAGCTTGCCTTTGCTGCGGGCATGGATATGCATATTGCAAAGCCGCTGGAAGGCTCGGAGATGGTGGAAACGCTGGAGCGGTTTGTCAAATCCTCGCGAAAATAGGAGCAGAAGCGCAAGAAGGATGATATATAAAGGAAAAGTCAGCCGAAAACGGCTGACTTGAGGCTGTCGAAAAACTCCGTTTTTCGAGCAGCCTCTCGATTGAAACCACGCTTTCAATCGAATCTTGACGAAAAGCCGCGCCCTACGGGCACAATTTTTCGTCCCTTGTATAATTCCCGAGGTACACGCCCCCGGGAATTATGAATTTGCTGTGCAAATTCTATTTTATGCGTGCTGCCGCACGAAAAGTAAAAACGATAGATTGACTTTATCGACAGACTGAAGTCAGCCGAAAACGGCTGACTTTTCCTTTATAGTGCAGTTCTGCTGCCCGTATTATACATACAGCGAAACTATTCGGCAGGATGGGAGTTCACATCAGCCTTTCCTTCGCAAGCAGGTGAGCGTAATGCTGTCTGGCGCGGCTTAAGCGCGCACGGCTGGCCTCGTGACTGATATGCAGATATTCGGCAATGTCCACACAGTTCAGATTCAGCTGATACCGCAGATACAGAATCTCCTTATCCGTGCGGGATAATTCGTTCGGCAGCAGGTCGAGCATGGAAAGGAAAATCGGTTCACAGCCAAGATCCTGAACGCTGTCCAGCGGCACCTGCACATACCGGCTCCGCCGTTTGTACTCATCAAGCGCGAGATTGGTCAGCACGGTGTGCAGCCAACCGGGCAGATTCGGGTGCTGGCGCACCTGGTCAAAATGCGTCAGCAGGATGGTAAACGCCTCGTTCGTCAGCTCCTCTGCTGTAAACGGGTTGTGTGCAATGCGGATGGCCGCATACAGCAGCCGCTTGTAATTCCGGTCGTATAATTGGGAAAACAGCTCCTTGTCCTGTGCCGTCATAGATCGTTCACCTGATTTCTATCGGGTTATGTTACGCACGATACCCGTTTTCGAGAGCAAAATCAATAGCGCGTTCCTGATTGGACACTTTGCGTTCCTGCTCTGCAGCCGGACGTCCATCAATCTGCGGTATAATAGAAGCGGAGCAGCAGGAGACAGACCGCTTTGTGAAATATTGTATGCCGTGCTGCTTTATGGTATAGTTAGTTCAGAACACAACAGGGAGGAGCACTCATGCGTATTATACTGTGCGATGACGATACCGTATTCACGCAGGTCTTTGCAAAACGTCTGCTGACCGTTTTCAAAAAATACGGAATCACACCGGAGATCGTGTTCGCGCACACGGGCGTGGAAGCCTTGCGTGAGATTACATGCAGGCCGACTGATGTGCTGTTTTTAGATATTGATATGCCCGAAAAAGACGGCTTTTCGGTCGCGGAAGAACTGTCAGCCATGCCGTCGAAGCCGATTATCATTTTCCTGTCCGGCATGGAAGATCTGGTGTATCAGTCGTTTGCGTTTCAGCCGTTCTGGTTTCTCCGCAAAACGCATCTGGAGGAACTGCCGCGGATAACCGAGAAAATGATGCAGCTTCTCAACAGTCGTCAGATTCACTACACGGTTACGATGAACGGCAGCAGCACCCGCATTCCGATCACGGAGATTGCGTATTTTGAGAGCCAGGGACATTATATCGTTGTACATTACAACGAGAAATCCCTGCGGTTCAAGGCACGCATGAGCGATATCGAAACGGCACTCAGCAAATACTTTTTCGTGCGCTGCCACGTTGGCTATCTGCTGAACTGCCGGTTTGTTCAAATCTGCAGCCGGACAAGCGTCACCTTGTCGGACGGGACGGTCCTGCCGGTCAGCCGCGCCAAAGCTGAGGAAACACAGACCGCCTTCATGGCGTATATGAGGAGTCTGCGCCCATGAATTTCTGGTTTGAAATGGCAATTAACGCCGTAGAGGTAACCCTTATTTTGAGCTTCTTAGTGCAGTATTTCGGATACCGCATGGCCTGTCCGGCGAAATATATATGGACGGCACTCTTTGGTGTGCTGTCCTTCGGCAGTGTAGCCTTTTTCTCCTGGGGGCAGCTGTATGAAGGCTATGCAAGCTCGATACAGATACTGATCAACATTGCGTTTTGCTGCATTTTGCTGCGCGGACCAATCCTGCAGAAGATATTTGTTTCTGCATTTACGATGGGCCTTGTGGCTATTATTGCAACTTTTACGGCACTGCTTGTCGCAAAATTGTCCGGAAATAATGTTGCCTTGCTGCTCAGTCGGTTTAATTCGGTTCGCATTATTTCGATTTTGATAACCAAACTGCTGTTTTTTGTAATCACGCGGATTATCCTGCGGGTGAAGGAAAACGGTCGAATCAAATGGCTGGATGTTATCCCGTTGGTAGCGATTCCAACGTTATCCATTATCACGATTACGCTGATGATGTACGCGGCGATACAGGAACCGCATATTCAAAATATTGTATTTTATGCGGTGTGTATCGTGTTGGCGTTGAATATCCTGATTTATTTCCTGTTTGTTCGATTGGGGCAGGTCAGCAAAATCCAAACCGAAATGGCGCTGCTCGCGCTGCAGAACGAATGTCTGCAGGAAAACGCCAAGGACATTGAGAACATGTATGACACGGTTCGTGCGCTGCGGCATGACCTCAAAAATCACCTGCTCTGCATTTTATCCATGGCGGAAGAACGGGATCTTACGGGAATCGAGCAGTACACAGGGCAGCTTCTGCAGCAGCAGAATACCGTCAACAAGCTGATCATGTTTTCGGGCAACAAGGTGCTTGACGCGATCATCAACAGCAAAAGCGCAGCCGCGGAACGGGCAGGTGTTCGGCTGAGCGCCATTATCACGACACCGCTGTCGGGTATTTCGCCGGAGGATATTACCATCATCCTCGGCAATGCGCTGGACAATGCGATTCGTGCTGCGAAAGGCAGTGAGCGCAAGGTGGTGGATATTCATATTCAGCCGCAGGGAGCATACAGCTCGATTGTGATTGCCAATGATATCGCACATCCGGTGCTGTCGGATAATCCGGCACTGCGTACCACGAAAAATATCCGGTATCGCCACGGCTTCGGTATTCAGAATATGCGGCAGGCGGTGGAACGTAATCAGGGACTGATTCGGTTTTACGAGCAGAACGACCGGTTCATCTGCGATATTCTGCTCCTTAACGCGCAAAGCAGGAACGAATAACGACTAAGCAGGAACAGTCGGTTGTAATTTCAGTGAAAAGCAGTTATCTTACAGATAGACCATGACAAACGCAATTTGCAGGGGGTATCTGCTTAGATAACTGCTTTTGGAGGTGATTTAGACGATTCATTGAAATTGTAGAATCGGTAAGGTATGGATAGCGGTTAGAGAACAAACAGGGAGGGTTGAATAATGAACAGATTTCGGAAAATACTGAGTACCGCGCTGGCAGGCTGCATGACGGTCTCTGCGCTGATGATGAGCGCCGGTGCGGCGAATACCGGCACGGCAGCCGCATGCGAGAAGGTCATTTACGGCAGTCAGGCGTGGACGGTGAATGGTGCGGCAGCCATTCAGCACAGCGACGGCACAGTAGAGCCGGTACCGGAGTTCTCGGCGCTGTATCCCAGGTGGACAGTACCGAAGCAGACGGCTTCGGTATCGAGTACGGCACTGGCTGAGGTGGCTGATGTCGGTTCGCATTCAATCAGCGGCTATTATCGGAATGTGTATTTGACGCAAGATGTGAAGTATAAGCCGTTTTACAGTTTTATGGGAAACGGTGAGACGGTCAGCGCGTTTGCGGTGACGATACCCGGCAGCAAATATAATCTCGGCATTTATAACGAGACAGCGCAGCAGGACGCCGGCTGGCTGCCGAATCTCTCTAAGGACGATCGTGTGCTGCTGCAGACCGAAAATGGTGTATACTGCTCGATTCGTGCAAGCGTACCGTTGAATATGCCGATTGGGTATTCGCGCATGAAGGTAGCGGAGACAGGGTGTAATTGAAAATGTGGGAAAGAGCTGAAACTTTTGGGTTTCAGCTCTTTTGGTGATGCGGAAATTGTGCTTTTGCTGCTGATCGGTAGCATATGTCCTGAAACGATATCCTGTCATCCTAAAACTCGTTAAAAAGGTGCTGAACCTGCACTAAAATCAGCACTAAAATGAAGCGCCGCGATTTTGGTAGACACTTGTGGTAGACAAAAGTATAGAAAAAGAGCTGAAATCAAAAGATTTCAGCTCTTTCACTTGGTGCGGATGGGGGGACTTGAACCCCCACGTCCTTGCGAACACTAGCACCTGAAGCTAGCGCGTCTGCCATTCCGCCACATCCGCATATTTTGTTGTTGAAAGAAGGTGGTGCGAGTGACGGGACTTGAACCCGTACGTCGATCGACACACGCCCCTCAAACGTGCCTGTCTACCAGTTCCAGCACACTCGCATTCTGTTCTCATCGAGTCGCCTCACTGTCAGCGACAAGAATTATTATATCCATGTGGACGCTAAATGTCAACACCTTTTTTCAAATTTTTTTGAAAAAATTCAAAACGCGAAAAACAGACGATTTCTCTGCCACGCGGAACAGTTTGTGTGTTACAATAGAAGCAGTCAGAAAATTCACAACAAAAAGGAGGAAGACTTCAGTGCTTTCTAAAAAAAGTAAGGCAATCGGTTTTATCATTATGTCCGCGTTCGGTTTTGCGATGATGGCGGCATTCATACGTCTGGCGGGGGATCTGCCGTTCACGCAGAAAACCTTTTTCCGCAACTTGGTCGCGGTGGCAGTGGCCGCCGTAGTGCTGTGCCGTGAAAAGGTTGGTTTTAAATGGGAAAAGGGCAACCTGCCGCTGCTCATCATACGCGCAACCTGCGGCACACTCGGCATTTTCTGCAATTACTACGCTATTGACCATCTTGTACTGGCAGATGCAAACATTCTTAATAAAATGTCGCCGTTTTTCGCTATCATCTTTTCGCTCATTCTGCTGAAGGAGCGGGCCAGTGTATTTCAGTACGCGGCGGTGCTTGCGGCATTCGGCAGCAGCATGCTGATTATCAAGCCGGGTTTTTCCTCGGCAACCTTCCCGGCAATTATCGGCCTGCTGGGCGGCATGGGTGCAGGCGCGGCCTACACCTGTGTACGCGCACTCAGCCGGAAAGGCGAAAAGAGCGCCCGCATTGTGTTCTTCTTCTCGATGTTCTCCACACTGGTATGCGTGCCGTTTATGATCACGGACTACCACCCAATGACATGGGGACAGTTCTTCTGCCTGATCGGCGCAGGTGCGTCAGCCGCTTTGGGACAGTTCGGCGTAACGCTCGCATACGCCAACGCACCGGCCAAGGAGATTTCGGTGTTCGACTACACGCAGGTCATCTTCTCGGCTGTCCTCGGCTTTTTTCTGTTCGGCCAGCTGCCGGACGGCTGGAGCGTTCTCGGTTATCTGCTGATCTGCGGCATTTCGGTCGCGGTGTTCTTCTACAACCGCAATCTGGAGCGCAAGGGACAGTGATATGATCGAATACGAGCTGGTTCGCTCCAAACGCAAGACGCTTGCCGTGCAGGTGACGCGCGAGGGGCGTGTGATCGTTCGTGCGCCGCTGCGGCTGGCAAAATACTGTATTGAACGGTTTGTCGCGGAGCATACGGACTGGATAGTCCGCGCACTTGCCGATCAGCAGTCCCGCCGTGCGGCACATCCGGAGCCGGATGAGGCCAAGCAGGCTGAGCTTATCCGCCGAGCGAAAATAGAGCTGCCGCCCAAGGTACAGCATTACGCAAAACTGATGAACCTGTACCCGGCCGGACTGAAGATCACCTCAGCGAGAACACGGTTCGGCTCGTGCAGCGGCAAAAACAGTATTTGCTTCTCATGGCGGTTGATGGACTATCCTGGACCCGCTATCGACTATGTGGTGGTGCATGAACTGGCGCACATTGCACATAAAAACCATGGACCGCAGTTCTGGGCGCTGGTGGAGCGCTATTTACCCGATTATCGTGCGCGGCGTGCCATGCTGCGCGAATGAGAACAGGAAACGAGTATGAATATGACGAATCAATACAAAATTCTGGCATTGGATTTAGATGGAACGCTGCTGGATGCGCAGAGCCGCATCACGCCGGAGAACGCCCGCGCGGTACGCATGGCGCAGCAGGCGGGCGTGCAGATCGTGCTGTGCACCGGACGCAACGTGCGCGAGGTGCGCCGCTTCAGCGAACAGCTGGAAGCCGCACCGGACTGGCTCGTCACCGCAAACGGCGCGGCAGTGCAGCATCCAGACGACAGGGAACCGGCGTTTTTCGACGGTCTGAGCACAGAAATGGTGGACATCATCCTGAACGAGTGCACTGCCATTGATACCGACCCATGCCTGTATACCACGCAGGATTTGTACTATGGACATGCTTTTCGGCATTTTCTCGAGAATCTGCAGCGGCGCGGACGGGTCGTGATGGACGAGGCCGACGAGGGTTATCACTTTGTCGGGGACAAGAATGCGTGGCGCGCTGCGCTCGCAGACGAGCCGCGCCCATTCACCAAGGCGATTCTTTATCACGATGACCCGAATGCAATCGCGCCGCTGACAGCTGCGCTCGATAAATACGGTATTTTCGAGCTTGCGCCGTCCGTCATGTATGGCGGAGAGCTGCGCAATGTCGAGGTCAACCGCGTGGGTGTGCACAAGGGACGCGGACTGGAATGGCTGGCGCATCACCTCGGCTGCACGCTGGCCAACGTCATTGCCATCGGTGACAGCGAAAACGATCTGACCATGCTGCAGATGGCGGGGCTGGGCGTTGCCATGGCAAACAGCGAGCCGTGCATCCGCGAAGCAGCGGACGTTATCACCGGAAGTAATGCGGAAAACGGCGTCGCGCAGGCGATTTACCGACATATTCTGGGGGAATGAACGATGAAAAAAGTAGTGGCAATCGGCGAACTGCTCATTGATTTCGTGCCGCAGCAGCGCGGCTGTGCACTTGATGAGGTCGTGCAGTTTGAGCGTGTCGCGGGCGGTGCGCCGGCCAATGTGGCAACCGCAGTGGCGCGTCTCGGCGGCAGAGCGCAGATGATTTCGCAGGTGGGAGAGGATGCATTCGGTACGCACATTCTCAAAACGCTGCACGCAAACGGCGTGAACATCTCAACGGTGTTCCGCACCGGACGGGCGAATACCGCGCTGGCGTTTGTTTCACTTGATAAGAACGGCAACCGCGAGTTTTCCTTCTACCGCAATCCCTCGGCAGACCTGTTTCTCGATGAAGCGCAGATTACGCCGGATATTTTCGCGGACTGTGCCGTGCTGCACTTCTGCTCGGTCGATCTGGTAGATGCACCTGTCAAGCAGGCACATCGCAAGGCCATCCGGCTGGCAAAGGACGCAGGCGCGTTCCTCTCGTTTGACCCTAACGTGCGCCTGCCGCTGTGGGACAGCCCGGAAAGCTGTCAGGCAGCGATTCGTGAGTTTCTGCCGTGTGCAGACCTCGTGAAGCTGTCGGATGATGAAGTTGAATTCTGCACCGGCTGCAAAACCGAGAGGGAAGCGGCAGAGCTTCTGTTTTCGCAGGGCTGCAGGCTGCTGCTTGTGACACGCGGCGCGGACGGCGCGGCAGTCTACACGCCGAACGCGAGCGCCGAGACCAAAGCGCTGCCAGTGACGGTCGCGGATACCACCGGAGCGGGCGATTCGTTCATCGGGTCGTTCCTGTATCAGCTTACCCGCGACGGCGTGACAGCGGAAACGCTCGCAGACATCCCGCAGGAGAAACTTGCGGATTATCTGACATTTTCGTCCGAATGTTCGGCGTATACCGTGCAGCATAAGGGCGCGGTTATGCCAACGGAAGAAGAATTGAGAATGGGAAATGGAGAATGAATGTGTCCGCCCACAGAGTGGCAATTCAATAATGCGCTTTGCGCGTAACCGCGGTTCTCAATTTTCCATTAACCTGCCACTAAAATTTATTGCACAATGTGTGCGAACGTGGTATAATTTTGAGGTTATAAAGAAATGATAACGATTCTTGGCATCGACCCGGGCTACGGCACGATTGGCTATGGCGTGGTGCGGTTCGATAATATGAAATTTACGCCGGTGCAGTACGGTGCGGCAAAAACCGCTCCCGGAACACCGATGCACCTGCGCTTATGTGAGATTTACGATGATATCTGTACGCTGGTGGACACATTTCACCCGGACGAGGTGGCAATCGAGGAGCTTTTCTTCTCGAAAAACGTCACAACCGGCATTCAGGTTGCGCAGGCGCGCGGTGTAATTCTGCTGGCGCTGGCCCAGAAGGGACTGCATCCGGTATCCTATACACCAAATCAGGTGAAGCTGTCCGTTGTCGGCTACGGCGGCGCGGAGAAAAAACAGGTGATGGAAATGACGAAAAGCATTCTCCATCTCACCAAGCTGCCGCGTCCGGACGATGCCGCGGATGCGCTTGCGCTGGCCATCTGCCACGGGCATTCCCGGCAGGCCATGCGCTATGAAGGCTTATTATGAGGTTTAAATAGATGTTTTATTATGTAGACGGCACGGTTTCCGTGCTCCAGCAGGGGCTTGCGGTGATCGACTGCGGCGGTGTAGGCTATGCCTGCCACGCTTCGCAGAACACCATCGGCAAGCTGAAAACCGGCGAAAAAGCGCGTCTGCTGACCTGGCTCAATGTCCGTGAGGGCGTGTTTGAGCTGTACGGCTTTATCGACGAGGAGGAGAAGTCCTGCTTCCTGATGCTGACCAGCGTTAACGGTGTTGGCCCGAAGGCGGCACTGTCCATCCTGTCGGTCGCACCGCCGGACAGACTGGCGCTCAGCATTATCACCGGCGATGAAAAAATGCTCATGCAGGCGCCGGGCATCGGCAAGAAGATCGCACAGCGCATTGTACTTGAGCTGCGCGACAAGATGAGCAAGGAGCAGCTGGAGACCGCATCTGCAGCGTCTCCGGTGGCGGCAGCCGCCGTTTCCGGCGGTGTCAACCACACGCAGGAGGCAGTCGCGGCGCTTATGGTGCTCGGCTATACGCAGGCAGAGGCGCTGCACGCGATGGAGGGTCTGGATGCTGCCAGCATGGAGGCGGACGAGATCATCCGCCAGTGCTTGAAAAAGCTGGTCAAGTCCTGATTTTGGACGATAAAAGCCTGATCAAGTAGGAGAGTGTACCTTTGAGTATTGAATTTTCCGGCGGCATGACGGATGATGAGCGCATCATCTCCACCCGCCAGCTCAGCGAGGACGAGACCGAGAATTCGCTCCGTCCGAAATCCATGGCGGACTATATCGGTCAGAAAAAAGCCAAGGAAAACCTGAGTATTTACATACAGGCCGCGAAAATGCGCGGTGAATCGCTCGACCATACGCTGCTGTACGGCCCGCCGGGTCTGGGCAAGACCACACTCGCGGGCATCATTGCCGCAGAAATGGGCGTGAATATCCGTGTTACGAGTGGTCCGGCGATCGAAAAAGCGGGAGATTTGGCGGCTTTATTGACAAATCTCTCAGAGAATGATATTTTGTTTATTGACGAGATTCATCGTCTCGACCGTGCGGTAGAGGAGATTCTCTATCCTGCGATGGAGGACTATGCACTCGATATCATCATCGGCAAGGGGCCTTCGGCGCGCTCGATCCGTATCGACCTGCCGAAATTTACGCTCATCGGCGCGACTACGCGTGCCGGTCAGATGACCAGTCCGCTGCGTGACCGCTTCGGCGTCATGCTCCGTCTGGAGCTGTATTCACCTGAGGAGCTGTGCGGTATTGTTGAACGCTCGGCAGGCATTCTTAATGTACCGTGCGAACACGATGGCGCATTCGAGATTGCGCGCCGCAGCCGCGGTACGCCGCGAATCGCCAACCGGCTTCTGCGCCGCGTGCGAGACTTTGCACAGGTAATCGGCACCGGTACGATTGACAGAAAAAGTGCCGACATTGCGCTTCGTGCACTCGAGATTGATGAGTTAGGTCTGGATAACGTAGACCGCAGGATGCTCAAAAGCATCATCCAGAACTACGGCGGCGGTCCAGTCGGACTGGATACGCTGGCCGCGACCATCGGCGAAGAAGCGATCACCTTGGAAGATGTTTATGAGCCGTATCTCATGCAGATCGGCTTTCTCAGCCGCACGCCGCGCGGACGCTGCGTGACGCTGCAGGCTTACCGTCATTTGAATCTGGAACCGGCGGACGGACAGCAAATGCTGTAATGCAATCATTTCCCCGCCTTTATCATACAAGAAAGTTAGGTGTTTCATTTGGGTAGATATTTTGGAACAGACGGCGTTCGCGGTGTAGCGAACTCGGAACTTGATGCACTGCTGGCGTTCAAGATCGGCGCGGCAGCGGCATATGCACTCACGCAGGAGTCTGCACACGGCCGCAAGGCGAAGCTGCTGATCGGCAAGGACACCCGCGTATCCTCGGATATGCTGGAGAACGCGCTGGTCGCGGGCATCTGCTCGGTTGGCGCGGATGTAGAGCTGCTCGGCGTTATCCCGACGCCGGCGGTCGCTTTCCTCACCATCAAGCACAAGGCAGATGCGGGTATTGTCATTTCCGCAAGCCACAACTCCTTTGAGTACAACGGCATCAAGATTTTTGCAGGCAACGGCTACAAGCTGCCGGACGAAACTGAGGCAAGGATTGAGGACCTGATCGACGATTTCGAGTCTATTCCGAAGATGACCCACGAGAAGATCGGCCGTGTACTCAAAAGCGAGATCGACCCGGTAGTCGAGTACACCGACCACCTTGCAGATACCATCAAGGGCGACCTGTCCGGTCTGCGCGTAGCGGTGGACTGTGCAAACGGCTCTTCCTCCACAACGGTGGAGCGCCTCATGCGTCTGGTCGAGTGCAAGGCGGAAATCCGCTTCTATGAGCCGGACGGCATCAATATCAACGATAACTGCGGCTCCACCCATCTCGGTCAGCTGAAGGAGCGCGTCCGCTCGGGCAATTTTGATCTTGGCGTTGCCTTTGACGGTGATGCGGATCGCTGCCTGATCGTAGACGAGACTGGCGAGGAGCTGGACGGCGACCGCATTATGGCAGTCTGCGCGGCGCACATGAAGAAGGAAGGCAAGCTGCGCGGCGGCGCATTTGTTGCCACCATTCTGTCCAACATGGGTCTGCACGCCTACGCCGATAAGAACGGCATGAAGATCGAGTGCTCCAACGTCGGCGATCGCTATGTGCTCGAAATGATGCTCAAGAAGGGCTACATTCTGGGCGGCGAGCAGTCCGGACACGTTATTTTCCTTGAGTATGCGTCCACCGGTGACGGTGAGCTGACTGCACTGCAGTTTATGTCTATCCTCAAGGCGAGCGGCAAGAAGTGCTCGGAGATCGCAGCTGAGGTTGAGCCGTGGCCGCAGCTGATGATCAACGTCAAGGTGCCGAACGATAAAAAGGCTACCCTGCAGCAGCTGCCCGAGGTCAAGGCGGCTATCGATGCGGCTTCTGCGGAGTTGGGCAATAACGGCCGAATCCTGGTTCGTCCGTCCGGCACGGAGGCGCTTGTGCGCGTCATGGTAGAGGGCACGAACAGTGAGCAGGTAGATACTTTGGCAAAAAAGGTTGCCAAAGTCATCGAGTCTGTTGTATAATGTAAAAGAGCCAACAGGAGTGGGTGTGGTTTGCACACCCACTTTCTTCATTCTGAACAGGGAGGTGGGAGCATTTGCGCACAATTCCATAATATGCTAAGCGCCAGAACTGCGGTGCAGCCGGTATCGCAGTTGACGAGGAAAGGGTTAATCGAAAGTATTCGGCGGGTGCCCTTCGGTCACAAGTGGGTTGATCGTCAGCAGGCTGTTAAAACATACGGGCGACCGTATCGACAGAGCAGTTATGCGTAACGCACTATTTTTATACCCAAAATTAGAAATTCACCGCATATATTGAGGTAAGGCAATACGGAATAATTAAACAAGAGCGATTTGTGAGAGAGTTTTACGGACTAACAAGGCGTGTTTGGCGGTAATGATTGATGTATTATCGTAAAATCGTAATGCAGTCAGGACGTAAAATCTTCACAAAGCGGAGCGGCAGCGCGACCGGAGTTCGTGCAGGAAGCCGCAGCTTTCATTGTTCCGTGCTGTCTAAGGCTCATACTGAAATGTTGCGGAAGATATGTTATATTTACCGTTGCAAAGGAGTATTATTTTATGTGTGGAATCGTTGGATTCACCGGACGCGAGAACGCGCTTCCGATTCTCATCAAGGGTCTGTACAGTCTGGAATACCGTGGCTATGACTCTGCTGGTGTGGCTGCCTTCACGAAGGACGGTCTGCGCGTTGTCAAGGCGCGCGGCCGCATTGCAAACCTTGAGGAGAAGATCAAGGAGGAAGGCGGCGACATGTACTGCACCTGCGGTATCGGCCACACCCGCTGGGCAACGCACGGTGAGCCGTCCGACCGCAACTCACACCCGCATCTGGGCGGCAAGGGCAAGGTAGCAGTTGTACACAACGGCATTATCGAGAACTACAAGGAGCTGCGTGAGCGTCTGGAGGCACACGGCTATGAGTTTAAGTCCGAGACCGATACGGAGACTGTCGCGCACCTCGTGGACTATCTGCACACCGGCAAGCAGGAGGATCTGGCAAAGACCGTTCTGCAGGCCGTACAGCGTTTGCGCGGCTCTTACGCACTGGGCGTAGTCTCGATGGATAACACGCAGGAGATCGTTGCTGCACGCCGCGGCAACCCGCTGGTTATCGGTATCGGTGAGGGCGAGAACATGATCGCATCCGATATTACCGCTATTATCAATCGCACCAAGCGTTACATTATTCTGGATGATAACGAGGTTGCAATCGTTCGCCCGGACAGCGTAGTTGTCATGAACGAGTTCGGCGATACGGTAGAGAAGGAAATCATGACCGTAACGTGGGATATGTCCGCAGCGGAAAAGGGCGGCTACCAGCACTTTATGCTCAAGGAGATCATGGAGCAGCCCAAGGCAGTTGCCGATACGGTTAAGCCGCGCATCAAAAACGATGCGGTTGTATTCGAGGACAACGGTCTGACCGACGAGCGTCTGCGTGAGATCGAGCATATCCATATCATCGGCTGCGGCTCTGCACTGCACGCAGGCATGGTCGGCAAGCGCGTGATTGAGGCGATGTGCCGCATTCGCTGCACGGCAGAGGTTGCTAGCGAGTTCCGTTATGAGAACCCGATCATCGGCAAAAAGGATATGTGCATCGTTATCAGCCAGTCCGGCGAGACGGCGGACACGCTGGCTGCCATGCGTCTGGCCAAGCAGGCAGGTGCGTTCACGATTGCAATCGTAAACGTCGTTTCCTCGACGATTGCGCGCGAAGCAGACGGTGTGCTATATACCTGGGCCGGCCCGGAGATTTCGGTTGCGACAACCAAGGCATATTCCGCACAGCTGTCCGCTCTGTACCTCATCTCGGTTAAGATCGCGCGTGTGCGCGGTCTGATTTCCATCGGTGACGAGCGTGCGCTGTGCGCTGAGCTGCAGCGTCTGCCGGAATGCATTGAGCAGACACTGGGGTGCCAGTCGGATATGCAGCGTATCGCTACGCTGTATGCAAACCGCTCGAGCGTGTTCTTCCTTGGCCGCGGGCTGGACTATGCCGCCGCGCTCGAGGCTTCGCTCAAGCTGAAGGAAATTTCCTATATTCATTCGGAGGCGTACGCTGCCGGTGAGCTGAAACACGGCACGATTTCGCTGATCGAGGAGGGTACTCTGGTTGTTGCTCTGGCAACGCAGCCGGCACTGTTTGAGAAGACGGTCTCCAATATCCGCGAGGTTGTAGCGCGCGGCGCAAGTGTCGTGCTCGTCACCACGGACGATTTCACCGGGGACGAGTCGGTCTGCCAGCACATCGTGCGCCTGCCGAAGTGCCTGTATGAATTTTCCGCTTCGCTCTCGATTATTCCGATGCAGCTTTTGGCATACTATATCGCAGTGGAGCGCAACTGTGATGTCGATAAGCCGCGCAACCTGGCAAAGTCGGTAACTGTAGAGTAAAACGTCAACAATATTGTCATAATTGCACAAAAATAGAAGCGCGTTTTTGTGTGATATAGGTAAAGATGACAATCGTTTCTTGACATTTCCAATTCTACCGCGTATAATAGCTATTGACATGAGAAATGATTATCAAATACAGCCATCGAACGGGATTCCGGATGAAAAGCTGTGCCGTCTGGCACGGCAGGGAGACGGACCTGCGATGGAGAATCTGATCCGTCGTTATACCCGTCTGGTCAAGACCTGTGCGCGGCCCTACTTTCTGGCAGGCGCCGATGCGGAGGATCTGATGCAGGAGGGTATGCTCGGGCTGCTGAATGCCGTCCGGGAGTACGATGAGAGCAAGGGCGCACCCTTTGGAGCGTTTGCACGGTTGTGTATCACGCGGAAGATTTATTCCGCAGTGAAGGCGGCAGCGTCGCTCAAGCACGACCCGCTCAATCAGTCCATGTCAATCGATCGACCTCTGTTTGAAGACCTTGCGGAATCGCGTACCCGGGTAACTGCACCGAATGGTGATCCTGAATCGCTTGTTATCGGCAATGAGGAGAGGGAAGAGCGGAAAAAGAAGCTCTACTCGCTTTTGTCTGAATTTGAGGCACAGGTTTTGACGTTGTTTTTGGACGGCTTATCGTATGAAGAGATGTCCGAAGCGCTGCACAAACCAATCAAATCTGTGGATAATGCCGTCCAGCGCATCAAGCGAAAATCGGCAGCCATTAAACCTATTTAGGCGATAGCAGGCGCAGTGTCTGTACGCATATATTTCAAGTTTCCCGAGGGAACAGTATCAAAGAGAGGTAAAAACCATGTACGAAGACAAGACTTTAGTATGCAAGGAATGCGGTAAGGAGTTCGTGTTCACCGCCGGCGAGCAGGAGTTTTACGCAGAGCGCGGTTTCCAGAATGAGCCGCAGCGCTGCAAGAGCTGCCGTGACGCGCGCAAGAACGCTGCACGCGGTCCGCGTGAGTTCTTCACCGCTACCTGTGCTGCTTGCGGCGGCGAGGCTCGCGTTCCGTTCGAGCCGAAATCTGACCGCCCAGTATATTGCAGCGAGTGCTTCGCAAAGATGCGTGAGCAGTGATACCGTAACGGTAAAAAATCAATAAATGACACGTTAAAAGTGCCAGTAATGACTTTTCTCATTGCTGGTGCTTTTTTCTTTGCCCACAGGAAAGGAATCGGCAAGGAAATGTATGTGTTCCGAAAAATGATAAAGAAATGAAGAATCGGATCCGCAGGCGAAGGGCGGCTTGCGGCAAAAGAAAACCTCTGCTCAATATGAGCAGAGGGGATCTTTTGATTTTAAGCAATAATATCGTATCCCAGAATCAAGCCACGTTTCTGTCGATCGTCAAGGTCAGCAATAGCGGCATCAATACTGGGAAATAAGCAAGGGCAGATATGACCTTTGCTGAGATTCACGAAGCTGTACATGTTTGTTCCCTTGTGGGGGAGCAGAAGTACGTCCAGCGTTTCATTGCGCTTGAAAATGTAGAAATGCATAGAGAAGAGCCTCCTTTACTTGGTTTCGTTGATGGTAAGCAGCTCTTCGACCGTCTTTTTCTGCCGGCGAAGAAAGCCGAGATAGAAACCGTCAGAAACGGAAAATGCGATGAATGCTGCGTGCAGCAGAAGGACTCCGATATGTATAAGAAGAATGATGATCTCTGCGATGTTCATATTTTTGGGTGTGTAAAAGGCATAGGCGGGATTGGTAAACAGCAGATAAAAGTCCCGTAAGATAAGCACACTAACCGGAATCAGGGCGAACGATAAGGCAATCCAAACGCGGGTGTCTTTCTTAAGGACCTCGTACAGATGCAGAATATCGGCGTGCTTGGTTTCCAATTCTTCGCGCGAAAAGCGGGAATAGTAATCCAAGTCACATAGTTTCTGGTGCTTGATGAATTCGGCTGCGCCGTTTTCATCGGACTTTGATGGTATATTGCTGGGCATAGGCAATAACTCCTGTAATTAGGGTAGTTCTTGGTAAAAAGAAAAGGAAGACCCTAAAGAGCCTTCCTTATCGAAAGTGTCGGTAATGAAATCCTCATTACCGGCACTTTTTATTTGTCCGCAGTAAAAATAGTCCTCGCATAAGGAGGAAAAAGTGTGAAAAACGGAAAAATGATCTATCTCCCATATGTTCGTTTTGAGCAGGAGGAAGGAGAAGCAGAGGGCAGCGGCTGGTACTTTACGCAGTATAATGCCGAAACTGGAGAAGGTAAAGGCTGGCACGGAACAGAGTTCATGCCGGAGTGTTTCTTTGAAACGAACTGCGAGTGCGGCGAACCGGAAACAAAGTTCTTTGATGTGCATATCAATGAGCCGATTGAGCAGTGGAGTTGGCCGGAACCGCCGGATGACGATGCGTTCACGAACTACGATGCGTGTTCCAACACAACGCGGGTTTCGCTGTCAAGTGCCTTCAAGTGCTCGGCGAGAGAAGCCAATCCTTCCACGTTGCGGACAACATCCAACGGCAGCTGAACAACCTCGCCCAAAGAACGAAGCGCTGCAGCCGTGCTCTTTCTGCTTGGAACATCAATACCCACTGTGTTCATAGAAACACTCCTGTTTGGAATTTGCAATGGACAACGCCCTCTTTACCCATTGCCGATTCTATCTGTTTGCTTACATGAATGCGCTGGCTTTACCTGCACAAATCGAACACTGCTTTAATCCGTACACGGCGCGGAAAAAGGTTTAGTGGCCTACGGGCAAACCTTGGTGTCTCCCTCTTGCGCCCGTGCAGGGCAGGCAAGAGCGTTATCGCTTCTCAAGCGATAACGCTCCGGATAGCGGCATTCAGCAAACCGCGTTATCTCGCCGCAAATCTTGACAAAATCCTCGAAAACCGATACAATATAAAGGTTAAAAAGGACTTTCGGCTCCTGCTATGACGGCGGGAGCCTTTTTGGAGGAAACACGATGGAACTTACATTATGCTGCCCGACTTTATTCGGGCTGGAGGGCATCGTCGCGGATGAGCTGCGCTTCGGCGGCAGGCTGACCGACGTGCACGCGGAAAACGGCCGCGTGCTGTTCACCGGTGACGAAAACACGCTTGCATGGGCGAACCTGAACCTGCGGTGCGCCGAGCGTGTGCTCATCCGCATCGGCACATTCAAAGCCAAAACGTTCGACCAGCTGTTCGAGGGTGTAAAAGCACTCCCGTGGGAGCAGTTCATTCCGGCGGACGGCGCATTTCCGGTCAAGGGTCACAGTCTGGACTCCGCGCTGCACTCGATTCCGGACTGCCAGAAGATAATCAAAAAGGCAGTCGTATCGCGCCTGGGCGCGAAGTACGGTCAGACCTGGTTTGATGAGATTGGTGAAAAGTATCAGATTCAGTTCGCCATCATGCACGATGTGGCTGAGCTGTACCTCGATACCTCGGGTGCCGGTCTGCACAAGCGCGGCTACCGCGCCAACAGCAATGCGGCGCCGCTTCGTGAGACGTTGGCGGCGGCTATGGTCAAGCTGGCGCGCTGGCGCGGGCGCGATCCGTTCCTCGACCCGTTCTGCGGCTCGGGCACGATCGCGATTGAGGCGGCCATGATCGCGCAGCGCCGTGCCCCCGGTCTGCTGCGCCGCTTTGACGCGGAAAAGTGGAGCTGCTTTGACAAGTCGGTCTGGCAGCAGGCGCGCGAGAGTGCACTCGACCTTGCCCAGCCGGATGCAAAATTCGATATCGTCGGCAGCGACATCGACCCGGACTGCGTGCAGCTGTCCATCGAGAACGCGCGCAAGGCCGGTGTAGCGAACACGGTGTTCTTCGAGCGCGCGGACGCAGTAAAGCGCGATTACAGCGGTGCAGGCGTACTGTTTGCCAATCCGCCGTACGGTGAGCGTCTGCTGGACTTGCAGCAGGCGGAAAAGCTGTACGCCGACCTCGGCAGAGCGACAAAAAACAGCCCGATGAAGCAGTATCTGCTCAGCTCGGACCCGCTGTTCGAGCGTTGCTACGGCCGCAAGGCGGATAAGCGCCGCAAGCTGTATAACGGCATGATCAAGTGCGAGCTGCATATGTATTTTAAAGACCCATCTGCACAGAATAAGCCGGTAAATAAGCACTCTGACCGTCCGTCTGCTAAACGGCCGGCAAAACGCTGAGCAGTACAGGGCACTGTTCATAATTTGTTCAGAAAATTTTTGTGAAAATTCCGGATTACCCCCTTGCATATTGCGGCTCCTTGGTGTAAGATAATACTCGAAGTTAGCACTCGGGTAATTTGAGTGCTAACCCCCAACATTGTAAAATCTTATTTTTCATAGGAGGAATCCATTATGAAGCTCAAGCCCCTTTGCGACCGCGTAGTTATCAAGATGGTCGAGGCGGAGGAGACCACCGCAAGCGGCATTATTCTTACCGCATCCGCACAGGAGAAGCCCCAGGTTGCTGAAATCATCGAAGTAGGCCCGGGTGGCGTTGTTGACGGCAAGGAAATCAAGATGGAAGTTCAGAAGGGCCAGAAGGTCATCACCGGCAAGTACACCGGTACTGAGGTTAAGCTGGACGGCGAGAAGTATATCATCGTTCGTCAGAGCGACATTCTGGCAATCGTAGAGTAATTTTCAGGAGGTAATTCATCATGGCTAAGCAGCTTATTTACGGCGAGGACGCGCGCAAGGCTCTGCAGCGCGGTATTGATCAGCTCGCTGATACCGTTAAGGTAACCATCGGTCCGAAGGGCCGCAACGTTGTACTGGATAAGAAGTACGGCGGTCCGCTGATCACCAACGACGGTGTTACTATCGCCAAGGAGATCGAGCTGGATGACGCTTTCGAGAACATGGGCGCACAGCTCGTTAAGGAAGTTGCCACCAAGACCAACGACATCGCAGGCGACGGCACCACCACCGCTACCGTTCTGGCGCAGGCTTTCGTTCGTGAGGGTCTGAAGAACGTAGCAGCAGGTGCAAACCCGATGGTAATGCGCCGCGGTATCGCCAAGGCAGTCAAGGCTGCTGTTGCAGCGATTGCTGAGAACTCCAAGAAGGTTGACGGCACGAACGACATCGCCCGTGTAGGCGCTATCTCCTCCAGCTCCGACGAGATCGGCACCCTGATCGCAGAGGCTATGGAGAAGGTTTCCACCGACGGCGTTATCACCGTTGAGGAGTCCAAGACCGCTGAGACCTACTCTGAGGTTGTTGAGGGCATGCAGTTCGACCGCGGTTATATCACCCCGTATATGTGCACCGACACCGAGAAGATGGAAGCAAATCTGGATGACGCTCTGGTTCTTATCACCGATAAGAAGCTGTCCAACATTCAGGAGCTGCTGCCGATCCTCGAGCAGGTCGTTAAGGCCGGCAAGAAGCTGCTGCTCATCGCTGAGGACGTTGAGGGCGAGGCTCTGTCCACCCTGATCGTAAACCGTCTGCGCGGCACCTTCACCTGCGTAGCTGTTAAGGCTCCGGGCTTTGGCGATCGCCGCAAGGATATGCTCCGCGACATCGCAATCCTGACCGGCGGTACCGTAATCTCCGAGGAGGTTGGTATCGAGCTGAAGGACGCTACCATGGATATGCTGGGTTCTGCCCGTCAGATCAAGGTAACCAAGGAAAACACCACCATCGTTGACGGCGCAGGCGACAAGCAGGCTATCGCAAACCGCGTTGCTGAGATCCGCGGCGCAATCGAGCGCACCACCTCTGACTTCGACCGTGAGAAGCTGCAGGAGCGTCTGGCTAAGCTGGCCGGCGGCGTAGCAGTTATCAAGGTTGGCGCTGCAACCGAGACCGAGATGAAGGAGCAGAAGCTCCGCATCGAGGATGCACTGAACGCAACCCGCGCAGCTGTTGAGGAAGGCATCGTAGCAGGCGGCGGCGTAGCTTATGTAAACGCTATCGCAGCGGTTGAGGCTCTGGCTGCCGAGGCAACCGGCGACGAGAAGACCGGTATGCAGATCGTTGCACGCGGTCTGGAAGCACCGATGAAGCAGATCGCTGCCAATGCAGGCATCGAGGGCGCAATCGTTGTTGATAAGGTTAAGCACGCTGACAAGGTTGGCTACGGCTTTGACGCTGCAACCGAGACCTACGGCGACATGATTGCAAACGGCATCGTTGACCCGACCAAGGTAAACCGTTCCGCACTGCAGAATGCAGCATCCGTTGCTTCGATGGTTCTGACCACCGAGAGCCTGGTTGCTGATAAGAAGGAGCCGGTTCCGGCTGCTCCGGCTGCACCGGATATGGGCGGTATGTACTAAAAAGTGCCGAAAAACGGCGTAAACACTGAGGTTTTTGCAGGTCAAACGGCAAACTTACCATAAACTTACGATAATTATCAGTGAAAAAGCGTCAGATGTGTACAAGGCCGACGCCTGCAAAATGCAGGCGTCGGCCTGTTTCTGTTGTCGAAAAATTACAGATACAAATGTGCTTAATGTATTCTTCAAGAGGCTTGAGACTTACCCGGAAATGAAAACAGAGCGCTTCACAGCAGTGAAACGCTCTGTTTTGGTATGAGTATCATCGGATTTGCGTGCGCCGGAGCTTTATGCAGCCATTGCTCAGAAATCCGGATGAGTAGTTCCGCGGCAACCGGAGATTATTCGTACAGCGGGAACTTCTCAGTGAGTGCCAGAACGCGTGCGGAAATCTCGTCCTTCTTCTCATCGTAGTGGTAGATGCAGTCTGCGATGCAGTCCGCGATGACCTTCATCTCTTCTACACCCATGCCGCGGGTCGTAGCGGCCGGAGTGCCCAGACGAACGCCGGAGGTGATGAACGGGCTGCGCTTCTCACCCGGAACGGTGTTCTTGTTGGCGGTGATGTGAACCGAATCCAGACGAGCCTCCAGATCCTTGCCGGTGCACTCCTCGTCGGTCAGGTCAACGAGCAGCAGGTGGTTGTCGGTGCCGCCGGAAACCAGCTTGACACCGCGTGCCTGCAGCTGTGCAGCCATAGCCTTGGCATTCTCGACGATCTTGCGTGCGTACTCCTTGAACTCCGGCTGCAGTGCCTCACCGAAGCAAACCGCCTTGGAAGCGATAACATGCTCAAGCGGACCGCCCTGGGTGCCCGGGAATACAGCGGAGTTAATACGCTTTGCCAGAACCGCGTTGTTGGTCAGGATCAGGCCGCCGCGCGGACCGCGAAGCGTCTTGTGGGTGGTGGTGGTAACAACGTCAGCATACGGCATCGGGTTCTGGTGCTGGCCGCCGGCAACCAGACCGGCAATGTGCGCCATATCAACCATCAGGTAAGCACCGTAGCCATGTGCGATCTCGGCCATTTTCTCGAAGTCGATGGCACGCGGATACGCGGATGCACCTGCAACGATCAGCTTCGGGCGGTGCTTCTTGACAGCCTTCTCAAGCTCAGCGTAGTCGATGAAGCCGTCCTCGTTTACGCCGTAGGAAACAAAGTGGTAGTTCTTGCCGGACTGGTTGACCGGAGAGCCATGGCTCAGGTGACCGCCCTGAGACAGATCCATGCCCATAACGGTGTCGCCCAGATCGAGCAGAGCGAAGTAAACCGCAAGGTTGGCCTGTGCACCGGAGTGCGGCTGAACATTCGCATACTTTGCACCGAACAGCTCACAGGCGCGCTCGATTGCGATGCGCTCTACCTTATCAACAAATTCACAGCCGCCGTAGTAGCGCTTGCCGGGGAGACCCTCTGCGTACTTATTGGTCAGCACGCTGCCCATAGCAGCCATAACGCCGGGAGAAACGATATTTTCGCTGGCGATCAGCTCGATATTCTGGCGCTGACGGTGCAGCTCCTCGTTCATCGCACTGCCCAGCTCGGGGTCGATCGACTGGATCATACCGATGGAATCCATCATTTCTTTGTACATTTGAACTACCTCCAAGATTTAGTAGTATAAAGTTCTCTTTGACTATACCATTGCCCTCATAAAAAAGCAAGTCGATTTTACGAAAAATATAACCAAAAATGAAGGATTGCAAAAAGCCTCCTGCAAAATGAGAAAAAGGCAGGTTACCCTGCCTTTGCTCAGATGTTCTGATAGAACAGTCCGTCCCTCGTGCAGTACCACAGCAGCATGCCGTGCCGAATATAGGGCAGACGCACGTCTAATCCCCATTCCGGGTACTGCTTTTTGACGATCATCGTGTCTCCGGTGAGAAATGCAACGAACGAGATATAGTGCTCGCGGTGCATTTCATGCGGTGCGGTGATATACCATTCGCCGTCGCTGTGCTCAATTTGCAGTGCATTTTCCTCGTCCGGTTTGTGCATGACGAGGTTGGTCAATTTTGCACCGCAACAGGTCACATCTGCGTCATCGGTCGAGAACAGCAGATTGCCGCAGGCCGGACAGCGGTAAAACCGCATTTTCTTCATATTGCCGTTAGTCATATCGTTTTCCTCCAGATCGCCTCTCAGCAGGGCTTCGGTGTCCACGCCGAGAGCCTGTGATAACAACGGGAGGAGCGAGATATCGGGAGCACCGCCGCCGGTATCACATAGTTAAAGATATTGATGTCATTTAATCAATTTTGCCGATAAAGCGGTAGAAGATTTCTACCTCCTGTTCCCGGCTTCCGTCCTCACCTTTGACCGCTTCATGGACAACGATTTTTTCAATCAGCGTATTCAAAAGTTCGGCGGTCAGTTCCGTTGGATTGACGCACTCTTTCATCAAGGCAATCCATTTTTCTGCGTCTGCGGCGTTCTGGCTTTCAGTGGCGATAGCAGATTGAAGCCGCTCAATCTTTTCGTCCAGTTCAGCCTGTTCGCTTTGATACTTCCCGGACAGCATAGAGAAGTTGTATTCCGTGATACGCCCCGCCGCCCAGTCCTCATACATCCGGGCAAACAGGGTATCGACTTCGGCTTTCCGCTTCTCTGCCTTTTTCAGTTCTGCGGCCTGCTTCTTTCTTGCGGCGGCCTGTCCCTTATCAGTGGCATTTAACAGCCGCTTCAAGAGCCGTTCTTCATCATGCTGTACCAGCCCCGACCAGTATTGCAGACGGGAGAGGACATAGGCGTAAAGCACATCATAGCGGATATAGTGCATGGAGCATTGGCGTGTGCCCTGTCCGTACTTGCTACAATGATAATGGCCGTAAGGCTTGCTGTTCTGCCTGTTCTCCCCATAGGACAGCGACCAGCCGCAATCCGCACATTTTACCAATCCGGAAAAAATCTGCGTTGTACCATCCTTGCACTTCCTGCGGCGGTTTGCTATCTGCTCCTGTACCTGCCGGAAAACCTGTTCGCTGATAATCGGCTCCTGCGTATTCTCCACCCGCACCCATTCACTTTGGGGCTTGCGTACCCTCCGCTTGTTCTTAAAGGAAATGTTCGTTTCCCGGTAGTGGATGGTATGGCCGATATAGGTTTCATCTTTCATAATGCTCTTGACCTGGGCTATCGTCCATGCGTAGCTTTTTTCCTCCGGCGCACCCGCATAGATGTTTGCAAAAGTCCCATCACGCTGGAAATTGATAAATCCCGGTGTGGGAACCTTTTCCATAATCAGTATTCTTGTGATACTGGCCGCCCCTCTGCCATGAATGGCAAGGTCAAAAATCTTCTCCACTATCCAGCGGGTTTCCTCGTCGATTATCAGCTTGTTTTTGATTTCCGGGTGTTTCCTGTACCCGATGGGAGCATAGGCAACGATACGCTGTCCTGTGGCAAACTTCGCTTTGAAAGCGGCCTTTACCTTGCGGCTCGTATCTTTCGCAAACCATTCATTGAACAGGTTTTTGAACGGGACAAAATCGGAAAGCCCTTTCTCTGTGTCCTCATTCTCCGCAACGGCGATGTAGCGCACCCGTTTTTCCGGGAACAGAAATTCCAGATAGTAGTCCATCATCACATGTTCCCGCCCGAAACGGGAAAGGTCTTTCGTGACAATGCAGTTTACTTTTCCGGCTTCCACATCGTCCATCATGCGCTGAAAATCCGGGCGTTCAAAGTTCGTCCCCGACCAGCCATCGTCCACATACTCACCGACTACATGAAGTCCCTGTTCCTTTGCGTACTGTTGCAGGATTGTCCGCTGTGTTTCAATGCTTACGCTGTCACCATAGTTTTCATCGTCCCGGCTTAATCTCATATAAAGCGCCGTGTTGTAAATCGTAGTATTGTAAGGTTGTTTCACCGTTAAAAATCCTCCTTCTAAAGAAACAACCCACGCTTACAATACTTTTGCTCTATGGCAATTATATCATAAGCGTGGGCGTGTTATCAATGATGGGCTATCAGGTTGAAGCGGCTTTTTCTGCGGTATGCCGCACCACATCTACAATCAGATCACCGAGGGGCTTTCCGCCTGCGGCGAAGTGTTCGGAGATTTTTATACGGTTGTTCCCACATACAAAATACTGCGTGCCGTTCTCTGCTTGTATGACCTGCCCTGTCCGGGGTGTAAAAATATCGCTTTCGCTTTTTGCCATCCAGTGTCCTCCATATTCAGTTTTCAAGGTACAATGCCGCACAGGAGCGGCGAAAATTTCTGCTTATATCTTTCACCTTTCCTTTACCGTGTGCCGCTGCTGCCGTTTCAGTTCCGCCAGTATATCCGGCGGGATACGGTCAACCAGCCGCTGTAAATTGTCCAGTTCGCTTTTCAGCTTTGCCCGTTCCATCGTATCTTTCATCTTGCCTTTTTCACTGGCCTTTGCCCTTGCTTCCAGCTTCTCATTCTCCGCCAACAAGTCATTGATTGTGACCTTGTACTTTTTCAGTTGCCCGGAGAAGTTCTCCATCTGCGGGAACCACTTTTTCAGCATGGAGAGGGCTTCCTCTTTTTTCTTTCCGGCGTTCAGCGGGTTAATGCCGTCAAGGGCGGCTTCAATGGCTCTGGCCTGTTTGGAGAGGGAAATCGCCTGTTTGAAAAGCCGGGTGGGGATATGCTTCCGGCCTGTCTTGCTGGCACTCTCCCCACGCTCCAAGTCGGGATATTTCTCTACCATATAGGCGTGAAAATCGTCCTGCCACTTCGTCAGGTTTGCCCGGTTGCCGATAATCTCCTTTGCACACAGGCGGTTGTCCTTTGTCAGCGGAACAAAGGTCAAATGCAGGTGGGGCGTTTTCTCGTCCATGTGTACCACCGACGACACGATATTTTCCCGTCCTACCCGGCCAATGAGGAAAGCCGCCGCCCTCTGGAAAAACGCCTGTATCTCCTTTGGGGATTTCCCCTTGAAAAACTCCGGGCTGGCAGTTACCAGTGTATCGACAAACCGTGTGCTGTCTTTCCTCGTCCGGCATCCGGCCTGCTCGATACGGCTCTGAATGAAGTGGTAATAGCGTCCCTCCGGCTTGACGATATGGAAGTTGTATTTACTCCGGCTTGTGTCAATGTCGGGGTTGCTGGCGTATTGTTCTTTCTGTCTTTCGTGATGGGCTTCCAGCGGCCTTGCCGGGTTGCCCTTGTGCTTCTCAAACCGCAAAATTGCGTGTTGTGCCATTCTGCTCCTTTCCCCATTCCTTTCCTATCCGGAGTTTTCCATAGGGAAAATCCCGCCGGAATTATCTCTGATACGATAGGAATGGAATGGATATAAATCAATCATTTTAATCCTTGTATTTCTATATACCGTCCGGTTTTCGTACTTCAAGGGGGCGGTTTCCGTACTTCATGGGTACGGTTTTCAGTCCTCCGGCGTACCAGAACGGGATTTCTTGAAGTCGGTGTTTGGAACCGCTTCATAGGATTTTGGGAAAATGCGGTTGGGTTTTCCACAGCCCTGCTTCTGGATCTCCACCAGTCCGGCGTATTGCAGTTCCCGCAGGGTGTTCACCGCTTTCTGCCGCCCACAGTGGAGCAGGTCAACCACCTCACAGATAGGGTAATACAGGAAAATCCGTCCGCAGTCATCCGCCCACCCATTCTTGCGGGATAACTCTGTCCGGCGCAGGATAAAGGCGTACAGAACCTTTGCCTCGTTGGACAGGGGCTTGAATGTGGGGGGTTCAAAGAGAAAATTCGGGAGCCGGGTGAAGCTGAACGCCTTTTCCGGCTGATGGATATAGATGGTATTTGTCATAGTGCGTTTTGTGGACGGTTAGAAGCCCGTTTTCCGGGGTGGGCGATACTTTATACCACCCGCCCCGGTTTGGGGCTCGCAAAACCTGATAAATCAAGGCTTTTTTCGCTCCTAACTGTCCACAGCAGACCTCCTTTTCCGTTCACTTTCTGTTTTCTGCCGCCTGTGAACTCTGGCGGCACAGCCGGGGCAGTATTTTGCCCGGTTGGATTTGGGGACGAACACGCCGCCGCAGACCGCACAGCGTTTCAAGTCCTTATCCCGGAAAATCTCCGCTTCCAGCGTTCCGTCCAGCGGCAAAACCGCCCAGCGGAACCACTTACAGCAGACCGAGAAAGAAACCGTCTGCGGGCAGGTGCAGGTGTCCCCATCGTCAAGGGCAATGCAGTTGCCGTCCTCACAGCAACAGCACTCCCGGCGTATCAGGCTGGCCGCCTGTTTCCTCTGCGCCGGTGTCATGCGGTAAAGGGAACCGTCCGGCCTGCGTTCCAGCGGCGGCAAGTCTTTATAGGGGTTATCTCTCATGCGTTCCCTCCATTTTGCTTTCCGTTGCCGTTCTCCCCGAAAAGGTTTCCTGCCCCATTCCTGCGGCGTATTCCGGCGTTGGCACGCTCCCCGCAACTTCGGGACATTTTGTCCCGAAGTCCGGCTCCTTGCGGTGTTTCCCCAGCCGGGGTATCCCTTTTCGGACGGTCATTCTGTTTTCAAGGTGCTGTCCATCGATGAACTACCCTAAGTCTACACGAAAAAAATGCAATCCCCGGAATTTTGCGAGAATTGCATTTTGATGAAGTTTACACTTTGGAAATTGCATTTTTGCAATCATTCTGTATAATGGAAGTGTGTGGAGGAGGTGCGTATCTATGGCTTTACCCGGAACACCCGGACAGCGGATTTCCGATTTATGCAACGGGAACCATATCACACAAAAGGAACTTGCAGAGAAGATAGGCGTTTCCGCTTCCCAGTTGAGCCGCATTGTCAGCGGCGAAACGAGAACGGTCAGCAGTGATATTCTCATAGGAGTGGCAAAGGAATTTAAGGTATCGACAGACTATATACTGGGCTTGTCCACCGTGAGCGTCCGTAAAAGTTACGATATTTCTGAATTAGGTTTGTCAGAGGGAGCCGTGAGGGGGCTTGTGACGGGTGCTGTTGATGTGCAAATACTCAATCGCTTACTGGAACACAGGAATTTTCCCAAGCTGATAGATTTGATACGGATTTATTTTCAGGACACGGCGGCAAAGGGGATAATGGCACGTAACCAGCTTATCGAGATGGCAACGGCTTCCCTGTCCGACTTGATGAAAGAACACCCGGAACACCGGGCGGAAGCAAAGCAGGATTTACAATTTTTGAACGCCCAGAAGATGGGGGAACATGAAGCAGAGATTGAGAAAATCAAAAATGTGTTCCTTGCTATCCTGCGGGACATTAAGAAAGACATTGATAACGGAGAACAGCCGGGGGAAGCTGTGACCGCCGCTATGTTCCAAGCCATGCGGGACGCACTGTCGGAGCAGAAGCAAAACCCGCTTTCCATTGACGATGTAACAGCAATGATAACCGGACAGATCGGACAGCTTGCGCCGATGGACGAAGAAACTGCCGACCTATTCCAGCAGCTGGCGAAGAAAATGATGACGCAAATGTCAAAAGATAGTGATGAGAAAAAAGGAGATTGATTTTATGAAAAAGATACTTTCATGCTTTTTAGTATGTGCTTTTTTATGTACGGGTTTATATGGGTGTGGTAGTAAAAAAACAGAGCTGATTGAAGAAGCCAAAGACCTAACACTTTCCCAAGAAATTTCGATAACCCCCGAACAAAATGATTATGGAATACCCGCATATAATTTTTTAAAACATATTCAATCAAACTATCCGGGGCGCGTTGCTGGCACTGAAAAAGAAACGGAAATGGCTGTATTTATTTTGTCCGTCCTCTTAAATGGTGGATATGCGGAAAGCGACATAGCTATAGAGTCTTTTGAAATAGATGATTCCACGCCTATGATGGATGAAGCCATACAAAATGTATTCGATGGAGGTGAAAAAAGTAATTCAAGTCAAAATATTTTGATAACCAAAAAAGGAGAAAGCGAAAAAACGATTATTGTTGGCGCACATTATGATAGTGCTGGAACACATGGTGTAGATGACAATGGCTCCGGCGTATCTGTTGCTTTGGAAAATGCCCTGCGAATGGTCAACACTCCAACATACTATACTATTCAATATGTATTTTTCGGTTCAGAAGAACCGGGAATGTATGGCTCAAGGGCATACGTTGAATCACTTTCCGAAAAGGAAAGAGAAAATATTATATTGATGATAAACATTGATACTGTCCTCGCTGGGGATTACCTTTATTTGTATGGCGGTAAGGTGAATGATAACGGCACTGTTGATAATACCGAAGCAGTATTTAAAGCCTACGAAATTGTTAAGGAAATTGGCTTGAACATACAATTACCACCAGACGGAAATAACGATTATCCCTATCCTACAGGTCAAAAAAGAAGCGACCACGCACCGTTTAATGACATAGGAATTCCGTACATATATTTTGAAGCAAACAACTGGGAAAATGGTTCTCCTGTCGAAACAGAAAAGAATGGATTGATAATGCATACAGATATGGATGATTTGGATTTTATTGAAAATGAATATAGCGGACGTGTCCAAAATACACTCAGCAGCTATTCAACATTATTATATTCTTTACTTCAAGAAAACAACTGGGAGCAATAACACAAATGGATAGCAAAGACATCCGAGCCAGTCAACGGTCAAGATGAACGGCGCATTTCATGCACCGCCGTTGACAGTCCCGTCTGTCTTTGCTGATAGGCAATCAAGGCGGGAAAGCCCTAAAATGGCTTCCCGCCCA
>NZ_JAQCWA010000050.1:0-3379 GCF_027684505.1 Butyricicoccus sp. AF18-9LB
CTGCTGCCAGTTGTGTGGGGAGAACGCTTTTCGTGAATTTAATGCAGATATTTCCGAAGCGCATCATATTGCTTATTTTTCGGATTCACAAAATAACGATTCTTCAAATATAATCATTCTTTGCCCCAACCATCATCGGCTGATACATAAATTAAATCCGAAGTTTGATTATAACAGAGGCTGCTTTGTATTCTCAGAAAATTCCGAACTAAGAATTGAGCTTGATTTTCACCTGATGAAATGACATCGGAATAAAAATGGCATCCGCTGAACGATCTTTAATATTGAGAACTGGTCTTTTGATTGAGCTTACAAAACCTCTTGGGGGGTGTCAATTAAGTCACGCCCCATTATACCCTTGATTTCAAGGGTATAATGGGGTATAATTCTACATAAAATAGTATCTCACAGGAGGTGCGCTATGGACTTATCTGAGATGCAAACCCGCGTGGCGGAGTTGGAACAGCAGATTTCTGCTTTGCCCGCTGGCTCTGTCACGAAGAAAACCGTCAATGGTAAGGAGTACTTTTACCACCGTTGGACAGAGAACAAGAAGCGGCGGGAGAAGTATATTCCTGCTGACGAGTTGGAGAATTTCCGTGCTCAGATCGAGCGGCGGAAGGCGCTGGAACAGGAGCTGAAAGCGCTGAAAAAGCAGCTGCCCAAGGCGAAATCTGCGAACCCTTCTGCGTTTACTACCAATGTCCGCACCGGCGAGGTGCTGCGTTCCTTTGCGGCATCTGTTCGCGGCTATCGCAGGCGCGAGTGCTTCCGGCAGCTGCACGACTTTATCTGCGGCGAGCCGCAGGACAAGGTGTTCATTCTCTACGGCCTGCGCCGGACGGGTAAAACCACCATGATCCGGCAGATTTTTGCGGAGATGAGCGACACGGAGCTTGCCAAGTCAGCGTTCATTCAGATTACCGCAAAAGACTCGCTGGCAGACGTGAACCGTGACCTCAAGGCACTGGAATCACAAGGCTTCCGCTATGTGTTTCTCGATGAAGTGACGCTGATGGAGGATTTCATCGAGGGCGCGGCGCTGTTTTCTGACGTGTTTGCAGCCTGCGGCATGAAGATCGTGCTCTCCGGCACGGACTCGCTGGGCTTCCTCTTTACAGAGGACGAGCAGCTTTACGACCGCTGCATCCTGCTACACACCACATTCATCCCTTACCGAGAGTTTGAATCCGTCCTCGGCATCCACGGCATCGACGAGTATATCCGCTACGGCGGCACCATGAGTCTCGGCGGTGTTCACTACAACGAGACCTCCACGTTTGCCAGCAAGGAAAGTACCGACGAATACGTGGACACCGCCATTGCCCGCAACATCCAGCACTCTCTGCGCTGCTATCAGTATGAGGGGCATTTCCGTCATTTGCGGGATTTGTACGACAAAAATGAGCTGACCAGCGCCATCAACCGGGTGGTGGAGGACATCAACCACCGCTTCACGCTGGAGGTGCTGGCGCAGGATTGGAAGTCCCACGACCTCGGCATTTCCACCAGCAACCTGCGCCGGGATCGGAAGAACCCGACGGACATCCTCGACCGCATCGACCTTGCGCTTGTCACCGACAGTCTGCGGAAGCTGCTGGAGATCCGCAACAGGGCAGAGCAGACCGTGGCGCTGGACGATGTTCACGCGGCGGAGATCAAGGAGTATCTGGACTTGTTGGACTTAACGCGGGAGATCGACGTGCTGCACCTGCCGGATGTCAGCACGAAATCCAGCCGCACGGTGATCGCGCAGCCGGGTCTCCGCTATGCGCAGGCGGATGCGCTGATCCGCAGTCTGCTGCTGGATGAGACGTTCAGCGCGCTGTCTCTTGCGGAGCGCACCGCCGTGCAGCAGCGCATCCTGACCGAGATCAAAGGACGGATGCTGGAGGATATCGTTCTGCTGGAAACCAAGCTGGCAAACCCCAAGAAGCAGGTGTTTGTCCTGCAATTCCCTGTGGGCGAATTTGACATGGTGGTGTTTGACCCGGAGGCAGGCTCCTGCCGGATTTTCGAGATCAAGCACAGCGAAGAAGCTGTCCCGCAGCAGTATCGCCATTTGATCGACAAGCAAAAATGCGCCCAGACCGAGCACCGCTACGGCCCGATCACCGAGAAGTTTGTCCTCTATCGCGGGGGAAGCCAAGAGATAGACGGTATTCAGTATCAGAACGTGGAAGAATATCTGCGAAGCCTTGCATAACAAAACCGCCGTCCCGATTTTTCGTTCGGGGCGGCGGTTTTTATGATGCAGCTTGTCATATGACAAGCTGTGACGCAAAACAAACTTGACGTATGACAAGTAATGAAGCGCAAAAATCGTGCGGCGCGACTGTACGAATGCAGTCGATGACGAAAACAATAATGTTCTAAATAGCACGCATCGCTCATTCCATCAATCATTTTCTCGATTCACATGAGTGATGCCCTCCGAACTGGCACGATCAGCGCGCGAAAACCTCTGTCTATCCGCAGAAATTTTCAGATTCTTCCCTTGGGTAGCTTTTCAAATGGATTCCAATTCGATATATATATCTACCAACCTAACGAATAACGCGAGGTGCCGCCATGAAACCGAAAGATACGCCGAAGCAATACGTCATCTACTCCCGCAAGTCCAAATTCACCGGCAAGGGCGAGAGCATTGAGAACCAGATCGAGCTGTGCCGCCAGTACATCGCCATGCACTTTGGTGAGGATGCGGCGGAAAACGTGCTGGTCTACGAGGACGAGGGCTTTTCCGGCGGCAATCTGGAGCGCCCGCAGTTCAAGAAAATGATGAAGGACTCGCAGAAAATCGCCTTTGCCGCCATCGTGGTCTACCGCCTCGACCGTATCAGCCGCAACATCGGCGACTTTGCCAAGCTCATTGAGGACTTGGGCGACCGGCACATCGACTTCATCTCCATCCGCGAGCAGTTCGACACGTCCTCGCCCATGGGCAGGGCTATGATGTACATTGCGTCGGTGTTCTCTCAGCTGGAGCGGGAGACCATCGCCGAGCGCATCCGGGACAACATGTACGAGCTGTCCAAGACAGGACGCTGGCTGGGCGGCACAACGCCCACGGGCTACGCCTCAGAAAGCCTGTCCAGCGTGACGGTGGACGGCAAGGTAAAGAAAGCCTGCAAGCTCAAGCCCATCCCGGAGGAAATCCAGCTGGTCAAGACGATCTTCTCCGTATTCATGGAAACCGATTCTCTCAGCAAGACCGATCAGTACCTGCTGGAGCATCGCTGCGTCACGAAGCGCGGCAAGCAGTTCACCCGCTTTGCTATCCGGGGTATTCTGACCAATCCGGTCTACATGATCGCCGATGAGACGGCGTATCAGTATCTGAAAGAAAACAATGTTGACCTGTTTGCCGAGCGCGCAG
>NZ_JAQCWA010000051.1:0-754 GCF_027684505.1 Butyricicoccus sp. AF18-9LB
TTCTTCCGTCTGCTGGCAGTCCGGGACGAGTGGTTCTCCGATGATTTGCGGAAGCTGGACGATGACAATGTGTACCGCAAGCTGCAAGGTCACTGGATTATCGAAATGTCGGAAATGATGGCAACCGCAAACGCCAAGAGCATTGAGGAAATCAAGTCATTTTTAAGCCGACAGAAAGAGGTTTACAAGATACCCTATGAAACCCACCCAGCAGACCGCCCCCGTCAGTGCGTGTTTGGCGGCACTTCCAATGCCCTTGACTTCCTGCCCCTTGACCGTTCCGGCAACCGCCGCTTTATCCCCGTCATGGTGTACCCGGAGCAAGCCGAGGTTCACATTTTGGAGGACGAAGCCGCTTCCAGAGCCTATATCGAGCAGATGTGGGCAGAAGCGATGGAAATTTACAGAAGCGGCAGGTTCAAGCTGGCTTTCAGCCCTGCCATGCAGCGGTATCTCAAAGAACACCAGCGGGATTTTATGCCGGAGGACACCAAAGCCGGGATGATACAGGCGTATCTTGATAAGTACACCGGGAGCATGGTCTGCTCCAAGCAGCTCTATAAGGAAGCCTTGAACCATGCCTTTGACGAGCCGAAGCAATGGGAAATCCGGGAAATCAACGAGATTATGAACCAGTGCATTTCTGGCTGGCGGTACTTCCCGAACCCAAGAATGTTTTCAGAATATGGCAGACAAAAGGGCTGGGAGCGTGAAAACCCGGCAACGGACTCCGGCAACCCGTCTGAAAAAACGA
>NZ_JAQCWA010000051.1:764-3008 GCF_027684505.1 Butyricicoccus sp. AF18-9LB
GCGTATCTTGATAAGTACACCGGGAGCATGGTCTGCTCCAAGCAGCTCTATAAGGAAGCCTTGAACCATGCCTTTGACGAGCCGAAGCAATGGGAAATCCGGGAAATCAACGAGATTATGAACCAGTGCATTTCTGGCTGGCGGTACTTCCCGAACCCAAGAATGTTTTCCGAATATGGCAGACAAAAGGGCTGGGAGCGTGAAAACCCGGCAACGGACTCCGGCAACCCGTCTGAAAAAACGAGGGACGGTTTTGTGGAGGTCTCAGAACAGATGGAGCTTCCGTTCTGAAAATGACAGCCCGTTGCACCCCCTGTTGCTATCCCGTTGCCGAGCCGGTTGCCGGGGAAAATCCCTTATTTCTGGGCTTTTCTCCCCTATGACAACCAAAACAACAGAAAAATAAAAGAAAAGTATAAATAGTAACCATCGCCAGATTGAGATTGTTTGCAAGGTCTTTTGAAGCCCGTTGCCGGACTTCGTTGCCGACACCCTCTGTCTGGCTATTTTCATGTATGGAGGATAACTGCCTATGGCAAAAAACAAAACAGAGATTCATGTTACAACGGTATTTGACGGGGAACTGGA
Source organism: Butyricicoccus sp. AF18-9LB (assembly GCF_027684505.1). Lineage (NCBI taxonomy): Bacteria > Bacillati > Bacillota > Clostridia > Eubacteriales > Butyricicoccaceae > Butyricicoccus > Butyricicoccus sp. AF18-9LB. The sequence goes on from NZ_JAQCWA010000051.1 coordinate 1,353, forward strand.
CGCAACCGATGTGTTCGTCAGCCTGATTTCCCAGAAATACGGCAAGACAAATACGAAAGAATATCTTGCTAAAAAGAAAGATTTGAAGTATAATGAAGATGAGGTTCAAAAGAGCCAGATACCGTCTGGATTGTGTGGGTAAATGGCTATGATGAACGAAATGGAATACAGAACAATCGGTTCGGCACTTGCCGGAGGGTATCGTGCAGCGGTCTATTGCAGGCTGTCAAAGGACGATGACCTGCAAGGCGAAAGTGCCAGTATCGCAAACCAGCGTGATATGCTGGAAAAATACTGCGAAAAGCAGGGATGGGAGGTTGTGGCAGTCTATCAGGACGATGGCTTCACAGGTCTTAATATGGAGCGTCCTGATTTACAGAGAATGTTGAGAGCCATTGAGCGCAGGCAAATCAACCTTGTCATCACGAAAGACCTCAGCCGACTGGGGCGTAACTATCTGCAAACCGGGCATTTGATTGAGGACTTTTTCCCAAGAAACGGTGTCCGCTATATCGCCATGAATGACGGTATCGACACCCTGCGTGATAACAACGATATTGCCCCGTTCAAGAATATCCTGAACGAGATGTACAGCAAGGATATTTCCAAGAAAGTCCATTCCTCTTATCTTCTGAAAGCGCAGAAAGGACAGTTTACCGGGTGTCTTGCCCCGTTCGGGTATCGGAAAGACCCGGAGGACAAAAACCATCTGCTCATTGACGAGGAAACCGCCCCGATTGTGCGGCTGATTTTCGGATATGCCCTAAACGGTCATGGTCCGAACTATATCCGCAGACGGCTGGAGGAAGAAAAAATCCCCTGCCCCACATGGTGGAACCGGGAACGGGGGCTTCGCAATACCCGCACCAAATGGGAAAAGAAAGACCCGGAAAACGGGCGGTATATGTGGGACTTCTCCGTTATCAAAGACCTTTTGATGAATCCCGTCTACACCGGGGCGATTGCTTCCCAGAAAAAGGACTACCGTTTCAAAATCAGCACGATTGGGGAAAAGAAGCCGGAGGACTGGATTGTGGTGGAGGGACAGCATGAACCGCTGATTGACCGCATGAGCTTTGACATTGTGCAGAACAAGCTGAAATCCCGCCAGCGTCCGGGGCAGACCAATGAAATCAGCTTGTTTGCCGGACTGATAAAATGCGGTGAGTGTGGGAAGTCACTGACGATACGCTACACAAACGCAAAACATCCCCAGCAGATTTACTCCTGCAAAACCTACAATGCCTTTGGAAAGAACCACTGCACCCAGCACCGGATTGATTATGACACCCTTTACAGCCATGTGCTGCGGAAAATCCGGGAATGTGCCAGAGCCGCCCTGATGGACGGGGAAGCGGTTGCCGACCGCTTGACCAATACCTGTGAAGCCGAGCAGCGGGAACAGCGGGAAGCAATGGAACGCTCCCTCACAAGGGACGAGGAACGGATTGAGGTTCTGGACAAAATGGTAATGCGGCTTTATGAGGATATGATTGCAGGGCGTATCAGTGAACAGAATTTCAACACCATGCTGGAAAAGACACAGACCGAGCAAGCGGAGCTTAAAGCAAAAGTGTCCGAGGGCAGAAAGCGGCTGTCCGATGAAGTCCAGCTTGCCAATGACGCAAAACAATGGGTGGAAGCCATTCAGGAATA
>NZ_JAQCWA010000052.1:0-2804 GCF_027684505.1 Butyricicoccus sp. AF18-9LB
AATAGCGATAGGTAAGCCTTTGAAGTTATCTCCAGCTTTTCCCCCGCTTCACACCGGACATGCGACTTTCACCGCATCCGGCGTTCCATCAATCAAACAGTTTTCTTAGTCTCCTTAGTCATACCATTATGAGAATTTATAGGTTTCTGGTTCTCCAAATCAATAGGTTTCCGATTTACCAGTATTCGCAGTTTATTTAACTTCGCAAGCTGCGAAGCATCCAATTTAAGAGCGGAGAGATAAGAACGAATCGTGTCCTCATCAACTGCGTGTATCAGTTCGTGTACTGGCGCAAGCACCAATACCAGATTTTCATACTTATCGCTGCCTCCAATTCCTTTTGGCTTCTTGTGATGGCAGTGAATTTCTGATATACACTGAAATTTCTTTCCCGTTACCGCACATTTTCCCCATTGAGCGGAGAACAGTGAGATACGGTTATCCGCATACTCCGTACTGCGGCTGTATGTAGGCGCTCTCATTAGCTGTAGCAGTAAGAAAGTGTTTATCCGCAAATCATCATGGATTTCACTTCTGCCTGCCGCTGTGTAGGCACATACTTTCCGCCGCTGGCTCATTGGATTTTTACATTGAACATAGCTTATCGGATAAATCGGTTCTTTGGATTGTGCTATATATCTTAGTTGCTCCGATTTCCCATATCTTTGGATTTCCATTTTTGTCAGGTCACGGCCTTCCTTTTTCAGCCGGTGTGTCTTTCCAGATTTCAGTCTGTTTTTAAGGACTGTGTTGACAGCTCTACCAATATCACCGCAATCAATGCTGATGTCAGTGGCTAACTGATAGTAGTTCTGGATTCCCATAACCATGGAGTTAAACAGCCGTACTTCTCCGGCTTCTCCACGGTCTTTTCTTGGAAATTTGATGTTCCCAACCTGCTTTGTCAGATTGGTCTTGACCTTTTTGTATGCTTTATCGCACATGTGCGATTGAACGACGTACTTTTTCCCCTTTTTGCGTAGTCGGATTTTGAATCCGAGAAATTCAGAATAGCTCCGTCTGACGTCAACAACTCTCGTTTTCTCCGGTGAAACATCAAGGCGCAGGCGTTCTTTCAGCCATTGCGTGACCGCAATCAGCGTCCGGTCTGCCTGTTCCCTTGTTCTACAGAGAATCCGAAAATCGTCTGCATATCTCACGATATACATTTCTTTCAGCCGTGTATTCCGCATTGCCCGGTACGCATGGCTTTGTATCGGACAGCCTGCCGCATTTTCTCTGTAAGCGTAGTTTTCCGTTACCGGGTTGCACTGCCATTGGCTTTCTATCCAATGGTCAAGTTCATTCAGCACCACATTTGCCAATAGTGGGGAAATAATTCCGCCTTGCGGCGTTCCCTTTGTTGGGTGTTCTGTGTGGCCGTCCGGCATGAGGATTGGCGCTTTGAGAATCCTACGGATTACATAGAGCAGTTCTTTATCCCGGATATTCAGTGACCATAACTGTTTTATCAGTTTTGAATGGTCTACATTGTCAAAGAAACCTTTTATGTCAAACTCTACTACATAGTGAAGTCCTGACTTTTGCATAAGCCTGTAGATTGCGGCTATCGCATTTTCAACCGACCGATTTGGACGGAATCCATAGCTGTTATTGCTGAATCTGGCTTCGCAGATAGGCTCCATGACCTGCTTGATACATTGCTGTACCAGCCTATCCCAGATACAAGGGATTCCCAGGGGCCTGTTACTCCCATTTGGCTTAGGGATTTCTTTGCGTCTTACGCTTCTTGGGGTGTAGCCGTTTTTAGCTCCCTTGACGATTTTGCGTACCCTTGCTGTGACTTCATCAGCGGTAAGTTTACCAATATCAGAAATCTTCAGCTTGTCTGTTCCCGGCGTAATACTCCCGGTATTGGATTTGATGTTCCGATAGGCCAGCAGGATATTTTCTCTTGAAAGTATCACATCCATCAGGTTCTCGAAAATTTCTCCTGCCTGACTTCTGGCATACAGTTCATCAAAGGTACTTTGCATATCGTAGTATTCAGCATGGCGGAGATACTCCACGCATTTGGTTTTTGGTTTCTTCTCATTTGGCATCAGGCATCACTCTCCTTTACGGCGAGTGACTTCTTTTTGTCATACTCGCAATCCTAATTGCGACTAAGTGCTAAGTTGCCTGTTTGACTGACTTGAGGCCATTCTTCCGTTTTCCTCTTTTTCGCAGAAAACATCATCAGTTCGACCTCTGCTTTTCAGCAGTAGTACAGCAGCTTATATGATTCGTCTGCTTACTTCCTAATAATAGAAGCCTACTGCCTTTCCTCGTTCTAACAATCCTATCTTTACATATACCTTTAGGTCTCCGCTTTAAGCCTGTCAGCTTGAACACGCCTGTAACGTGCTATGGTGTTTCATAACATCAATTTTTACTCCACCACACTAATTAGCGATGAACGCTACCGGCACATTTCTATGCCGTCATGGTATAGACCCTTACATTCGCGGTTTTCGTCAGTCATATTTCAAACATTCTGACCTTGGGTATTTTGTAGACCTCCGGCCTATAGGTAGCACCGTCCACCTCTGGACAGCTTTCGTGGGGCTGGTAATTATCCAGCAATCCAGACGGCTACTCTCAGCCGACTTCACCGAGCTTCTGACAAGTCAGTTTTCACTTACACCTGCCAGTCGGAGTATTAAGGGGGCGTTTCAGGGCGTTACCCCATCATTCCACCTCTTGGATTGTTAGTTCTCCTAACATCTGAATTTTTCGTTCTTTTGTTAGTGCCTGATTTTGTCCTTCAACCACGAAGGCTTTGTTCAGGAACGAGTCGCACT
>NZ_JAQCWA010000053.1:0-1000 GCF_027684505.1 Butyricicoccus sp. AF18-9LB
GCCAATGACGCAAAACAATGGGTGGAAGCCATTCAGGAATACGCCAATATCACAGAGCTGGACGCAGCCACCCTCAACCGCTTAATCAAAGAAATCGTCGTGCATGAGCGCATTGACGAAGATAAAACAAGACACATTTCTATCGAAATAAAAAACACCATATAGATTTTTTGTACGCCGCCGCCCGCCATTGAGCAGAGTTTTACACCTAATTGGGTATAAAACAGCTGATGGCTGGCGGCGGCGTGGCGCTCATTGGCATCACGCTGGTACCTTTGCTCTCCGGCCTGTTCGGCTAAGGAAAGGGGTGTTGATCGTTGGACAGTGTACTCGAACAGATTGGTGAATGGTTAAAGGAACTGCTTGTTTCCGCAATCATGAATCAGCTGACGGGACTGTTTGATTCGGTAAACACACAGGTCGGCGATATTGCAGCTCAGGTGGGGACGACTCCGGCGAACTTCTCGCCGGGCGTCTTCGCCATGATCCGGAATGTTTCCGAATCAGTGATTATCCCGATTGCAGGCCTGATCTTGACATTCATTGCCTGCTATGAGCTGATTCAGATGATCATTGACCACAACAACCTCGCCAGCTTTAAAACATGGATCTTCTTCAAATGGGTCTTCAAGACCTTTGTAGCCGTAACTCTTATCACCAACACGTTTAATATCGTGATGGCCGTATTTGATGTGTCGCAGCATGTTATCAATAACGCAGGCGGACTCATCGCCGGGAGTACGGCTGTGGATACATCTGCATTGGAAACCATGCAGGACACGCTCGAAGCCATGGAACTCGGGTCACTCTTTGGCCTGTTCATGCAGTGCATGGTGGTCCAGTTTACCATCAAGGCGCTCAGCGTTCTGATCTTTGTGATCGTTTACGGACGAATGATAGAGATCTACCGCGCGTCCAGAAGCGCCGCTTTTCATCCAAAGGCGGTGTGCGGGCATTTTGGGAACCCGGCTTTAGCAAGCCGGTAAAGAAAAGTATCAAA
>NZ_JAQCWA010000053.1:1010-2564 GCF_027684505.1 Butyricicoccus sp. AF18-9LB
CCGGAACGCCGGAACTATCCGGCTATGCGTAATGCCGCAAGGCGATAAATTTCAAGGGGTAAAAACCCAAGAAAGATGACGATGAATATCCGGCATGGCAACGGAGCCTCCGTAGTAGTCCGAGGGCGGGAAAGCCGTCTACATGGCGAAGGGAGGCAGGATGTCAACCAATTCATAAAAAGGAAAGGTGCGTGAGGCATTATGAGAAGTCCTGAAAATGTGTTGGAAAGCCTAAAATCCAAGGCGTGTAACAAGAGTTACAAGTACGAGCGGTTATACCGCAACCTGTACAATCCACAATTCTATCTGCTGGCATATCAGCGGATACAGGCGAAACCAGGCAACATGACAGCCGGAACAGACGGCAAAACCATTGACGGAATGGGAATGGCAAGGATAAACGCCCTCATTGAAAAGATGCGGGATTTTAGTTATCAGCCTAACCCGGCAAGGAGAACGTATATTCCGAAATCCAATGGGAAAATGCGTCCTCTGGGAATACCGTCATTCGACGATAAACTGATACAGGAGGTGGTGCGGCTCATCTTAGAGAGTATTTATGAGCCAACCTTTAGCGACTATTCCCACGGTTTCCGTATAAACAGAAGCTGTCATACGGCACTCAAATATGTGCAGAAATATTTTACGGGGACAAAGTGGTTCGTTGAGGGAGATATAAAGGGCTGTTTTGACAACGTAGACCATCATGTGTTGATTGCTATTTTGCGAAAGCGGATTGCAGATGAATATTTCATCGGTCTGCTCTGGAAGTTCTTGAAAGCTGGATATATGGAGGATTGGAATTATCACAATACTTATTCCGGCACTCCGCAAGGCTCCATCATCAGCCCTATCCTGGCAAACATCTACATGAACGAACTGGACAGTTATATGGCAGAGTATGCAGAGAAATTCAACTGCGGAAACCGCCGTAAAATCAATCCTGCGTTCAAGAAGAAATTGGATGTCTGCCGTGGGAAAGAACAAAGGCTTAAAAGAAATATCTCTAAAATGAGCGTGGAAGAAAAAGAGGGCTTAATTGCAGAAATCCGGGAACTGCGGCGTAGTCTGAAATCTATACCGTATAGCGACCAGATGGACGATAGCTATAAACGGCTTTGCTATATCCGATACGCCGATGATTTCTTAATCGGAGTTATCGGCAGCAAAGAGGACGCAGAACAGATTAAACAAGATGTAGGCTGCTTTATCCGGGACAAACTCCATCTGGAAATGTCCGAGGAAAAGACATTGATTACTCATGGACACGACGCTGCGAAGTTCTTGGGATATGAGGTCACAATCGCCAAAGGCGAACACAACAAAAAGACCAAAACCGGGGCTACCAGACGGGTAAACAATGGAAAAGTCTTACTTTATGTTCCCCATGATAAGTGGGTAAAACGACTGTTCTCCTACAATGCCCTCAAGATTAAATACGACAAACAAAATGGAAACAAAGAGGTTTGGGAGTCTGTCCGGCGCACTCGCCTGTTGCACTTGGACGATTTGGAAATCCTAAACCAATACAACGCAGAAATCCGTGGATTGTAT
>NZ_JAQCWA010000054.1:0-1895 GCF_027684505.1 Butyricicoccus sp. AF18-9LB
GTGAAGCACTACCCGGAAAAGCGTGGTATCGTCCACAATGAAATCCTGCTCCCGGCAAATGCTCCGCCGGAGTATGCAGACCGCAATACCCTATGGAACGCCGCCGAAGCTGTGGAAAAACAATGGAACTCCACTTGTCCGGGAGTTTTGTGAGCAGCAGTTTGTTTCCAAAGGAATGATTGTTGACTTTGCCATCCATGACACTTATCCGCCGGGACACAATCCCCACGCCCATGTCATGCTCACTATGAGGGCAATGGACGAACATGGAAAATGGCTTCCCAAGAGCCGCAAGGTTTATGACCTTGACGAAAACGGGGAACGGATAAAACTTCCGTCCGGCAGATGGAAAAGCCACAAGGAGGATACGGTGGATTGGAACGACCAGAAGTATTGCGAAATCTGGCGGCATGAATGGGAGGTCATCCAGAACCGCTATCTGGAAGCCAATGACCGCCCAGAGCGTGTGGACTTGCGTTCTTATGCCAGACAGGGGCTTGATATTATCCCTACTGTCCATGAGGGAGCTGCTGTCCGGCAGATGGAAAAGCGGGGTATCCAGACGAACATCGGCAACCTGAACCGGGAAATCAGAGCCGCCAACCGCCTGATGAAGTCCATCCGGCAGCTTATCCAAAACCTCAAAGGCTGGATTACCGAGCTGGGAGAAAAACGGAAAGAACTGCTTGCACAAAAGGCGGCGGAGGAAGCGACACTTCTTCCCAATCTACTGATGAAATATATGGAGATACGAAAGGAAGAACGGAAGGACTGGACGAGGTCTGGACAAAATCGGGGGACTTCACAGGACTTAAAGGCAGTCAGCGAAGCCCTGTCCTATCTCCAGCAAAAGGGGCTTTCCACTGTGGAGGACTTAGAAGCATTTCTGGAATCTTCCGGGAAATCAGCCGCAGATTACCGCAATCAGATGAAGCCAAAGGAAGCCCGAAGCAAAGTGATTGACGGGATTCTTGCCAGCCGGACAGACTGCAAGGAATGTAAGCCTGTCTATGAGAAGTACCAGAAGATATTTTTTAAGAAAACAAAGGAGAAATTCAAACAGGAACACTCGGAGGTTGCCCGGTATGAAAAAGCCGCCGCCCACCTTGCCAAGCACCCAGATGATAAGGACAGTACCCAAAAGGAGCTGCAAGAGGAGCAGGAAACGCTTTTGGAAGAAATCGCAGAGTTGAAAGTACCACTGACCGAGGTACAGGAGGATTTGAAGAAGCTGCGGGACATCCGCTACTGGGTACGGAAAGCCACACCCGGCACAGAGGAAAGTAAAGAGTCGCCTAAGAAGCAGCCCATCAAGGAAGTCTTGCAGGATAAGGCAGACGAGAAAAAGGCTCAAAGAACCGCCCCGGCACAGGCGAAACACAGACAACAGGATATGGAACTTTAACAGGCACTTGCCATTTTCAATCAGAGAATGTCAGGTGCTTTTCTTATTTTCAAGGAGGGATAGATTTGAATGTATTTGAAGCTGTGAAGCAGTCCGTCACAACAAGACAGGCTGCGGAGCATTATGGAATCCATGTAGGTCGGAACGGGATGGCTTGCTGCCCGTTCCATAATGATAAAACCCCAAGCATGAAGCTGGATCGGCGTTACCACTGCTTCGGCTGCGGTGCGGATGGGGATGTGATTGATTTTGCCGCCGCCCTGTATGGGCTGGCAAAGAAAGAAGCCGCCGTACAACTGGCAAATGACTTTGGGCTTTCCTATGAGGACTGGAAACCGCCGGGAAAGGCAAAAAAGCCCAAGCCCCAGCAGAAATCCCCGGAGGAACAGTTTCAGGAAGCAAAGAACCGCTGCTTCCGTATCCTTGCCGATTATCTCCACCTGCTTCGGGCATGGAGAACGGAATATGCCCCGCACTCCCCAGAGGAAGC
>NZ_JAQCWA010000054.1:1905-2361 GCF_027684505.1 Butyricicoccus sp. AF18-9LB
GCCCCAGAGCATTGAGGAAATCAAGGCGGGGCTGGAAACCACCGAGAAAGGCGGTGTCCGCCAGAGCATACGGAACTGCCTGACCGTATTCCAGCGTGACCCTCTGCTTTCCGGGGCTATCGCATACAACATCCTGACCGACCGCAAGGACATCATAAAGCCCATCGGTTTTCACAGAGAAAGCACAGCCCTGAACGATACGGATATGAAGTATCTGCTTCTCTATCTGGAAGAAACCTATGGGCTTACCAATGAGAAAAAGATTGATAATGCCATCGGGATTGTGGCGAATGAAAACAAGTACCATCCCATCCGGGACTACCTAAGTGCCCTTGTGTGGGACGGGACAGAACGAATCCGTTTCTGTCTGCGGCACTTTCTGGGGGCGGACGCAGACGATTACACCTATGAAGCGTTGAAGCTGTTCCTGCTGGGTGCAATCTCACGAGCCTTTCA
>NZ_JAQCWA010000055.1:0-2296 GCF_027684505.1 Butyricicoccus sp. AF18-9LB
AAATCCTAAACCAATACAACGCAGAAATCCGTGGATTGTATAACTACTACCGACTTGCAAACAACGTGTCTGTACTCAATAACTTCTACTATGTAATGAGATACAGTATGCTCAAAACCTTTGCTGGAAAATATCGGACACGAATCAGCAGAATTATCCGCAAGTACCGTCAAGGAAAAGATTTTGTTGTGGAATATCCGAAGAAAAACGGCAAGGTCGGAAAGGTATTGTTTTACAATAATGGGTTCCGCCGGGACACTAAAGTAGAAAGCGGAAATCCTGATATAGTAGCAAGAATTTTTGAGAATTATGGGCGTAATAGCCTTATAAAAAGACTGCAAGCAAACAGGTGTGAGTGGTGTGGCGCAGAGAATGTGCCGCTTGAAATACACCATATACGAAAACTCAAAGATTTAAGTGGCAGAAAACAATGGGAAATCGCCATGATTGGGCGTAAACGCAAGACAATGGCACTCTGCATTGACTGTCACGATAAGTTACACGCAGGGAAATTAGACTGACATCTGGAGAGCCGGATACATCGAGAGGTGTAAGTCCGGTTCGGAGGGGAGTTCTCGGAAACCTACCATAGTGATATGGCAAGGCGCCGGGTTCTTACCCTACTCATGACCAGTATGGCACCGATCCCGTTCTCCACCTTCGGAAACCGCGAACAGAGTATGGTGGGACAGAACTACCTTCGTTCCCTGTTTGCGCTCGGCTTTCAAGGCTTCCTCATTATGATCTGTGTCGGCATTTATGCGGTGCTGATCCAGAGCATTTCTGTTTCGGATGACATCATCGGATCCATCTGGGGCATTCTCGGATACACCGTGCTTCTGTGCTTCACGTTATTTAAGACCGGTGCACTTGCAAAGAGTGTATTCTCGGCACACTAAGGAAGGAGGTCCGGTTCGCAGTGGCAGCTTATATTCCTGTCCCCCGTGATCTTACGAGGGTCAAATCCAAAATCTTATTTAATCTGACAAAACGTCAACTTCTCTGCTTTGGGGCGGGTGCACTGATCGGTGTCCCGTCTTTCTTTTTGCTCAAGGCCGACGGCAATACCAGCATGGCATCCATCTGCATGATCCTCATCATGATGCTGTTCTTCTTCCTCGGTATGTATGAACGGGACGGTCAGCCTTTGGAAAAAATCGCAAAGCAGTTCATTCAAGCCAAGTTTGTAAGGCCGAAGGTTCGCCCTTATCAGACGAACAATTACTATGCCGTCCTGCTCCGTCAGGCACAGGCAGAAATGGAGGTTAAAAACATTGTTTACGATGAAAAGTCTGTTCCGAAAGGCAGAAAAAAGAGATCTGAACATGCCGAAGAATCTGACGAAAGCGCAGGCGCGGCAGGTGCAGGAGATCATCGAACGGGCGAAGCGGGATGACAGCATTCCCCGCACCGCGCAGCAGTCGATTCCCTTTCAGCGTATGTTTCCGGATGGCATCTGCCGTGTGAGCGACCGGTATTACACCAAGACCATTCAGTATCAGGACATCAACTACCAGCTGGCGCAGCAAGAGGACAAGACCGCGATCTTTGAAGAGTGGTGCTCCTTCCTGAATTTTTTCGACAGCTCTATCCACTTTGAGCTGTCCTTCATGAACATGGCGACGGATGCAGAGGTATTTGAAAAGAACATCCGCATTCCCCTCAGAAATGACCACTTCAACAGTGTCCGCAGCGAGTACAGCCAGATGCTGAAGACGCAGCTTGCGCAGGGCAATAATGGCCTGACCAAGACCAAATATATCACCTTCGGCATTGAAGCCGAGTCCATGCGCGAGGCAAAGCCCCGTCTGGATCACGTTCAGACCAATCTGATGAACAACTTCAAACGTCTGGGCGTGGTGGCAAAGGTTCTGAACGGCAAGGATCGCCTGCAGCTCATGCATGCCATGTTCCACATGGGCGACAATGACCGCTTTTACTTCGACTGGAACTGGCTGGCAGGTTCCGGCCTTTCCGTGAAGGATTTCATCGCGCCCACATCCTTCTCCTTCCCCGGCGGCAGGACCTTTACCATGGGAAACCTCCACGGAGCTATGAGCTACCTGCAGATCACGGCATCGGATCTTTCCGACCAGCTTCTGAAGGATTTTCTGGATATGGAGACCAGTGAGATCGTCACCATGCACATCCAGTCAGTGGACCAGACCGCTGCCATCAAGCAGATCAAGCACACCATTACCGAACTGGACCGCAGCAAGATCGAGGAGCAGAAGAAGGCCGTCCGTGCCGGGTATGACATGGACATCAGTGCGACTCGTTCCTGAACAAAGCCTTC
>NZ_JAQCWA010000056.1:0-2177 GCF_027684505.1 Butyricicoccus sp. AF18-9LB
TCAGTACGCTGCACAGCTGATCTACAACACCATTTTTGCTCCGACCGTTGTTCTTCGTGATGGCGTTTACACCAACGAGACCTATACCGGCGCTGACAACAAGACTGTTGGCGAGAAGTACATGGGTCTGAAGACTTCTATTGGCACTCTGAACGGTGTTGTTAAGGAGTCCAACAAGGACACCTACAAGCTGACCCTGACCATGACCACGGCTAACCAGAAGGACTCTGACAAGTACAAGGGTGACTATGTTTCTTCTTTCACCAAGGTTGCTAAGGACTACTCTGCTCTGACCAACCGTGTTGTTAAGGTTCTGTTCAAGGCTTCTGACGAAGTTTACGGCGTATTCGTAACCGATGACAGCTCCGTTCTGAACGGCGTTGTTAACGACTACGAGATCAACGGCGGCAAGCTGAAGTTTGATGGCACCAAGTACACCATCCTGAATCAGGGTGTAACCACTGGTGACAACCAGGAAGCTAAGGTAACTGAGGATAACACCGCTACTCAGAAGACCATCACCAGGTATGTAACTGACGCAACTGCAGCAACTAAGGCAGCTGACGTTAAGACCGTTCTGAATGATGACGACAAGGTTATCAGTATGGACGTTACCAAGTACATGGTTGGTAAGGTTTCCTACGTTGGCAAGGATTACGTAAACGTTGTTTACAAGGCAGGCTTCGGCGTTGCAAACTTCTCTGGCTATTCCAAGCTGGATAAGGATTCCTGCAACTCTGACGTTTCCGGTCTGAAGAAGGACGACTACGTTATCATCACCAACAGCAAGGTAAACTCCAAGCTGGACGCTGTTAAGGCTGACGTTGTTGAGGGCAAGATCACTTCTACCCGCGATAACAAGAATGACATTCGTATCGACAACAACTGGTACACTTCTGCACTGGCTTCTGGCGATGCTTCTAAGATTGCGCTGAGCAACACTGTTACTGTAGTAATCAAGAGCGGCTACGTTGTATACGTTGACGATTACAAGATTGGTTCTACCGACGTTGCTCTGATGATCGATGCAGCTAAGACTTCTGGCGTTGGCAAGAAGTGGCAGGCTGATATGCTCTTCCCGGATGGCACCCGCAAGACTGTTGACATTGATGAGGATAAGTCTGATATCCTTTCTAACGGTGCGCTGGTATCCGGCCTGAAGAATAACTCGGGCGATGTTATCCCGACTCTGGTAACCTACTCTCAGTCTGGCAGCAAGTACGAGCTGGATCAGATTGCACAGATTAACAGCAAGTATGCTGGTTACGATCACCACACCGCAATTCCGGCAAACAGCTATGTGGACGATGGCAAGATCAAGAAGGCTGACAAGTCTACTCTGTCTTACATCAACGCTTCCGCTACCGTATTTGTTAAGTATGGTTCTGATGACTACAAGGTAGTTACCGGCGACAACATGAAGAACTGGAGCGACAAGAATATCTTCTCCGGTGATATGCTGACCGATGATTCTGACGGTTACGCATACGCTAAGGTTGCATTTGTAAACACCAACAAGAATCCGTCTTCCGCTGACAAGACCTACGCTTACATCTTCGGTGTTGAGAACAACGCTAAGGATGCTAACAACAACGAGTACGTTGAGTACAACGTTTGGAACGGCACCGAGGCAACCACTCTGAAGGTTAAGCAGTCCGCTGGTTCTGCTTACGCAGAGGGCACTGTTGTTGAGTATACTCTGGATTCCGACGGCTACGCTGATTGCGACACCTACGTATACAAGACTAACCTGAATAAGGGTGCTCTGACTGGCTTCGCATGGGATAGCAATGGCAAGGACGGCAACGTAACCATCGCTCGCAATGGCTCTGTCGCTGCTGGCCAGACCATCGCTCGTGAGATCGACAAGAACGATACCATGGTACTGTTCGTTGATACCGACGCTCAGACCGGTGTTGCTGATGGCTCTCTCCAGACCGCTATCGAGAACTACGATAGCACTGGCAACGTTACCAGCTACAAGAACAACGTAATGTTCTACTCTAAGGACGGCAAGACTCTGGACGTTCTGGTTGTTGACGTTACCAATGAGCTGGACACCGACGTTTACCCGAACTAATCAACCTCTGTTGATTACATTCGCCTGAACGGCAAAATCAAAACCCCCGAGGAAATTTTCCTCGGGGGTTTTCCCATTTTCACGCAAAAACGGCAAA
>NZ_JAQCWA010000057.1:0-1733 GCF_027684505.1 Butyricicoccus sp. AF18-9LB
TACCATAGTGATATGGCAAGGCGCCGGGTTCTTACCCTACTTGTAACTTCGGTGGCTCCCGTTCCAATGGCTGCAATGATGGGCAAGGAATGGGGCGGTATGGGACAGAATTACCTCCGATCTCTGCTGGCACTGGGCTTTCAGGCGTTTCTCATTATCGTCTGCGTGGCAATTTATGCTGTGCTGGTGCAGAACATCGCTATGGAAGATGACATCATCATGGCAATCTGGAGCTGCGTGGGCTACACCGTACTGCTATGTTTTACGCTGTTCAAAACCGGCAGTCTCGCCAAATCAGTCTTTCAGGCGCACTAAAACGGAAGGAGGTTTCCACATTGGCTTATGTACCCGTACCCAAGGACTTAACAAAAGTCAAAACAAAGGTCATGTTCAATCTGACCAAGCGGCAGCTTATCTGCTTCACGGGCGGAGCGCTTATTGGCGTACCGCTTTTCTTTTTGCTCAGAAAACCTACCGAAAACAGTGTAGCGGCTATGTGTATGATGCTGGTTATGCTGCCCTTCTTTATGCTGGCTATGTACGAAAAGCATGGACAGCCCCTGGAAAAGATCGTGGGCAACATTCTCAAAGTAGCTGTGATCCGTCCAAAGCAGCGACCTTACCAGACCAACAACTTTTATGCCGTATTAAAGCGGCAGGAAATGCTCGATAAGGAGGTGTATGACATTGTTCACCGCAATAAAAAAATGGCTGCATCGGATGTTCGGAAAAACCGAGGAAAAAACTGTGCAGCCGGTAAAGACAAAGAAAAAACTGTCCCGCGCCGATAAGAAGCAGATCGAAGCGGCCATTGCCCGCGCTAACCGCACGGACAAAAAAGGAAAATCTGCGCAGGACAGTATCCCTTATGAACGAATGTGGCCGGACGGAATCTGCCGCGTATCGGACAGCCACTACACAAAGACCATCCAGTTTCAGGACATCAACTATCAGCTCTCCCAAAACGAAGATAAGACGGCAATCTTTGAGGGTTGGTGTGATTTCCTCAATTATTTTGACAGCTCGATTCATTTCCAGCTGTCTTTTTTGAACCTTGCGGCATCGGAGGAGACCTTTGCTAACTCCATTTCCATCCCGCCCCAGAGGGACGCCTTTGACAGTATCCGCGAGGAATACACCACAATGCTGCAAAATCAGCTGGCCAGAGGTAACAACGGTCTCATCAAGACCAAATATCTGACCTTTGGTATCGACGCGGACAGCATCAAAGCCGCCAAGCCCCGTCTGGAGCGTATTGAGACCGATATACTTAATAACTTCAAGCGTCTTGGTGTAGCTGCCAGAACGCTGGACGGTAAAGAAAGGCTTTTTCAGCTTCATGCGGTATTCCACATGGATGAACAACTCCCGTTTCTGTTTGAATGGGACTGGCTGGCTCCTTCCGGTCTGTCCACAAAGGATTTTATTGCACCAAGCTCCTTTGAGTTCCGCACCGGCAAGCAGTTCCGTATGGGTAAGAAATATGGGACTGTTTCTTTTTTGCAGATTCTCGCACCGGAACTGAATGACCGTTTGCTGGCTGATTTTCTGGATATGGAAAGCTCGCTCATTGTGAGTATGCACATTCAGTCGGTGGATCAGGTGAAAGCCATCAAAACGGTAAAGCGGAAGATTACCGACCTGGACCGCAGCAAGATCGAGGAACAGAAAAAAGCAGTCCGTGCCGGATACGACATGGACATCAGTGCGACTCGTTCCTGAACAAAGCCTTC
>NZ_JAQCWA010000058.1:0-1280 GCF_027684505.1 Butyricicoccus sp. AF18-9LB
TATTTTGAAGTAAAAATTGTTCAAGCAGCCGAAAGGGCTTGCTGTCTGTGAATTGCAGGCGGCAAGCCCTTTAGCTTTGCCTTGATCCTACGGTTGTTGTAGTAATCCAGATATTCAACGAGTTCCTGTTTGAAGTGCTCCATGGACTGAAATTCTTGCAGATATAGCAGCTCACTTTTGAGCAGCCCAAAGAAATTTTCTATCACAGCATTGTCCAGACAGTTCCCCTTGCGGCTCATGCTCTGCCGGATGCCTTTCTCTCGGAGCATCCGTTGATACTGTTTATGTTGGTACTGCCAGCCCTGATCAGAATGGAGAATGAGGTTTGTTCCGTCCGGAATTTTTGCAAATGCCTCATTCAGCATGGTCGTCACCATGCTGAGCACAGGACGATCCGATATGGTATAGCTGACCAGATCGTTGCTGTGCAGATCGAGAATCGGGGACAGATAGAGCTTTTCTATTTTCTCCGAACAGGCTAAACTCCGTCACATCCGTGACCCATTTCTGATTCGGCTTTTCGGCATGAAAATCCCGATTTAACAAATTTGGTGCAATTTTGCCTACTTCTCCCTTGTAGGAACGATATTTTTTCATCCTGACACGACAAACTAAGCCCAGCTTCTTCATGAGCCGCTGGACAGTCTTGTGGTTCACAGAGAATTTACGCTTGCGAAGTTCTGCTGTGATCCGGCGATAGCCGTACCGGCCCCTGTTTTCGTGGTAAATTGCTGCGATTTCTTCCTTAACAGATGCATATTTGTCTTCTCTCTGCATCTGCTTCAATGATAGTAGAAAGTTGCACGGGGCAGTTGAGCGATTGAGAGCAGTATACTGAGTGCGTGTTTTTGCCTTAGCTTTTGAACTACCAGCGTTTTTTGTGCTGGCGTCGCTCGTCTTCCAAAACCAAGGCTTGCAAATTTTTTAGGTAGTCTACCTCCGCACGCAGCCGCTGAACCTCTGCCAGCAGATCTTCTTCTACCTGCTTCGGCAACTGCTTTGGCCGACGACCCTTACTGCTGCGGCCGCGCCGTTCAACGGCAAAGCCTTCCGGTCCTTCCTCCAGGTAGATTCGCTCCCATGATTTGATCTGATCTCTGCTGTTTACATCAAATCGTCGGCAGGTTTCGCTGTAACTCAATTTCTCTTCCTGCATGGTTTCGATCACCAGCTTCTTGAATTCCGCTGTGTATCGTTTGTTCGGTACTCCCTTTGGCATAGCAAAACACCCCACTTGTTAGATAGTATACCATACTGTCTAACAAATGGGGTGCAGTTCA
>NZ_JAQCWA010000059.1:0-1267 GCF_027684505.1 Butyricicoccus sp. AF18-9LB
AAAAACACCATATAGATTTTTTGTACGCCGCCGCCCGCCATCGAGCAGAGTTTTACACCTAATTGGGGATAAAACAGCTCATGGCCGGTGCTGGTGTAGCCGTAGTCGGCATGGTCCTTGTACCTCTGCTCTCCGGGCTGTTCTCTGTCTAAGCGTCTCCGTATGAAATCCTTGCCGCTCCCGCAGCTTTGCGGGGGCGGCGGAAAGGAGGTTGACACCGTATGGATTTCTTACTTGAAGCCCTGACGAATTGGCTGAAAGAAATGCTGGTGGGCGGTATTATGAGCAACCTTTCGGGGATGTTTGACAGTGTAAACCAACAGGTCGCGGATATATCCGTACAGGTAGGACAGACCCCACAGGGATGGAATGGCAGTATTTTCAGCATGATTGAGAATCTGTCCAACTCCATCATGGTGCCGATTGCAGGTGTGATTCTGGCTATCGTGATGACCGTAGACCTGATCCAGATGATTGCAGACAAGAACAACCTGCATGATGTGGATACCTGGATGATTTTCAAGTGGGTGTTCAAATCAGCTGCCGCCATCCTCATTGTCACAAACACATGGAATATCGTGATGGGCGTCTTTGATATGGCGCAGAGCGTGGTGGCGCAGGCGGCAGGGATTATCAATTCGGATGCGTCCATTGACATTTCCTCAGTTATGACCGATCTGGAACCGAGGCTGATGGAAATGGATTTGGGACCGCTGTTCGGACTGTGGTTCCAATCCCTCTTTATTGGCATTACCATGTGGGCGTTGTATATCTGTATCTTTATCGTTATTTATGGCCGTATGATCGAGATCTACCGCGCGTCCAGAAGCGCCGCTTTTCATCCAAAGGCGGTGTGCGGGCATTTTGGGAACCCGGCTTTAGCAAGCCGGTAAAGAAAAGTATCAAAGACGTGAAAAGCGTCACTTTAGCGTCATCCGATTTACCCCGGAGGGAAACCACAAGGGGGACAACAGCGTATCGGAAAAATCGCAAGTTGGGGAAACCATCTACCCACGACTGAGCGGCAAGACGCAACATTGTGAATGAGGAGCAAGGCTAAACTGCTTTAAGGGCAGTCCGAGGCGGGATACTCGACCCGGCGGCGCAGGATGGTTGTATTCGCCGTATGTCATAGCGGAATGTGACAGGTAAACACAGACCGCACGATACTTATGACAGCCAGCCGCAGTAAGCGGAAAAGGACGAAACCCCACTACCGACATCATAATACGCTTTTCCCAAAGTGTCTAACTGGAGATTGCCTAAA
>NZ_JAQCWA010000006.1:0-124998 GCF_027684505.1 Butyricicoccus sp. AF18-9LB
GTTCCGATGATGATCGACGCAATCAAGGCTGCTAAGGAGTCTAAGTAATTTTTGACTGCGCGATAGCGGCGCATCCCGTCGTCAAACGGCTCGTTGCGTACTGTTGTACGCGGCCTCGCCGCTTTCCTCGGCCTGCTTGCTCTTGCTTGTCAAAATACTGCTTCGATTGAGCATCAATTCGAATAGAAAAAGCCTCTGTCCGATGGACAGAGGCTTTTTTGTGCCGCTTTAGGTTTCATTATCCGGAGAATACGGCGGATATTCGGGATAATGGTCGAAATAATATTCGACGTGATAAATACCATAGTAATCGTTTACGATTTTGCGGACTTCCTCGGCGTAGAGGTTTGTAGAAAGGCTGCCATAAGTACCGGTTAATATTTTGTACGGATTTTCTTCGTATCGAGTGACAAGATCGGTTGTTAGCTCTTGAAAACCGACAGAGGTTTTGTAGTTATGCGGCACAGCTGCACCTTTTGACGCCATAAATTCAGTGCGTTCGAGGTCTGACAGGTCAGACAGCCGGATTCCGGTCCGCATATATTCCGAAACCGGCGGCGTGTTTTTGACTGCAACGGTCATAATCACAATGGTGGCGAACAGCAGGACGAAAAGTGCTTTGATTCGTGGTTTCAGCATGGTATCACCGCCTTGTCTTGTATATGTTCATTATACTATAAAATCGGTCCGATTTGGAAGAATAGATTTCGATTGGTTGCGAATTACGGGTGCTTCCATTCTCCATTTTTCATTCTCAATTCTGTGCACAGACCCGAAAGACGCAAAACCCAAAGAGGTACGATTCTCACGAATCGTACCTCTTTCGCTATCCAGATAAGGATTATTCGTCCTTATTTTCAGTTTCTGCGGGAGCCTTTGCATCCTGATGCGTCAGCACCAGCTTATCATCGGCGGCATCGAGCGTTACGCTGTCGCCCTTCTTGATCTTGCCCTCAAGGGATTCCTCGGCAACAAGATCCTCGACCTCGTTGGTAACGGCACGGCGCAGCGGGCGGGCACCGTAAACCGGATCAAAACCAGCCTTGGCAAGGTGCTTCTTGGCGGCCTCGGTCCAATCCATGGTGATCTCCATATCCTGCATGCGGGCAGCAACCTTGCGCAGCATGCCGTCGGCAATCTGTGCAATTTCGTCCTCATTCAGACGGTTGAACACGATGATGTCATCAATACGGTTGAGGAATTCCGGACGAACCGCGGTCTTGAGTTCTGCCATAACGTCGGCCTTGATCTGCTCAAAGGTGCGCTCTGCGGCGTCCTCCGGCTTGCCGTCCGCGAAGCCGAGCGACTTGCGGCCGCTGCCGGTGATCTTCTGCGCACCGATGTTGGAGGTCATGATGATGATGGTATTCTTGAAGTCTACATGGCGGCCCTGACCGTCGGTCAGGATACCATCTTCAAGGATCTGCAGCAGGATGTTGAATACATCCGGGTGCGCCTTCTCGATCTCATCGAACAGGACAACCGAGTACGGATGACGGCGAACCTTCTCGGACAGCTGACCGCCCTCATCGTAGCCAACGTATCCCGGAGGCGAACCGATCATACGAGAAACGGCGTGCTTCTCCATATATTCGGACATATCAATGCGGATCATGGCGTTTTCATCACCGAACATCGCTTCGGCCAGCGCCTTGCTCAGCTCGGTCTTGCCAACACCGGTCGGGCCGAGGAACAGGAACGAACCGATCGGGCGCTTCGGGTCGCGCAGGCCGACACGGCTGCGGCGGATTGCTTTAGCAACGGCGGTTACAGCCTCGCTCTGACCGATGACACGCTGATGCAGCGTATCCTCGAGGTGCAGCAGGCGCTGACCCTCGTCCTCGGTCAGCTGAGCAACCGGAACACCGGTCCAGCCGGAGATAACGGCTGCAATGTCGTCCTCGGTGACAGCACCGTGCGACTTGGTCTGCTGGTCGGCCCACTCCTTCTTGCGAGCCTCCATCGCTTCGCGCTTGGACTTCTCCTCGTCACGCAGCTTGGCGGCGTTCTCAAAGTCCTGACCCTTGACGGCCTCTTCCTTCTTTGCGGCAACGGCGGCGATTTCGTCCTCGAGCTGCTTCAAATCCGGCGGAGTGGTCAGGCTGGACAGGCGAACGCGGGAGCAGGCCTCATCAATTACGTCGATTGCCTTATCCGGCAGATAACGACCGGTTACATAGCGGACAGACAGCTTGACAGCGGCTTCAATGGCCTCGTCCGGAATCTTGATGCGGTGATGTGCTTCGTACTTGTCGCGCAGACCCTTCAAAATCTCAACGGCATCCTCGGCGGACGGCTCGTTGATCTGAACAGGCTGGAAACGACGTTCCAGAGCGGCATCCTTCTCAATATTCTTGCGGTACTCGTCAAGCGTGGTTGCACCGATGACCTGTACCTCACCGCGGCTCAGTGCCGGCTTCAGGATATTCGCAGCGTCAGCCGCGCCCTCAGCCGCACCGGCGCCCATCAGCATGTGCATCTCATCAATGAACAGGATGGTGTCCTTCTTGGCGGTCAGCTCTTCGATGACCTTCTTGATGCGCTCCTCGAACTCGCCGCGGTACTTGGTGCCTGCGATCATGCCGGTCAGGTCGAGCGAGATCAGGCGCTTGCCCTTCAGGGTCTCCGGTACGTCGCCGGAAACAATCTTCTGAGCAAGACCCTCAACAACGGCGGTCTTGCCGACACCCGGATCACCGATCAGCGCCGGGTTGTTCTTGGTGCGGCGGGACAAAATCTGGATGACACGCTGAATCTCCTTGGAGCGGCCGATAACCGGGTCCAGCTTGCCCTCCTTGGCAGCGGCGGTCAGGTCGCGGCCGAACTGGCTGAGCGCGTCCTTGCTGTCAGCGCCGCCGTTTGCAGCAGTACCAGGCTCGCCAGAAACGCTGTCCTGTACGCCGCCGAGCGCCTCATTCAGCTTCTCGACAAGGATCTGCGGGGTGATACGCAGGTTGGCCAGTGCGGTCAGTGCCACATTCTGCCCTTCGCGCAGGATGCCGAGCAGCAGATGTTCGGTGCCGACATAGCCGGTGCCCATCTCATTCGCGGACTGTACAGACAGCTCCACAATGCGCTTGGTGCGCGGCGTCATGCCCTGCGGCGCGGTGGAATCCGGGGTGCCGCGGCCGGACAGTTCCTCGATCTGATGAACGAGAGCTTCGTCGGTCACGCCTGCGGCAGTGAGTGCCTTTGCGGCAGGGCCGCCGCCCTCACGCAGCAGGCCGAGCAGCAGGTGCTCCGAGCCAATGTAGCTGTGACCGAACGAAGCGGCCGCTTCCTGTGCAAGCGTCAGTGCCTGACGGGCACGCTCGGTAAAACGGTTTTGATAGAACATAAATAACACTCCTTTCAGAGTAGGAAAATAGTTTGATTTAGGGGTAAAACGTCCTCGCAGGGGCGCACAGTGTGCGTCCGGATTTCAGCATCGTGGTTGGAGTGGGCGCACACTGTGCGCCCCTGCGGGACAGGTGATTAGTTGAACTGAATACGCTTTGTCGCTTCACGCAGGATTTCCGCGCGCTTCTTATCGCGGTCCTGCGGTGCGCCGGTCAGCATTGCAGGACGGATGTGCTCCTCCAGTGCGTACAGCTTCTGCGCATCCATGCCGGACAGGAAGCCCATCTGCAGACCGATCAGCACATCGGAAATGCACTGTACGGCTTCATTCGTGTCAATCAGATATGCACTCCGCAACGTGCCTGCTGCGCGGTAAATACGGTCGCGCAGTGCGGGTTCGTTCTGGCTGCGTACCTGCTCACGCGCCTTTTTCTCGGCGTCGATGATAGTGGTCGCGGTCTCTACCAGCTTGTCGGTCAGCTCTGCGGCAGACGCACCGAGAGTAACCTGATTGGACACCTGATAGAATCCGCCGACCGCCTGCGAGCCTTCACCGTAGGTGCCGCGAACGGCACAGCCGCGGCTGCCCGCGTAGCCGATGATGCGGTCCATCTGCTCGGTTGCGGTCAGCATCGGCAGGTGCAGCATGATAGAGGCGCGGAGACCGGTGCCGATATTGGTCGGGCAGGCGGTCAGGTAGCCGAGGCGCTCGTCATACGCGAACGGCAGCGCCGCTTCGATGAGCGAAGCTACACGGTTTGCGGTTTCGAGACATTCCTTCGGGCAAAGGCCGGTGCCGATGACCTGCAAACGCAGGTGATCCTCTTCGCCGACCATGATGGACACGCCGCCGTCCTTGGAGACGATCAGCCAGCCGCCGTTCTGCGCCAGCTCAGGGGAGATGAGATGTTCCTCAACCAGTTGAGAGGCTTCGGTCGAACGAGGGATGATCTGCTTCTTGTCAAACTCCGGACCGATGGTCGGGTTTTCTTTCAGTGCAGCGAATATCTTGTCAGCAATTTCACTGTGCTGCTGTTCGGTCAGACGGAACGGATAGCCTTTAATATTTCGTGCCAGGCGTACGCGGCTGGACGCTGCCAGACCGGTAAAGCCGCCGTGAATCTCAAACATACTCATTTCTGTTCACCCTCCATTCTGCGGATCTCATCGCGCAGGCTTGCTGCGCGTTCGTAATCCTCGCTTTCAACTGCCGCCTTCAGCTGTGCCTTGAGGTCAGCCACCGGATCGGCCTTCGGCTGCTCGGGAGCCGCCGGAGCCGTGCCGATATGACGCGTTGCACCGTGGATCTTCTGCACATACGGATTCAGAATGTCCGCAAACGTGGAGTAGCAGTCCGGGCAGCCGACGCGGCCGGTACGGCGCAGTTCGCTTTCGGTCATGCCGCAGGTCGGGCACTTGCGCTCGGTGCCGAGCATGGTAGCGGTCGGAGCTACCTCGCCCAGCATGTCATTCCACAGGCTGCCAAAGCCGCCGCCGAGGAACGAATGGAACGGATCGCTCCAGAAGTGGTTCATCGACTGAAATGCGTTTTCAAACGCACCGCCGAGGTTTTCCTTCTGTGCACATTCCGGACACAGGTGCATCTCACGGGTGACACCGTTTACGGTTTCCTTATAATACATGGTAGCTTCATTCTTGCCGCATTTTTCGCATTTCATAAGTCAAAACTCCTCTCTGAGAGATTATATATAATGTAGTGTTTACGGAGAAAAGGGCATCACGTTGTTGCAATGCCCATGACTGCGCATCGGAAAATCGCAGAACGCAGTCTGTCGCGGTCGGTTTTATCAACCTCCGCCAGCGCACCGTCCGAGCAGGCGGACAGCAGCAGCTGACCTTCGCGCTGGGTAAGCAGCTCAGCGGAAACGAGAGCGCGTGTCAGACGCGCCGCGTCGTTCTGGCTTAGCCGTCCGCCGATACCGCGTGCCGCTTCGAGCAGCGTGCGCTGCTTGTCATCCAGCAGGCGGATGATGCGGATGAAACCGCCGCCGCCGCGCTGGCTCTCAACCAGATAACCATGCTCCGGTGTGAAGCGGGTCTCTATCACATAATTGATTTGACTCGGTACGCACGAAAACCGGTCAGCAAGGCTTTTGCGCTGCAGCTCAGCAACGCCGCCGCCGTCTGACAGCATCTCACCGATGAAGTCGGCGATCACATCGGACATTTTCATGGTGTTTCACTTCCTTCCGGGGAAGGCACTCACTCATCTGACCTTCCCTGATCATTGTCTATATTGTATATCCGGAGGCGTCCAAAATCAAGAGAAAAATTTGACCATTTCTGACTATTAAAGAGAGGTAGATAAGGCTAACCATGTGTTTTCTCGCTATATCGCTTTGAATCACGATTTTTCTCTGTTTTTCATAAACTGACCCAAATTGTGTACTATGATAAAAGTTACCAAAGACTAACCACTTGTTTTTGTTGCTTTTTTTAAATCTTGTGGTAAAATGATAATTGTAAAATACATTTGGAGGTGCAATACCAATGGCATATGTTATCGGTGGCGGCTGCATTATGTGCGGCTCTTGCGCTGGCGAGTGCCCGGTTGGCGCTATCGCTGAGGGCGACGGCAAGTACGAGATCAACGCTGACGCATGTGTAGATTGCGGTACCTGCGCAGGTTCCTGCCCGGTAGGCGCTATCTCTCAGGGCTAATTCCTGAACACATATAAAAGCGAAGTACAAAACCCTGTTCCGTTCGGAATGGGGTTTTTACTTTTGCCTAAAACAGCAGAGCGGTCGCGCATTCTTGGCACCGAATGGCTGGGGGACGCGAACTGTGTAAGCGTGTTCGTCCTTTTCCGGGCGGCACCTTTTTTTGCACCGGCTGAGCGGGGTATTTGAACCGCGTAGGCGGTTCACCCTAACGGGCGGAGAGTTTTTCGCTGAACCTCAGCAGGGAATTGCGCTCTGCGGAGCGCGGGAGAGTGCGGCGCCCGCCGCGGGGGCAAAAAGGAAGGACAACCTGCGGTTTTCCTTCCTCTTTGAACTCCTACCTTTCCCTTGTTTCCTAATCTGGCGCAGATTACCGACATGTGACCGCTCCGAAATGGGGGAACGGCAGTCGGGTTACCGTTGCGTGTCTTTCGCAACCTGTTCGCAGTTCACAAACAGCGTACTGCTACACATGTGGTTAAATCAACGCAGGCGCGACATAACAGTGTCGCGCAACACTTTGGCATGTTGTAACGCACGGCACCTGCGGATTAAGCATTCGGTACAATTTATCTTCGCAGGTGCCTTCCGGCACAACGCGCAAAAAAATTGCGCGGCACGGTTATGCCGCGCCTGCGTAGAGTAAACCACCTGTGTAGCAGTAATCTATCTGTGAACTGCGAATATTTCACGAAAGACACGCAACGGTAACCCGACTGCCGTTCCCCTCTTTCGGAGCGGTCGCCGGTCTCTGGTCTGCGCCAGACCCTCTAAGGGAAAGGGGAGATACACAAGAGGGTGGAAACCGCAGGTGTCTACCCTCTTGTGCGCCCGCGCGGCGTCAGCGCACATTTCGTTCGCTTCTCAAGCGGCGGCTATATTATAATAGGAATAGGCAAAGAAAAAACACTTGAAATTTCCGTGCAAATATAATAGAAAAGCTGAAATTTCAATGCCTTGCGGCATAGACGGGGCAGAAAAACAGTGTTCAAAACCAAGTTAGATGAGTTAGGCTTCCTGCTGGCGTATCCGCTGCGGATTTTCGTGGTCGGTCCGTTCTGCCGCGCCGTATTCCGCAGCCGCATGTGCGCGCGCACGCACGCGGCTGATGAGGAGGAACAGACGATTTCGGAAGGATTTGCTGAATAATGTCAGAAAATAGCGAAACTGGCAGACTGCACAGAGATTGGATGCGCTGTTTGGTAATTTCGTTTAAAATCACGGAGCAAAAATTGAAATCTTAGCTGGTTCTTTGCGTGAAAAAGAGTATAATATTCTATGCAAAAGGTTATCACATTAAGAAAGGGTGGGAACAATGTCATATGACTTTCTGTTGACGATTGCGATCATCATGTTGTTCACAAAGGTATTCGGCCTTACTTCGGAGCGCGTGCATATGCCGCAGGTTGTCGGTGCACTGATTGCCGGTGTGCTGGTTGGCCCGAGCTGCCTCGGCTGGGTAGGCGAGACCGATTTTCTGGTAAAGGCCGCTGAGATCGGTGTAATCATCCTGATGTTTAACGCAGGTATGGATACTGATCTGGACGAGCTGAAAACCACCGGTTTTGCGTCCTTCATTATCGCACTGATCGGTGTTATCGTGCCGCTGATCGGTGGTGTTGCATGCTATCTGGCGTTCGACAATGATCCGACCGACCCGATGAACATGCTGAAGGCTGCTTTCATTGGTGTCGTTCTGACCGCTACCTCGGTTTCGATCACCGTCGAGACCCTGCGTGAGATGGGCAAGCTGAAAAGTAAAGTCGGTACAGCAATCCTCGGCGCGGCTGTAATCGACGATATCCTCGGTATCGTGGTGCTGACCATTCTGACCGCACTGACTGACCCGTCGGTAAAGCCGATTCTGGTACTCGGCCGCATCGTTGCGTTCTTCGGTTTCGTACTGGTTGTTGGTCTCGTTATGTACCGCGTATTCCTCAAGATGGAGGAGAAGTGGCATCGTCATCGCCGTATCGCGATCTATGCGGTTGCATTCGCATTCCTGATGAGTTACGTTGCGGAGCGTTACTTCGGTATTGCAGATATTACCGGTGCATACTTCGCAGGCATCGTAATGTGCCGTCTGTCCTCCGCGCGTGACTATGTTGCAAGCAAGACCAACGTGCTCGGCTACATGCTGTTCTCTCCGCTGTTCTTCGCTTCCATCGGTATTAAGACCAACCTGGAAGGTCTGACCAGCACCATGGCGATCTTCGCAGTGGTACTGACCATCGTTGCAATCCTGACCAAGATCATCGGCTGTGGTCTCGGTGCCCGCGTCATGGGCTTCCAGACCTATGATGCATTCTCCATCGGTCTGGGCATGGTATCCCGCGGTGAGGTTGCGCTGATCGTAGCACAGAAGGGTGAGCAGGCCGGTCTGATCGACCCGCACATGTTCCCGCCGATCGTACTGGTCGTTATCGTTACTACGCTGGTAACGCCGATTCTGCTCAAGCTCGGCATGAGCAAGCAGACCCCGGCAAACACGGAGTTCAATGCACAGGAAAAGGTGCAGATGCCCAAGGTAAGCCAGCACTGATTGCTGTCGCGGAACCATGGTTCCGCCGGCAAGCAGGAACGGACCGCAGGCTGTTCCAAAGTTGTCCGAAAGTTCCCGTACGGAAATTTTCTCCCTCTCAAAGTCAAAAATCCTGCGCTATCCTTGCGCGGCTTCTCGGCCGCGCTGCGCCGGTACATGCTCCCGGATTTTTGGAATTTGCACGGCAAATTCTATTGAACACGCGCAATGCGCGAAACAACCGTCTGTTTTGAACAGGCGGTTGTTTTTATATGCAAATATCAATTATTCGCTGTATTGAAGCCTTGCGGCAAGTATGCTATAATAGTAGCGTTTAATACTATCTCTTAATGGAGGAAACAACATGAAAGCAACGAAGCTTCTGCCGATTCTGTCGGTCGTGCTGTGCGTTCCGGGGATTGCGCTGCGCGCGCTGCACCTGCTGAACGGTTTTGACGTAAGCACCGGCTTGCCGACGGCAGGCGATAGATGGATCTGGTTCGTGATCGCGCTGTTCGCTATCAGTGCAATCGTATATGCTGTGCTGGCGCTGCCGCTTAAGACGCGCAATAAGGTACCGTTTGAGCAGCTGCTCGGCACGAAAGAGGTGCTGTTCCGCATGGCGGCTGTCGTTGCGGGACTGATTGTAGCGGCGGGCAGTCTGGGTTACCTGTATCTGACCATCACCACGGCAGAGCAGGACGCGGCTGCATGGGCACGCGTTCTGGAGATCGTCTACGCGATCATGGGCGTGCTGACCGGCGGCTGCATGATCGGTCTGGCCAAGGCACAGGGCGTACAGATGACGGAAAAGAGCGCCGCAATGACGCTCGTACCGCTGTTCTGGAGCTGCCTGCATCTGCTGGTCAACTACCGCATGACCTGCACCGATCCGAAGCTGGCGTCGTTCGGCTTTGGTCTGGTTGCCGATGTGATGATTGTGCTGGCGTTTTATGAGTTGGCGCGTCTGCTGTTTGGCAAGCCGGCTCCGGCTATGCTGGCGTTCTTTACCGCAGTGGCGGTCACCATGTCGGTGTCGGATATCGGCGGCTACGGTCTGGCTATGCTGATGGGCATCCCGTCCATGTGGTCGATCAAAATGGTGCTGCGCGGCATTCTGGGTGCAGCAGCGTGCGTTATGCTGGCCGCTGAGCTGTTCTGCCTGTGCCGCTCGGACGCAGCGCAGACGGCAGATGAGAATTAACAGAGGAGGACAACGAAATGCTGTTTGTATGCTATCCCAAGTGCTCGACCTGCCAGAAGGCGAAGGCGTGGCTGCAGGAGCGCGGCGTGGCGTTTGACGAGCGTGATATCAAGCAGGACAATCCGACCGAGCAGGAGCTGCGTGCGTGGCACGAAAAGAGCGGTCTGCCGCTTAAGCGGTTCTTTAATACGAGCGGCCTGCAGTATAAGGCGCTGGGGCTCAAGGACAAGTTGCCGGCCATGACCGAGGACGAGCAGTATGCGCTGCTCGCGACCGACGGCATGCTGGTCAAGCGCCCGCTGCTCATTGGAGAGGACTTTGCTCTTCCGGGTTTTAAGGTAAAAGAGTGGGAAGAGCGGCTGTAACAGCCGTTCTTCTTGTAAAAAAGCTGTTGACAAGCAGGAGAAATTCCTGTATAATAAATCTTGCTTATCGGGCAAGATACGGAACGGTATCGAAGTGGTCATAACGAGGCGGTCTTGAAAACCGTTTGTCCGAAAGGGCGCGTGGGTTCGAATCCCACCCGTTCCGCCAATCACGAGATTGCGCGCGGAGGGTTCGATCGAGAATAACTCCGCGCACAACTCAATACCTTGACATGGAGACATACCCAAGCTGGTGAAGGGGCTCCCCTGCTAAGGGAGTAGGTCGAGAAATCGGCGCGAGAGTTCAAATCTCTCTGTCTCCGCCATGAAAGCTGCACTTTTTGTTATGGAAAGTGCAGCTTTTCTGCATTTATAGATAGAAAACGATAACTTTTAGAACGACTTAATTTTTCTTGACAGCAATCGTGACAGCAACGGGCTAATTTACGGCTCCCAGACTGGAGATCAGCTCCTCCATACGGGCGGCACTGCTGCGCTGCATTTGGTCACTGACATGAGCGTAGGTTTTCAGCGTAAACGAAGCCGTGCTGTGGCCTAAATTCGTCTGTACGGTCTTAATATCATCGCCGTTTTCCAGCGAAATCGTAGCGAATGAGTGGCGCAGAGAATGAAACGTATAATCCCCCATACCGCAGGAACGCAGCAGACGCTTGAGGTGCTTGTATACGGTCTGGTGGTTGAGTGCGCGGCCAAATTCATTGGTGAAAACCAGATCAAACGGATTGTTCCACAGCGGTCCGGCGGCTAAACGCTGACGTTGCTGCTTGGTGCGCTGCTTCTGAAGCGTAAGCATAGCCGTTTCCGCCAGAATAATACGCCGCTGCTTGTTCTCTTTCGGGTCAATGAGCGTATAACTGTAATCACCTTTCTTGCATTTCTGCTGGAGCTGCTTGCGTACAACAAGGCTGTTCCGGTCCCAGTCAATGTCAGCCCAGCGCAAGCCGAGAATTTCGGACTGGCGCATACCGGAGAAAATATCGAGGAAGAACAGATAATAGAATTCGTCCTTGCGGATCAGATCGAGAAACTGATTCAGCTCGGCAGAGGTGATCGCTTTGGCGCGGGTTTGCGTTACACGCGGCAGAGAGCAGAAGTCAGCAACATTGCGCTGTAAGATCTCATCGCGCTGTGCGGCGGTCAACAGGGCGTGCAGCGTGCCGAATACGGTGTGTACAGTCTTGGGGGCAAGTCCTTTACCGCCTACGCCTAAAGACAAAGCAAAGCGCTGTACCTCGCGGTGGGTGAGGTCGGTCAAACGGCGAGTACCCAGTGCGGGAAGAATATGCAGCCGAAGATTTTTCTCGTAACTGCGCTGTGTGGAATCGGTCAGCGTGGCAACATGAGTTGCCATGTATTCTGCGGCATATTCGGCTACCGTGATTTTACGCGGTTCCTGAAAGGTGCCGTTGTCAATACTGGAGGTTGCAGCACGCAGTTTCTCTGCGACCTCTTTCTGCGTTTTGCCGTAAATGGTATGACGACGCAGCTTGCCGGTTTTCGGATCATAGTCGGACACATACTGACCCTGCCAACGGCCGTCTTTCCGCTTGGTAATAGAGCCGCTTCCGGCTTCACGCTTTTTATTTTTTCGTGCCATAAGTAAAAGAATACTCCTTTCCGGCACATACAGTTCGATTGTATGTAAATAGTATAGCATAGGTATGCAAGTTTTGCACAAGCTGGGGATAAATGCTGTGCGTGAGATAAGCAGAGGGTAAGGTTTTAGACCTTGCCCTCTGCTGCATATTCAGGCGCTTTTCTTGGCGGCATCCTCTGTGAGCCATTGCATCAGCGCATCGTGCGTTACAAGCAGGCGGCGGCCTATTTTGAGTGTTGGGAAATCCTCGCGGTGAAAGAGCGCATAGGCAGCGCTACGGCTTATGCCGAGCAGTTCAGCCAGATCACGGGCGGATAAGGTGATACATTTTACTTGTGCTGTCATAGAATCAGACCTCCGTATTGCCTAAGTACTGCTGCATGAGCGACCGGACCGTGATAATACGGCCAAGCGGCAGTTCGAGTGGAATAGGAAGACCGGGTGCAATCTCTCTGAGGTGGTTCAGCGCATCGTGCTGTGCGTCTAAGTAAGAGCAATGTGAGATTTGACGTTTAGGAGAGCAGATGTACTTCTGGAAACATTCGTTTGCCTGATCCCAGTTGTAGGCGATCATAACGGCATTGCTGCCCTTGAGAACATAGTAGCGGCCATTTTTGCTTTTGTAGTTATTTTTATGCTTACTCATAATTTATTTCTCCTTATTGGTTCGATAGTTTAATTCCAATGTACCCATTGTAGGTCTTGTCACCGATCCGTATTTTTTTCGGCTCGACTTTATTCGCAAGCTGGCTGCGCAGTATGCGCGAAAAGCGTGTCCGATCGGTTATGATCGGCAAGTCGTGTCCCACGCAATAGGCGGTGCAGGCTTCGTGCAGGTCTTGCGTAGAGGTAAAGCTGTTATCGTCGGTCAGGATACAGCAATCATTCAAAAATGCAGCGATATTCTGGTTTTCGGACATAGGCGATGCATAGGACTGGGATAACAGTTGATCGACGAGGGCCTGTCCTGCAAAGATGTACTTGTCCGCAAGCAGACGGTGATATGCGTGGATTGCGCGGAGAAAGATGCCGTCCCGCTCGGCGAGGATTTTCTGCGTGAGTAGATGATCCTGCTGTTCCGTAGGGATAGAGAACCGAAAAGGTATCACCACCATGCGGGATAACAGCGCCGTATCTTCTTCGGCCATCCGAATCGGAAAGTTCGATGCGAACACGAGATTGATCGCTGGTGCCATGGTTGCAAGCGGCTTATACTTTTCCTCCACTGTCATAAGATCGCGTCCTGTGATCTGTTTAAGCGTTGCAACGGCCTGTGCCGAGAGCGTACGATTAGGAAGATCACCGCAGATATTGAGCTTCTTTTCAATCAGGGCTGCACCGGAAAAACGATCGCCAAGACGGTAAAGATCAAGTGTGCTCACAGCTTCGGGATTGAACATAGAGCGCAGCAGCTCAAGCAGCACGCTTTTGCCGCTGTTGCTGACACCTTGCAGCAGGAAGAATACCTTACCATCGGTATCACAGGCAAAAATATAGCCGAGCATTTGCCAGATACGCATTTGCAGAGCGTAATCATTTCCGGTGATAAAACCTATGAAATTGTCAAAGTGCGGCGTACCATGGCACAGAGTAGGCAGCGATACATTCAGACAATGCGTGAAAAAGTAGGCAGGAGTATGCGGCGATATGGTGTTCGTTGTCATATCATAGATACCGTTCTGGATGCAGAGCAGCGAATGGTTGCCTGGTGGTTCAGCAAGCAGCTTGGAATTGCTGAGCAGGAAGACTTCGATGTCCTCGAAAACCCGCTTGCTGCTGTGTTTTTCGATGTCATCAGCACAGAGCGCGCGCATTAGGCGGCGTAGCTCACCAATCTGCAATAGGTGATACCAGCCGTTCGCATACCAGTAAATGTGCTCTTGGTAGATGCGGATTTTTCCAGTTGCGGCAATGTGGTTGGCGATAGTCGCGGCATTGGCCGCTTTGGGACGCTCTATTACGGGTGGACAAACGGCTGTTTCCGTTGGCGCAGGCTGATTCTGTGGAATCGAAACTGCTGCCTGCTGTGCAGGTGCACAGGAAACTGGTGCCAGAGCGGGAACGGATATAGCCTTTTCAGGATTGTTCGTATTGTTGGCACACCCCTGTTGTGATATAGTAATATCAGAGGAATTGGAACAAAATGCAGACAGGACATTGTTCATCACATCTTCTGGCGATGCTGTCGGTGAATCAGTGGGTACTGCTTCATGGTTTTCGAAGTTGATCGCATCAAAGAGGATGGGAATAGCGTATCCGTTTTTGTCCAGTGGGTAATTGTTTGATGTCGTAGGAATACCTCCTTGTTTTTGTACTTGTGAGGCCTCGATGACATAATACACTAAGTAGTAAGAAATACAAAATCTACGAAATCAGCAACAATTAGAGGTGTTTGTGAAAAGAGAACATTGAGGGTTAGCACGGAATTAGCTATCAAAAGAAGATTTAGTTGTAATGAAATTTGCAGACCATAAAATAAGAGAATAGAAATTCATATAAGTTTATGGATAAAAACGAAAAAATCATTAACAGGAAGGAGAAAAATAGTATGTCTAATGAAAATAAAGTGCAAATAGAATGGGTACAGTGTTGTATAGCGCACAAGCCGCGCAACATAGCAAGACAAACACCTATACGATGGGAAGTTGATCCGGTGCTCTTTGGCAAGCGGTATCATGAGGAGCGAACAAAACGTCGCCTTTCACATGAGCAGGTGAGAAAAAAGGTTATGGATATGATAGGTGAAGATATATCGGTGTCCTATTTGCAGGAAATTGAGCAGGGAAAATGCAACAGTAGGGAATGGTGCCATTATCTTGCAAAGATTTTTGATGTATGTCCGGAATATTTTGCAGGTGTGGAAGATTTTCGTTGGATTACAA
The DNA here is from genome assembly GCF_027684505.1 of Butyricicoccus sp. AF18-9LB. Classification (NCBI taxonomy): domain Bacteria; kingdom Bacillati; phylum Bacillota; class Clostridia; order Eubacteriales; family Butyricicoccaceae; genus Butyricicoccus; species Butyricicoccus sp. AF18-9LB. The sequence goes on from NZ_JAQCWA010000006.1 coordinate 14,612, forward strand.
GAGAGAAGGCTCATAATAGCGTTTACCCTGAGAAACAGACAGAAGAAAAGCTGATAAAGGCTATTTCGTTTGAAGATGAATTGCGGCCATCGTTGCAAGCGCAGGAAAAGTTTGTTGAGAATTTTGTTGAAGAACAAAATGAAATGACATGGCAAAAGTCAAAAGGTCAGCAATCAGAATCTATATATGCAGACGTTTTTTATCGTTTAGCATATGCAACTCCTGAAGAACAGAAAAATTTTATGGATCTCTGGGAATTACAAAAGCAATATGTGAAAAACAGAGAGAAGGATCAACGTAAAGAAGATGAATTGCGAAAAAGTTTGACAAAGAAATATACATTGCATAAGGAAAATCCTGAAATTGAAAAGCGTATAGGATATGCTTTTTATAAGTTAGCAAAAGAAAATGAAGGATTGTTTAAGGTTCTGTATGAAGTGGCATCAGATTCCAATAGCAGAGCGCAGTTTCAAACGATTATGATGAGAAATTATCAATACAAGGAGTGGAGCGATTAACTGTTAAAAGAAATGGTCTGTTCCGCGTTCTGCGTTCCGCATAGATACTTTTTCCACAGTGTATATTAAGAATAATAGTAATAATAAGTATAAGTGTAAAAAGTATACCGTCAGAACGCGGAACGCGGAACACAGAAGATTTCCCCCATTTATGTGTGCATAAATGGGGGATTTGTACTATTTCTGTAAATAAGCGTATTTTCAATTATATATTATCTCCATGAAGTATCAACAACCCAACAAATACTGAATGGAGGAAACCAAAATGAAAGATACTCGAATTTGCGACAACTGCGGTGCAGAGCACCCGATCAGCAAAATGTTTGAGGTAGAGGGCGACTGGCTCTGTGAGGACTGTGTAGATCGTTTGACAGTAACCTGTGACCGCTGCGGCGATCGCATCTATCAGGAAAGCGCCGTTGAGGACGATCATCACACGCTCTGCGAGGGCTGCTTTGACGAGCACTATGTCCGCTGCCACGACTGCGGCTGCATCCTGCGCAGCTACGATGCATACTTTGATGACGACGATCTTCCTATTGCTCGGACTGCTGGGACGAGCACGAGGGCGCGATTCACGACTACAACTATACGCCCGACCTTGTGTTCCACGGCAAGGGCCTGCGGCATTTTGGCGTAGAGCTGGAGATTGATGAGGGCGGCACGGTGAACAGCAACGCACAGAAGTTGCTCGACATTGCCAACGCAAACGCCGAAAACTTGTACATCAAAACCGATGGCAGTCTGGATGAGGGTCTTGAACTTGTTACACATCCCATGACGCTGGAATACCACCTGAACGAAATGCCGTGGGAGCAGGTACTCTGTAAAGCACAGCGCATGGGGTATCTCAGCCATGCCGCCGGCACCTGCGGCCTGCACGTTCACATCTCTCGCCTGGCCTTTGGCTGTACTTACGAACAGCAGGAGGCCGCGATTGCCCGTCTGCTCTACTTCGTGGAAAAGTTCTGGGCCGAGCTTCTGCGGTTCAGCCGCCGCACGCAGTCGCAGATGAATCGCTGGGCGGCACGGTATGGTATCCGTCTTACGCCGTCCGAGCAGATGAGCCACGCGAAAAATTCTTGTGCTGGTCGTTACACGGCGGTCAACCTTACGAACTCTGACACCGTAGAAATCCGTATGTTCCGCGGAACCTTGAAGTTAAACACACTGAAAGCCACCTTGCAGATGGTAAATCATCTGGTCGAGGTGGCTGTTTCTTTGTCCGATTATCAGGTGCAGGACATGAGCTGGTTTGACTTCCTCGACGAAATCAAGGAGCCGGAGCTTATCCAGTATCTTAAGGAACGCCGCCTGTATGTCAACGAACCTGTCACCGCAAGCGAGGAGGAATGAGTATGTGCAGTCTGTTTGGCTTAATCGACTTCAAAGGTGTGCTCAACACCCATACGAAAAACAAAATCCTGAATACGCTGGCTCGTGAGTGTCAAGTGCGCGGCACGGATGCAACCGGCATTGCCTACAACTTTAATGACCGCCTGCGGATTTATAAGCGCCCGATTCCCGCTCGAAAGATGAAGATTCACATTCCGAACGGCGTGAATACCATCATGGGCCATACCCGCATGACAACACAAGGCAATGCGCAGTTTAACCAGAATAATCACCCGTTCCTTGGTCATGTTGACGGCAGTAGCTTTGCTCTCGCGCATAATGGCGTACTTTGGAACGATCGCGAATTACGTTTGAACGAAAATCTTCCGCAAACGAGCGTTGAGACCGACAGCTACATTGCCGTCCAGCTCTTAGAGAAAAACAAAACCCTCGACTTTGACAGCCTCAAAAATATGGCTGAAAAGGTCGAGGGTTCTTTTGTGTTTACCGTTTTGGATACAGACAATTCCATCTGGTTCGTAGTCGGAGATAATCCGCTGTGCATCATGTTCTATGATGGTTACTTGCTCTACGCTTCTACGAGGGATATTCTCTGCAAAACCATCAAGAAGTTAAAGCTGAACACACCCTCTGATATTCTGGATCCAAAGGAGGGTGAGATTTTGAAGATTGACCGAGCAGGACATATCACTACCGGCAGCTTTATGCCGAAAACCAGCTATGAGCATTGGTGGCGGCGTTATCCTTATTACTGCAGTTACTACGAGGATACGACTGCGAACTACGATGATCTGTTCAGCGTGGCAAAGGCGTTCGGCATAACGGCGGATGAAATTCAGGCACTGCTCGACTACGGCTGTTCCATGGAGGAAATCGAGGAAATGCTCTACGATCCTACTCTGCTGCACGAAATGACCGGAGAGTTGTTATACGCATACTAAGAGGGGAGGACGAACAACATGGGCTTATTTAGTGTAATCTGGGTACTCGGTGAAGTGCTGGAAGCATTGGACGAACTGCTCGATCTGACCGATGATGTGTAGTTTCAAAAACGCCTGACTTTTGGCACATTGATTTTGAAACGAGTTTTGGAACAAAAACTGCCCTCGGAATACCACATTCCGAGGGCAAATTTTTTTGTTTCATAAACGAAGATTTTTGCAACCGGAGGACGATATGAAGCACTATAAATTCGGCTATGCCCGTGTCAGCACCGAACAGCAGAACCTTGCGCGGCAGCTTGATATGCTGTCGCAGTACGGCGTGGACTACATTTTCAATGAGAAAATGACGGGCACCAAACGCGATCGTCCGGAGCTGAACAAACTGCTCGACCGTATGATGGAGGGCGACACGGTGGTGATTGAGAGCCTGTCCCGCTTGGGCCGCAGCACGAAAGACCTGATTGAGCTGGTGGAACTGTTCCGCGAACGCGGTGTGCATCTGGTCAGCCTGAAAGAGCAGATCGACACCTCCACACCGGCAGGCAAGCTGCTGTTTACGCTGATGAGTGCCGTCGCGCAGTTCGAGCGTGATGTGATTGCAGAGCGCACCAAAGAGGGTTTGGATGCCGCCAGAGCACGCGGCCATATCGGCGGCAGACCGCGCACCAATGCACAAAAAGTCAAGCAGGCTGTGAAGCTCTATCATACCAAACAGTATACCGTTCGGGAGATTGAGGAGCTGACCGGGGTGAAGAAGGCAACGTTGTATCGGAATCTAAAGTAGCAATCATCCGCATTAACGCTCTTCCACAATAACGCCAATAATCTGAAAATCTGTGACTTCACCATATAATGTACCTTCATGAACCAACATATCTCCTTCATATTCAGAACCATATCCCGTTTGGTTCATAAAAGTCTGACCGCCTAAGTGACAAGGCATTGTGAAGGGTATCCTTGCCCCCTCTTTAATCTTCCCTTCCGGAATACGAGATAATTCCTTGAATAGTTCGGCAGCAAAAGAAGGGCGTCGTAAATAAGTACTGGAGATATATGCTCCGGAGAGCTTCTTTAAACCTGTCATGGTAAGAATATCTTTCGTCTTTATTACCTGATAAGGACTTCTCATGACAACCAGCGATAAACTCTTCCAATTAGATGTAATACCAAATTTTCTAAATACTAAAAACTTCTTTTTAGAATAATAGAACTTATCCATAATCGGTGTAGTTTTGGTCCTTGCATCTAAAAATGCATACATAGAATTATCTGTATTCACCTCATAAATGCAAGAAACACACGAATCAGCAATCTCCTGCCGTTGAATATTATTTAATTGCTGATACAGCTCAATTTGCTGTTTCTCTGCATCATCTATTTAATGCCGCAGATTTTCAATCAATTTATCAAGATCCGCAATTTTCTGATTAATTACATCCTTAGTATTCATAAAGCACTCTCCTTTTCCCTAAATTACTCTAACAGCGGCTGGTTCTGTGCCTCCAATTTGGTATTGCACGCAATGATGCCGCATCGCTGGTACAGACACTCTATAATAACCACATCACGCGCGTTTCGCGGGTACAGCACAGCATGACCTGCGGCTTTGAGAAGCGCCTGCGTTTCCTCTACCGTAAGCTGAAAGCCAAATGCAAGCTGTATCAGCTTGTCCCGTGTCGGTGTATAAGTACCGTCGAAAAGCTGGTAGCCATAGGTACGCGCCAAGCCTGCCGCACAGATTACTGCCGCTCTTGTCAGCTGTTTACGTTCCAGCAGGTCCGCTAATAGCTCCGGTACGGTTTTATTCTGCAACTCGTCAGCGTTCTCCCGAACAAAGGCTGCTGCATCTGGCTTGCTGCGCAGAATATCCATCAATTCGCCTGTGGTCTTTTCCATCTGTATCACCGTTTCTGTCATCTATTGATTCCCATTATAGCACAGAACCATTTCACCTTAAAATCAAATTCTAACCCGATCCGAACTCATCAGTAAAACCGCATCGGAGGCATTACAGATGAACAACAATAAGAAGACTAAGAAAAAGCGTCACAACGGTGAGGGCAGTATCCGCCAGAAACCGAATGGGCGCTACGAAGTCCGCGAGATATGGAAACCGGTAAATCGACTCGTATTTCCAAGTACGCCGATACACTTGATGAAGCTGTTGATATACAGCACGCTTTGAGTGTCACTATGGTACAGACACCGCAGTATTTACAGAACAATACGACCGTAGGCGAATGGCTGGATAACTGGCTGACAACTTATATGCAGCACACGCTCAAGCAGTCCACCTATAAGAGTTATGAAACCTATGTCCGCAAGCATTTCAAACCGTCGCTCGGCACTATCAAGCTGAAAGAGCTGACCCCGCGTACGCTCCAGATATTCTACAACTACAAGCAGGAGCAGGAGAACTTATCTCCCAAAACCATTTCCAATCTGAATATGTGCTTACATAAGGCTCTCGCACAGGCACAGTCAGAGGGACTGATTCTCTCCAATCCGTCCGGCAGTGTAAGCCTGCCGCCGCTCATCAAACCGCATATTGAGGTTTTGACCCGTGAACAGCAGGCCCGTTTGGTGCAGGCAAGCTATCAGTTCCGGTATGGCGTATTCGTGCGGATGACCTTGGTAACTGGCTTACGATTGGGTGAGGTCGTCGGCCTGCGCTGGTGCGATATCGATTTCTATACGAATATGCTTCATGTCAACCAGACGCTCAATCGCTTACAGCGCTATGATGATGACGAGGCCGACAGCAAAACCGAGATCGTTACGCAGACACCGAAATCGCAGAACAGTATCCGCAGTATCCCTATGCTGCCCGATCTGGTGATGGACCTCCAGAACTGGCGAACCGTGCAGATGCAGGATGCAGCCGCACTGGGCACTGCCTACTTCGACAGCGGTCTGATTGCTACGCAGGAGAACGGCCTCTATGTCGAGCCGCGCCTCATGCGCGAATATTATCAAAAGATGCTGGCGGCGGCCAATCTGCCGAACTGCAACTTTCATGCACTGCGGCATACCTTTGCGACCCGTGCAATGGAGCAGGGCATGGATGCGAAAACGCTCTCGGTTCTGCTGGGACATTATTCTGTTGGATTTACGCTGGATACCTATGCCCATGTGCTGACCGACCAGAAGTGGACCGCGATGCAGACGATGGCGAATATGTATAATATGGAGCCGCCGCTGCGTCAACCGATCCAGTTCTTTTGAGAGAGAAATAAAGCTGCCCGAGCGGGCAGCTTTATTTTTTTGCCTAAATCTTATAGTAATTTCTTCAGCAATCGATCCATCTTTTCATACTGTCCTGCAGAATCTATTCCTTCTATTAAGGGGAATATTTCTATAAATGGATAGATTTCAGTGCCTAATATTTGCTTATCATATGCTGTTTGCAGTCGTTCCTTAGACTTGCATTTACCATACATAATACAAAGACCGCATACTAATTCATTTTCCTCGATTGGACTAATTGAAAATAAATACTTAAACACCAAATCTTTTACATAATAGCGTCGTACACTACTATAATCACTAAATTTTGCATCTACGATCATATATTGGGAATCGCCATTTTCTTCAATTTTAATCAGAAAATCTGGCACATAGTAATGACCGCCTTGCCTACAGTCATCTTCATTACCCGCATACACAGATATAGAATTATTTCTATACAACCCGATACCATTTACAGAGCGCTGATCTGTATCAAAAATTACAGGCTGATAATATAAAGTAATCCTTTTCTGACCATTTTTTAATACAAATGTATTTCGTACAGAAGTATTTTTGTATTTCCATCGTTTTGATACCGGATATACGCAACGTCTAGAAGACTCCAATGAATACCCTCTATCTCTGAAATAGCAAAGGAATTTCGCCAAAAGATAACTTTCATACAAAGCTGAAATTTTAATAAAGGAGAGCATAAAATGTTCTTTAGAAAAATTATATATTCCAAAACTAAACCATTGATGAATTCTAACGAATATTCGATTATATTGTGGAACGGAGAGAAAAATTGCAGTCGGTCTAGGGGGTACTATATGTTGATCTAGGGGGATACGAAGAATATCACTATACATTCCCCATAAATATGTAAATTTTTCAGACAATTTCTCCAACTGAGTCTTTCCATCTTCTATCATTTTTCTTGTTTCAGAAAACATAAAAAATGATGAATAAATGTACTCTGAGCTATAATCTTCATCATTGGGGATTTTACTTAATAGATTACAGCAATATCCTTGCAAAGATTGTACCGAATCAATCATATTCCTTAGAAATGCTAAAATCACTCTATTCTCATATATATCATATGAGCGTGTATTTTGAACAGTTTCTGTTTTCTGTGGTTGATACACACGATTTCCAATAAATATACCTTGCGTACTATTTACTTGCCGCAAGTACTCTGGATGCGTTGCTGTATATGACAGCGTTCCCTGCGTCACATATTGTATTCGCTCTAGTCTCTCAATTACAGACATCTTTTTCAACTTGAATCTGCTATTAGCTTTGAAATATCCATAACTACTCTCATATATAGCTGCAATCTCTTCTGCTAACAAAATCTGTGTCGCAAGACTACGGTACCCATTCTCTTTAAGCCCAGATGGTTTTTTCGGTTTGAGTTCTCCATTTAACAAAAGCCATTCTTGATTATTATAAACAAATCTAGCCATTGCTTCTACCGAATTATTAAGTTCCTCTCGTCGCACCAAAATCGGTAAATACTCTGAATTCAGCGTACATTCTTGTCCATCTACTAATATAAGCGTAATAGACAACTCCGCAAACCCATAACAATCTAGAAAAATTCGTCTATTGCTTATCCCTCGACTAGGAAAATAAATTCGTCCATTATTGTAAACAGAGGACTCAAGCACATCATTGACATATACACGAACATCAGCAATTCGGTTCAAATCTTCACAATTCAATCGCATTTCATAACTTAAATCAGCGAAAATTTTATTGTTATTGCCCGTAGAATTCTCTATAATATGCTCTAGTCCAGCTTGGCGATTATCTATCCACCTACAAACTTACCCCCAGAGAACTTGCAATGAAAATTATCCTAGATGTGATCGAGAATACCGGAATTACAGCCACCGCAGGTATTGGTACGAATCTTTATTTATGTAAAGTCGCAATGGATATCTTGGCAAAACATATCCCTGCGGATGAGAACGGCGTGCGCATCGCAGAGCTGGATGAGATGACCTACCGTCAAACCATGTGGTCGCACCAGCCACTCACCGATTTCTGGCGGGTTGGACGTGGATACGCCAAGAAGTTAGAGGCACACGGAATGTTTACCATGGGCGATGTTGCGCGAATGTCGGTATGCAATGAGGATCTTCTTTACCAGCTCTTTGGGAAAAACGCTGAGTTGTTGATTGACCATTCGTGGGGCTGGGAACCCTGTACCATCCAAGCGGTTAAGGCATATCATCCCAGTGAAAACAGCCTTGGTTCCGGTCAGGTCCTGCATTGCCCGTATTCCGCAGAAAGGGCTCGGTTGGTGCTGAGAGAAATGGCAGAGCAACTGGCACTGGATTTGGTGAGTAAGAAGCTGATGACCGACCAGATTGTTCTGACGGTCGGCTATGACATTGAGAACCTAACTGATCCGGCACGGCGAAATCGTTATCATGGCCCAATAGTCAAGGATCACTATGGCCGCGAGGTTCCAAAGCACGCCCATGGAACCGAGCGCCTGAACGATTATACCTCCTCTACAAAGAAAATCATGGGGGCAGCTACAGCGCTCTTTGATCGTATTGTGAATACCGACCTCATGGTGCGGCGACTTAACATCGTTGCGGGTCGGGTGATTTCAGAGAGTGAGGCGATGACCAGAGAGGGCGAATTTGAGCAGATGGATCTGTTCACCGATTATGCTGCCGTTGAGGCTCGTCGAAAACAAGAGCAAGCAGAACTGGATCGGGAGCGAAAAATGCAGGAGGTTATGCTCACTATTAAGAAGATGGTGCCCATACGAACTATGAATTATCGGCGCATAGACCGCACGGTTGCAGGACATATTCGACCCATCCGTTACATCTGTACCCTCAGTCTGTGAGGGGGAACATCGTATAGGAGAAGGCGGCAGCGGGATGAATCTGCTGTGGCTGCAGATAAACTTTGCGCGCTTCCAAGCTGAGGAGTTTACACTGAATTTGGGATGGCCGCTATGCCCGTGTCAGCCTGCCCAGTGGAAACTTCAGCAGCACACACGCTTCTGTAACGGCTGTGTCGGCTGACAGAAGCGTGGAATGGGCTGGAACTTTAATCAGTTTTTGTGGATACAGTGGTCAAAACATCCATAGACTCCCTTGAGCCGCTGGCGGCTCAAGGGAGTTTTTTACGATAAATTCAGATTCCTCGATAAATCTCGATTTGCCCTTGCATAAAGAAAAAAATAAATGTATAATTATTAGACACTTGATTGTGAGGAGTGCAGAGAAGAATGTCCATTGAAACGTCGAAAAAGAAAAAAGGCATCCAGATGCCCCACACGTACATTATTCTGTTTCTGATCGTGTTGGTTGTCTGCCTGCTGACCTACGTGATTCCTGCCGGCCAGTTTGAGCGCCAGGAGGATGCCAGCGGCCGTATGCTGATTGTACCGGGTACATACACTCAGGTGGAATCGTCACCGGTTTCACCGCTGGAAATCCCCATGGCTTTTGTGAGAACTCTGGGCAGCTCCAGCGTAAACGAGATCATCTTCTTTATTTTCATCATCGGCGGCGCCTTTGAGCTGATTATGCAGACAGGGATGATCACCGCCTTTTGTGCCAAACTGGGCAAGATGTTTGCGGGAAAAGAAAAGCTGCTCATCCCCATCTTCATTACGGTCTTTGCCGTAGGCGGCTTCACCATGGGAATGTCTGTGGAGGTTCTGGTGTTTGTGCCTATTGGGATTGCAGTGGCCAAGGCAGTGGGCTATGATACCATCACAGGTACAGCCATGATCGCCATGGGCTCCATCGTGGGCTTTACGGCGGGCATCTATAATCCCTTTAATGTGGGTGTGGCTCAGTCCATCGCGGGTGTGACTCCCATGTTCTCCGGAGCCTGGTATCGCTGGATTATCCTGGTGGCGTTTATTGTTGCGACCAGCCTGTATATTATTCATTACGCGGAGAAGGTAAAGAAGAATCCCTCCAAGAACCTGATGGGGAACGAGGATTCCAACCTGGAGGATGTGGATGTATCTGCGATTGAAGTGACCGGACGGCACAAGCTGATCCTTCTGGCCGTTGTCATCGCGCTTGCCGTTTTGATTTACGGCGTGGCCTACTTGGGATGGTTTATCACCGAAATGGCTACTTTGTTTTTGGTGCTGGGTGTGGTATGCGGTATTCTGGCCGGGTTCAGCGGCAACAAGATCTGCGATCTGTATGTGCAGGGCATGGCCAATATCACCTTCGGTGCGATGATTGTGGGAGTGGCCGGTACGATCAATACCGTTATGGTGGACGGCATGATCATTGATACCATTATCAATGCCTTGGCCAATGCGATTGTGGCACTGCCCAGCTCGGTAAAGATCATCGGTATGTTCCTGGTGCAGAACATCATCAACCTGCCCATCAACTCTGGTACGGGCCAGGCGGCAGCCACCATGCCGATCATGGCGCCTGTGGGCGATCTGGTGGGCCTGACCCGCCAGAGCACTGTGCTGGCCTTCCAGCTGGGTGACGGCCTGACCAATGCCATCTACCCCACTTCGTCCACCATGCTGGGATTTTTGGCTGCGTCCAAGATTCCCTATTCCGTGTGGCTGAAGTACGTCATTAAGCTGGTGATTTTGCTCAGCCTGGTTTCTATGGCCTTCCTGGCTTTGGCTGTGGTGATCGGTTACTGATCCGTTTAGAGCTGGCCGCCGCAACTGCATGGCGCGACGGCAGGATATTATAAATTTCAAAGATATAGGATGGGACATGCCATGGAAGAAATTCAGAAGCAAATTGCGAATATCGTTTCAGAGCTGATGCCGCAGCTGTGCGCGCTGAGCGACGAAATTTTTGATTACGCCGAGCCGGGCTATGAGGAGTACCGCTCCTCAGCTGCGCTGACAAAGTGGCTGCGAGCCCACGATTTTGAAGTAACCATTCCCTACGCCGGGCTGGATACGGCTTTTTGTGCCGTGTACCGCCACAAGGGAGGGCGGGCTGCCGGAGGGCGCGCAGTAGGATTTTTAGGGGAATATGATGCGCTGCGGGGCCAGGGACATGGCTGCGCCCACCATATGCAGACCCCTGCCATGATCGGCGCGGCAATGGCCCTGCGGGGAGTGCTGGAGTCTTCGGACCAGCCCTTTGAGATCCATGTGATCGGGACGCCCAGCGAGGAGTCGCTGGACGGAGGCAAAAACGAGATGGCCGCCCACGGCGGGTTTGACCATATTGATGTGGCCTTCATGGTGCACGGCAGCACATTGACCCAGCTGGAGACGCCCTCTCTGGCTCTGATCGAGATGGATGTGGAATTTCACGGCAAAACCGCCCACGCGGGTATTGCGCCTTATGCTGGGCGCAGCGCAGTGGATGCGGTGACCATGCTGCAGACAGGGCTTGGGCTCATGCGCAATCACCTCAAGGATTCCAGCCGGGTGAGCAATATTGTGCTGGCTGGGGGGACGGCAGTCAACTCCGTGCCCGATTTTGCCAAGGTTAAGGTAGAGATCCGCCACTCCTCCATGGCGTATCTGGAGAGCGTGGAGCAGTGGACCCGGGAGATTGCCCAGGCTGCTGCCATGGCTACCCAGACACAGGTACAAATTACCCCTGTGGCGCATATTTACAACACCACCATCAATGATGCCATGGGTGCGCTGCTGATGGAGTGTGCAGAAAAATTTGCGTGTGACGGAATTGCTCCGCCCCGGAAGGACTGCGGTTCTACCGATTTCGGCGCGGTGACCCACCGGCTGCCCAGCTGCTGCCTGCGGGTAAAGACCATCGAGACAGATGATCCTCCTCACACGGACGCATGGGTAAAGACCGGGAAAGAGGCGCGGGCTCATCAGGGCATCTATGACGGTGCTGTGTGCTGTGCACTGGCTGCCTTCCGCCTTGTGACGGATGAGGCTGCCTGGCAGGATGTGTACCAGTGTTTCCTTGCGCACCAAAAGGAGAATTGAGGAATGGAAGAACTCTCACGGGAATGCCTGATGGAGACACTGGATGTGTTTTCCGGGCTGAAGCGCATCGGCGGTTCGGAAGATGAGCACCGTGCCTGCGGCTATCTGATCAAGAAGCTGCAGGAATGGGGCATTCCATGCCGCGTGTATGAGTGTGACGGATATGTCTCCACTCCTATAGAAGCGTCAGTTACTGTAGAGGGGATGGATCAGACCTTTGAAGCCCTTCCCCGTTCCTTCTCCGCCCATTGTCCGGACGGAGTGACCGCCCCCTTGTTTTATGATGTCCATGCCCACGACCAGCTGAAGCCCAGACAGGAGCAGGATTGGTACGCGGGGGCGCGGGGCTGCATCGTGATTGGGGACAATTTTTATGAGGACTATGTTCAAAAGCTGCGGGGATACGGTGTAAAGGGCCTGATCCATCTGTGGACCAGCGAGGAGCCTGTGCTTCACTACGAGACGGTCAGCCCTGTGTGGGGCACCGCGGAGCCTGAAAACGGAAAAACCTATCCTGATTTTCCGGTGGTGGGCCTGAGAAGCTGTGACAGAGAATCCATACTGCCCTTGCTGACGCCTGGAGCCTGCAGCCGTACCGCGACGGTGCGCAGCGTACTGCAGTGTGGATGTGTGCGTCTTCAGATCCCTGTAGCCGAGCTGGCCGGTGAAACGCCGGAGTATGTGCTGGTGGGCAGCCACTATGACTCCTGGGATTATGGTGTGACGGATAATGCCACCGGGAATGCCGCTGTGTTGGAACTGGCACGGGTACTGTCCCAGAAGCAGCTGCGGCGGGGTGTCAAAATCGCGTGGTGGCCGGCCCACTCCAACGGACGGTATGCCGGGAGCACTTGGTACTGCGATGAGCAGTTTGAGGACCTGGATGCCCGTTGTGTGGCGCTGGTCAACATGGACTCTCCCGGCTGTATGGGAGCGCAGGAGATCGGGTTTTCCACGTCCGGTGTGGCAGGGGATACCCTTGGGGATATCCTGCGTCGGTGCACCGGGCAGGCTGAGGTGGTGATCCGCCCGCTGGGGCGGGGATCAGACCTGTCATTTTTCGGACCGCGCATTCCCATCCAGGTGTCCTTTGACTTTTATCAGGCGCCGCCCAACCGTGGCCGCTGGCACTGTGCAGGCAGCGGCGGAGGCTGGTGGTGGCATTCCGTGGAGGATACCATGGATAAGGTGGACCCCCAGCTTCTGATGAGGGATACACGGGTGCTGGTGGAGCTGGTAAAAGAGTTTGCTGATGAAGCGCATCTTCCCTTTGACGCGGCAGGGTGTCTGGCGCAAATGAGAGATACTGTGGCAGACATCCGGACCCATTGCGGCGATGGCTTTGATTTCGCTCCTGTAGAACGGGCACTGGAGGAGCTGGACAAGGCCTGTGCCGGGCGTATCTGCTTTTCCAGTGACAGACAGGCGAAGGAGGCAGGAGGCCGGCTGACGAGACTGCTGTGCAGTGCCTGTGATGAATATCACTTTGACAACACATTTGCAGTGGGCCTGCTGCCCGGTCTGCAGCTGGTCAGGGGCAAGCACCGCAACGACCTGCCACCTCAGGAATTTTTGTATTGGCGGACAGCCTTCCGCCGGCAGGTGAACCGCTTTGTATCTGAGTGCACAAGCATTGTCCAAGCACTGAACAGCGACGCGGACAGTGTGGTATGATAGAGAAAGGGGATATGGATTATGCAGACCAATATCAAAGAGTATGACGAATCGTTTGATCTTACCCAGGCACTCCAAAAGAAGGGCACCAAGGAATATGGTTTTATTCATTTGGCCCAGCGGGCCAACGGTTCATGGGTGAATATTCCCATTATGCTGGCGGTGGGCGCCCAGGACGGTCCCACGTTGGTGGTGGATGCCTGCAACCACGGCGACGAGTATGAGGGTACTGAGGGAATTATCAAGACCTTTGAGGGGCTGGATGTATCCAAGATGAAGGGAAGCTTCATTGGAATCCCTGCCCTGAATGCAGAGGCCTTTGCCGAAATGAAGCGCTATAATACCCTGGACTTTGTGCCCCAGGATCTGAATCGCATCTATCCGGGCGGAACCGGCCCCATGACGGCTTATGTGTGCAGCTGGTACTGTGAGAACATCATCAAGAAGGCTGACGCGGTGATCTGCATCCACGGCGGCGGCAACAGCGAGTATCTGGAGCCTGTTGTGCTGTACTGCGGAGAGGAGTCTCCTGTGGCGTATAAGTCCCGTGAAATGGCCCAGTGCTTTGGCTTTAAGGTCTTGTGGAAGAACACCCGCTACGCGGAGAACAGCGGAATTGAGGATGAGTATGCCTATCAGATGGGCATTCCCTGCATTACACCCGAGATCGGCGGACAGTGCACCCGCATGTATCAGCGGGATGAGCACAAGCAGATGTTGGAGACCGGAATTCGCAATGTGATGACCCTGCTGGGGATTCTGGAGGGCAGCGTGCCCGCCAATGAGGGCGTACACCACTATGACATTGATTATATCTATAACCGCAACGGCGGGATTCATGTGCCTGTGAAGAAGGCAATGGATTCTGTGCGTAAGGGCGACACGCTTTCCATCATTACGAACCTGTTCGGAGAGGAAGTGGATCGGGTCATTGCTCCCTTTGACGGTGTGGTCATCGGGTACTGGACATATTCTGTCTGTCCTCCTCATGGCTGGGTATACATGGTTGGCAAGCCTGTGGATGGGGAGTAAAGCGCCCAGATCCATGCATCCTGCAAATCGAAGTGCCAGTTGAGTATCCTAGATACGAACAGGGCAGAAGCAGAGTGGGCTGTACATGGCCTGCAGAAATGAAAAAGGGCACCCTTTTGGATGCCCCAGTCTGTCGAAAAAGTCCAGCGAAAGCTGGGCTTTTTCGTTTGTAAACGGGAAAAATGAGTGGTGAGGGATGCTGAAACGGGGAAAAATGAGGCACAATGACCGGGTGTCTGGACATGCTGACAGCCAGCTTAGCTGGTGGTTTTGACTTGAGCTTATGCAATCAACAGCTTCTTATTGTTGGATAGACAACTTGATTTTCTGATAGGTGTTCCAATCAATGAGGTTTTGTTTGCGAAGGACCTCATTGAAGTAATCAAACCAGATTCGTTTCGTCAAAGCCTCGCGGCTTGGTTTTCTCATACGCAGGCCCCCTTTGCTACAGTATGCCTGATCTTTTGGGCGGTCATACCTGGCATGATGATAAAAAATGAATCTGCTCATTTTCCAAGGAGCAGGGCCTGTGCGAGGGTAATTGGGCCCCTTTTGGTGATCGACTGCACTGAGATTGTTCCGTAGGGTAAGGTTGTATCTCATATACCGCTCTTGTTGCTTTGTGGATGGCGATGGAACATATATTCCAGATCTGGCTCTTTTGTGGACAGGATTCCCGCTTGTAATCTCTGGTTGCTTAACATATGCCAAAGCGACGAGCAAACGGGGAGGGAAATATCCGCAAACGAAAGGACGGACGCTGGGAGGGTCGGTACACAGTCGGTCACGATCCAGAAACAGGAAAGGCCATCATTAAAAACGTCCTTGGAAAGACGCAAGCGGAAGTCAAGGAAAAGCTGAAGAAAGCCATCGAGGAAAATGTGGGCATCGACTACGGACGGGCCAAGACCTACACCGTGGGTAACTGGTTAGAAGTGTGGTATGAGAACTATGCCAAAATCAAAATGCGCCCATCCACCTACCTGACCTATCATGGCTACATCGAAAACCACATCAAGCCGCAGCTCGGCAAGATCCCGTTGAATGATCTGACGACGCTGCATCTGCAACAGTTCTACAAGAAATTGTTGGCAGAAGGGCGGGTAGAGCGAATCGAAGCACAGAAGCAGCCCAAGGGACTGAGCGCCAAAACAGTGCGCAACATCCATCAAATCATTTCCTCTGCCCTGAAGCTGGCAGTCGAGCAGCGGCTGATCGCCCACAATCCGGCAGACGGCTGTGCACTGCCGAAGGCGGAGCGCAAATCAGATTTGATCTTATCATCAATTCCGTTGATAGAATCTATATTTGTAGCTTTAGAAATCCAGCCTTTTGATTTCAGATATTCATAGATTTTCTTTTTAGTGACTTTGCCTTTTTGCTTGGAAACAGGGTGTATGAACATATCTTTAATCAACTGCTTTTTATGCTCTGTAGAAAGCGGTTGACCATCAATTTTTAATGGATTTAATTCGTTGAGCAACATATACTCGCTATATAGTAAAGAATCCTTAGGCAGAACAGGGTCACCAGTGTAAGTACAGCGACCGATTAAATTGACGAGAAATGCTTCAGCTGAATGATCAAGATCAATCAGTTGATTAAAGTTCCACGGATAAATTTTTTCTTTGCTATCAGTATCAGAACGAACAGCCCAGTGATGTGCTGCTTTATCATTTAGTGGACCGACATAATACGGAACACGGAATTCAAATGTTTTTCTAATCTTTTCAGCAGGAGTGTAACCATCACTTTGCTGTTGCACCAGAAAAGGTAGATATGAAGAAGCATTTTTCAATATTGCATCTAATTCGCGCAGTTGAAGCTGATAGGGGATAACTCCATTTTCAGAGCTTCGCAAACGCGGCAGAAAAGAACCATCAACGATTTTTTGATATATAGTTGCAATGACAGGGGATTTGGATTCCGCCATTTCAGGCAAAGACTTTTTTAGGAATTTGCAAAAAGCCTCCTGTGAGCAAGTGTAATCGCCGCTTTTATGATGATATTGGCTATAGGCAGCATAATTATCAAGCTTGTCCTCTTTGTCACAAAAATAGAGTTATATCGTTCAATGCAGTGCGCCTTAATATAATCTTTAAGTGCTCTTAAGTCAATGTTATTTTGCTTATATACAGCAATTTTGGCATCGCAAAGGTATCTGTGCGTACCGATAATTTCCGAAAAGCGTGCGGCATCGTATACATCTTTGGCAGCAGTAACTACGGATATATGATCATCTAATACCTCACAAAGTTCATTGTAATTTGCATCAAGATCATTTTGCAGCGTAATTTTCTTGGCATCTTTAAATCGGTCATCACCGAACAGATTGGAGAGTGCAACAGACCTTCCTGCCAGCAATTCAGAAATGTAAAAGGGAGAAATTCCGGCTTCATTTTTGCTGGGCTTCTTTAGACCTTCGTAAGTAAAGCTGCCTTTTCCGTAACTCGCATATTAGGAGTTTTCAAAATGTTTAGATAATTATCCATATTGTGCGGAACAAAATCCAATCCGTATGCATCTGATAAAAGAGTACAAAAATCATCGAACTTATCCCTTAAAGATGAGTCATTGTCCGATGTTTCCGATATTTCGTAGAGGAAATGTCCCCGTGATTTCATCAAATGATGTAGTGCAAGATAGACAAGACGGACATCATGCGAATCTGTGGAATGTGCTAATTCACTGCGAAGATGATATGTGGTTGGATACTGGGCGTGATAATCGCAGTCATTAAAATTGGAATCGGAGAATAGAGAATATTTAGAATTTATACTTTTATCTTCCTGCCATAAATCACTCTCATGCATACGGGCTAAAAATTGAGGATCCTTTTCATTTAATGCAGGAGCAAAGAGCATTTCTAAAATATCAAGACGTTGTTTTCTGCGCTGCAAGCGACGCCTTGCAGCACGATGAGTACGGCGCTCTGCAGCAGTTGATGCATCGGGGAACAGACGAACACCCCACATGGCTTTTCCTTTAGTTTTTAGAACATGATACATTGTATCCGTGACGGCCCAGCCGATAGAACTGCTGCCGGCATCTATTCCGAGATAATAAGGAATCTGTGTTTTTTCTTTCATTTTCTTTATCTCCCTGATTGACAAATTGGTGGTTTTGGTGGATAATAACGATGTACCAATGATTTACTACCATTAGGTATTACACTACAAGTTCAAATAAGCTTTTAGCGCAAGCGCCGTGTATGCGGCTCCACAGTGTGTGGAACAAGAGATCTCTTAGGAGATCTCTTTGTATTTTGTCCAATTATTTTGCGACAATTTAACTTTTATTGGTTTAATATTACCACAATGGGCATCGAATAGCAATATTTTACAATGTGTATAAACTACAAAATATAAAAGACTGACTGATACCACATAAGTATATCAGTCAGTCTTTTTGTTTTCTTCATCAAAACGGCGGCGGAATATGCGAATGATGCGCAGTATATCCTTCTGCTCGTCCAAAGTCATGGAGGACAACTGTGCGTCGATTTTCCGTTTGATCTCATTGGTTTCCGGTTGTTTCTGCGGGACTTCCTCGACCGAGCCGATCAGTTCATAAAACGATATGTCCAACGCAGTGGCGATACGGTTCAGCGTTTCAATCGTCGGATTGCGCAGACCGCGTTCGATTTGTCCCAAGTGTGCAGCGTTCAGATCGGCTTTGAAAGATAATTCTTCCAAGCTGATGCCTTGTGCGTTGCGGAAAAGCCGGATTCGTTTGCCGATTGCGGCCGAAATATCAGTCATTGGCAACACCTCTCATACCATCATAGAGGTAGTTGTTCCAATCGGCAAATTGATATATACACTGATAAATAGTAATTGTTATATCATTTACAAATGAGGCTGGAAATGATATACTGTGCATAAGAAAGAAAAGGGGAGGGGATCGCGTGAAGTGTCCAAAGTGCGGTTCGGAAAATACGCAGTATGTGGCTGTTCATCATTCTGGCAGCAGCGGATCGTTTACAGATGCCTGCTGCGGTATGATGATTTTCGGGCCGATCGGCATATTGTGCGGCTTGTGCGGAGCAAGTCCGGGATTTACCGATGATTACTGGGTGTGCCATTCCTGCGGTAAAAAGTTTCAAGCGGGGACTGCGAAAGCAGCGGAAAAGGCTCGGCAGGAGAAAATTCAACAAGAACTTAATGCAAAAGCTAGGCGAAAAGCATTGCTGTCGGCAGCGAATCCAGTAATACTCCAGAATATCGACAACGAAGTGATAGAAGCTGAAAACCGCTATAAGGCTTTGAAAGCTCGCCTGAAAGCGGATAAGCAGGCATTTTTGCAAGAGTACCCGGCGTGTAAGGTACAGAATACATTCCGGATGATTGGGAGAGGAATCATCATTGCATTGATGGGCTTTATAGCATTTCTGGCTATTGATATGGACGAACTGATTACGATAATTATCTGGTTTCTTGCTGCAATGGTGATTGGAGTAATGTGCATGATGCCGCCGTATTACATAAAGCTATCACCAGCCTTAACCGAGTTAAACGAAGCAGTCGAAAATGCAAAGAAATATCAAGAGTATTTGAGTAAACTGAAAAAGGCTCGTGATGAAGAAAACGGTGTATGAATGGCTGATGGCAGTCGGCCATCGAGCAGGCTGTCATCAACGCGCAGACAGGAGCTTTTACTGGAAAGGCATGAAGTTTCCGCTGTGTGCCCGATGCACAGGCGTTCTGGTGGGATATATTCTCGCTGTGCCAGCGTATACGGTTTGCAGAAAGAACGTGAGCGTGTATGCCGTTTGCTGTATCCCACTGGTGATAGACGGTTTAACTCAGCTATGGGAGTGGCAGGTGTCTACCAATCGAAGAAGATTTGCAACAGGCGCTTTAGCGGGATATGGTATCTGCTCCATGGCGATAACGTTGCTGTTATTCGTAAAAAATTTAATGCTAAGGAGTTGGTAAAAGATGTTCTGTCCAAATTGCGGTACGGAAATTAAGGAGAAGAAAACATTTTGTCCGAAATGCGGCTCTCCGCTGGGCGTAGAGGCAGTTCAAGAGGACACAAAGACGGTGGAAGCTGCTGCAAGCACAGAAAACGTTCATGAGAATGTAATACCACCACAGGGAGCGCCAGTACCATCGAAAAAGGGCGGTAAAAAGAAGTTTATCATCGGCGGTATTGTGGCGGTTGTACTGATTTTGATTGCAGTGATGATTGGTACGTCTGGTGGTAATACAGGCTCGACCAGCACGGACACTTATATCGAAACCGTACAAAATGGCTATCTCGGCGAATTTACCGATATGACGATGCAGGAATTGCTCAGCAGCTACTATGAAGATCTGCTGGGTTGCACAGCCGAGTGGGACGGCGGAGAGAACGATGATGGTCAGCAGATTGTTGAAGTAAAATATACAGATGAAACTGTGGGCGACACAACGATTCAGTTCAAAATGCTGGACGAGCAGGTGTTCAAAATTTCTGCTTTTCATGATCCCAATACAGAGATTGAAAAGGCAAGCGACCTTGCGGCAGAGTTAAACAGTCTATACTTTATGGCTTACACCACAAAGCATGAAACAGAACTCGACAGCGCAGAGAAGATGAAAGTCTTTATTGATCAGCTGGATCAGATCTCTGGTTCTGCAGTGTTGTATGGTGCGGCAGCAAACTATACGGGTGATCGCGCACAGCTTTGCACGCTGTTTGGTGAGGACGCATTGGAAACCTCGGTTTCGTGGCTGCTGGATGCTTACGGTTATCTGGACATGAGCGACTATATGCAGCAGGATACTGCCGATACGACAGCAGCAGAATCGGCATCGACCGCAGATACTTCGTCGGCTGATTATATTTTCCCGAGTGACCGCCAGTATATCACTGAGGCCGATATGGCAGGTTGGAATCAAAAAACGGCTCTGCTGGCTCGCAACGAGATTTATGCTCGACATGGTTATGTGTTCAAGACGCAGGAAATCCAGAATTACTTTGCGGCTAAATCGTGGTATACGCCAAATTCGTCCTATGATGGAAGCGATTTGAGTGATGTAGAAAAGGCGAATGTCGATACTATTTCTGCATATGAGCAGAAGATGGGCTGGACAGAGCAGGATGTTGCTCCTGCAAAGTTGGCACAAGGCGCAGTCAGCAGCTATGTGGAGAGCCAAGGCGATTACTGTACGGGTTTTGATTATGTTGAACCGTATGCAGAGAACGAATATCTGGTCTGTGCAAAGATTGGTGAGTATGAATGGGAAGCCGAATATATTGTAGAGGTCAACGGATCCAACGCATGGGTGATCGGCCGTCTGGACGGCGGTGTGTTTAGACCGGTATAAAAGTCAAAAGCCCGAGCGGGAAACCGCTCGGGCTGACAGCAACGTGACAGCAATCACGATAAAAACAACCGAAACTGTATGTGCTATATGTACTCAAAAAACGGGATGATGAACTGAATAAGACGGAATAACACAGAAAAAGATGCAAAAAATCAAAACTTTGCTTTTCAAATCTCTCTGTCTCCGCCATGAAAGCTGCGCTTTTTGCTATGAAAGTGCAGCTTTTCTGCATTTATAGATAGAAAACGATAACTTTTAGAACGACTTAATTTTTCTTGACAGCAATCGTGACAGCATTTGTTGTAAAACACCAAAAACATAGCATAGCTTTTATGAAAAAGATGAAACTTCAAAAACTTCGTAAAAAACAGTTGACAGCTGCGTGCTTATCGCGCTACAATAACATCGTCAGATAACGAGGACGTACTCGTAAAATAACGAGGACGTACACGTTAACTAATAAAGCACTGTTATGCCGATGAAAGTGAGGTGTCGTTCGGCATGGGAGTTACCATGAAGGAAATCGCCGAGCGTGCCGGCGTTCATCCGTCAACGGTCGATAAGGTCGTACATCACCGTGTAGGTGTCAGCGATGAGGTCCGCGCAAGAGTGCAGGCCATTATTAACGAGCTGGGCTATACGCCCAATCCGAGCGGCCGTGTGCTGCAGCGTCAAGGCAAGGTGTACCGCATTTCTGCCATTCTGGTGCAGGTGGATGCACTGCCGTACCTGAAAAAAGGTATCGAACGCGGTGTAAAAGAGCAGACAGGGTTCGATATTGAAGTCAGCTATGCAGTTACCGGGTTCCAGGAAGCCAAGAGGCAGAGCGAGTATATCGACAAGGCCATCAACGAGCAGTCCGACGGCATCATCCTCAGTCCGATCAACGCAGATTGTGTGCGTCGAGCGATTAACCGGGCGGCTGATGCAGGTATTCCTGTTATCACCACCGATTCGGATATCGCCGGTTCGCGCCGTACCTGCTGTGTCAGCATTGACAGCGCAAGAGCCAGCCGCATTGCCGGTCGGTTGATGGGGCAGTTTCTGAACGGAAACGGCAAGATTGCCATCATTTCGAGTGCGATTGAGACAGAAAACAACAACTACTATGTGCAGATGCGTGAACAGGGATTTGCGGATTTTCTGAAAGTGGAGTATCCGCAGATTGAGATCGTATCGCGCGTGGAGAGCTTCGAAAATCCGCAGATCACCTATGAAAAAACGGTGCAGCTGTTAGCAGAACAGCCGAATCTGCGCGGAATTTACATTACCTGCGGCGGCGTAGCACAGGTCGGCAGGGCGCTGATCGAAACCGGTCGTGCGAACGACGTTCGTGTGCTTTGCTACGAGGATTATCCTGAAATCGTAGAGCTGATGCGACAGGGCGTTGTAGATTGGACACTCGGCGGTGAAAAAGACGAGCAGGGCGCGCTTCCGGTCAAGCTGATCATGGATCAGCTCGTATTCGGTAGAAAACCCGTGATCGATCGTATTTTTACCGACATCCGTATTCTGGTCAAGGAATGTTTTTCATAAAAATATTTGCGAATCCCGCAGATATTTTTTATAGAGATTTACGAGTACGTCCTCGTAAATCGAAAAATCGGCTGATACAGCGATAAAACATAAAATCCCGTCAAAAGATATTTGCTAAATAACAGCAGATATTTTTTATAGAGAATTACGAGTACGTACTCGTAAAGAAAAAATTGCATAAATGAGAAGAAATGACATACTTGAGGAGGAAATATCATGGAAGAACTGAAAATCGGTCTGGTAGGCACGGGCGCAATCGGCCGCACGCACATTGAGCGTATCAACAACACCCTGCAGGGTGCAAAGGTAGTCGGCTGCGCGGACGCAAATGTTGATTTCTGCAAGTCGGTTGCCGAGAAGTACGCCATCAAGGCTTGGGAGAGCGGCGAGGAGATGATCGCTTCGGACGAAATCGACGCCGTTGTTGTTACCACGCTCGATCCGTTTCACGAGCAGTACGTCATGGCGGCAATCAAGGCCGGCAAGTATGTATTCTGCGAAAAGCCGCTCGCACCCGAGGCGGATGCCTGCAAGCGCATCGTAGAGGCCGAGATGGCCGCCGGCAAGCAGCTGGTTCAGGTCGGCTTCATGCGCCGCTATGACCCGGGCTACAATCAGCTTAAGAAAGCTATCGATTCCGGCAAGTACGGCCTGCCGCTCATGCTGCACTGCGTACACCGCAACTATGACGCACCGGGCTTTACCACCTCTATGCCGGTTGAGAACTCCATGATCCACGAAATCGACGTTCTGCGCTGGCTGCTCGGTGAAAACTACAAGACTGCCGAGGTCGTATTCCCCAAGACTACCCGCAACGCGGAAGGCGAGCTGCGCGACCCGCAGATCATGTATCTGACCACCGAATCCGGCGTGCGCATTGATGTAGAATCCTTCGTAAACTGCCGCTACGGCTATGACGTCCGCTGCGAGGTCGTCTGCGAGGAGGGCTGCATCAACCTGCCCGAGCCGGCAAACGCCATGATCCGCACCAACGATTCCCGCGTAACGCCCATCTGCCACGACTGGTCCGAGCGCTTTCCGGAAGCATACAACATCGAATTCCAGTCCTGGATCAACGCTTGCAAGGAGGGCCGCGTAGACGGTCCGTCCGCGTGGGACGGCTATACCGCACAGGTAACTGCAAAGGCCGCTTCCAAGGCGCGTGACACCCAGTCCGTTGTTGAAATCAAGTATGACGCAATGCCGGACTTCTATAAGAAATAACTTATCTTCTCTTTTTATTTTCTACTTCTCTTTCGCGTGCCGCGGTGCATCGGACGCCGTGGCACGAGCGAAGACCACTCTGAAAGGATATGCAAAATGAGATTCTGCTTAAATACCGACTGTCTCGGCTACATGCCGTTTGAAGAAATGCTTGATACCGTTGCGGAGCTCGGCTACGAGTCCATCGAAATCGCCTGCGGCAACTGGTCCAAAGCGCCGCATATTGACCTCGATGCCATGCTTGAGAGCGAGCAAACCCGCAAAAGCTTTATGGACGCTATCGCAAAGCGCGGACTGGTGCTTGAGGTGCTCAACTGCTCGGGCAACCAGCTCGCACCGAACGAGGAGGGCAAGCTGCATCATGAGGTAGTCGAAAAGACCTTTAAGCTGGCAGGTCTGCTCGGCGTCAAGAAAATCGTTATGATGAGCGGCTGCCCCGGCGGTTCGGCGGAGGATCACACCCCGAACTGGATCGTAACGAGCTGGCCGCCGATCACCACCAAGATTCTCAACTGGCAGTGGGAAGAGGTGCTCATTCCGTACTGGAAGAAAACCGTCGAGTTGGCAAAGACCAACGGCATCGAGAAGATCGCACTCGAGAATCACGGCTGTCAGATGGTCTACAATCCGGAAACGCTCATTCGTCTGCGTGACGCAGTCGGCCCGATGGTCGGCATGAACCTAGATCCGAGCCATCTGATGTGGATGGGCGGCGATCCGGTAACGGCTGTTCATAAGCTCGGCGCGGACCGCATTTACCATGTACACGCCAAGGACGTCCGCATCGAACGCAACTATATCGGTCCGGACGGCGTACTCGACACCAAGACCATCGACCAGTTCGCAAAGCGCACCTGGAACTATGTTGCGCTCGGCCACGGCCATGATGTCAGCTGGTGGAAGGAATTCCTGTCCTGCCTGAGCATGGAGGGCTATGACGGCCCGATCAGCCAGGAGATGGAGGATCTGACTATGCCGGCACTGACCGGACTGAAAAAGTCCACCACCGTACTCAAGGAAGCAATGCCCTGCGATCTGTAAAAAGTAACGCTTCGGCGCTATTGAATAAAAAAGAGGGACCCCTGAAGAGAAAAACGAGAGGAAAGAAAGGACAATTATCATGAAAAAGAGACTGTTAGCGATGACTCTGGCAAGCGCACTGTGCGCAGGTATGCTGGCGGGCTGCGGCAGCGGCACCTCTGCGAGCGACAACGGCGGCTCCTCCGCAGACAGCGGCAGCAGCGGTAACGCATACAACATCTCGGTTATCGTAAAGCTGACCGACGGCCACTTCAACAAGGTTATGGCAGGTGCAAAGGCATACGCCGATGAGCACGACAACGTAAACGTAGATATCCAGTCTCCGACGTCGGCAACGTCCTACGATGAGCAGGTCAACATGATCGAGACCTCGCTCGGCAACCCGAGCATTGACGCGCTGGTACTGGCTCCGCTGCAGTCGAATTCTGCTTCCACGCTGGTTGCGAACACCGATAAGGTTGTAATCGCACTCGATACCGACTTTACCTCGGACAAGAAGCTCGCGTTTGTCGGCACCGGCAACAAGGACGCTGCCAAGAGCGGCGGCACGGCAGCCGTAGAAGCCGCCAAGGCGAACGGTGTTGACAAGCCGACTGTCCTTATCGTTACCGGCGTACAGGGCGACGAGACGCACGAAGCACGTCTGGCCGGCTACAAGGAAGGCGTTGAGGAAGCCGGCGGCGAGGTCATTGAGGTGCAGTACTGCGACGGTCTGGCTGAGAAGGCTGCAACCGCAATGGAATCCGTTATGCAGATGTATCCGGACGGCATTGATGTTGTTCTTTCCTCCAACGATGACATGGCAATGAGCGTTGTTAAGATCATCAAGGACTCCGGCAACGCCAAGTATGCTGACACCATCGTGTGCGGCTTTGACGGCAATACCTCCGCTATCTCCGCCATCAAGGACGGTACGCTCGGCATGGATATCGCCCAGCTCGGCTACGACATGGGCTATAAGGCAGTGGAAGCTGCGGTAAAGGCGCTGGAAGGCGAACAGGTTGATTCCTTTATTGATTCCGGTTCCAAGGTCGTTGACTCCACCAACTGCGATGAGTACATCGACGACATGAAGGCTAAGGGTCTGTGGGAGTAATTCGCAGACCGGCTGCACGCTGTTAAATCTCTTTTTCCTTTGGAAAAACGGTCGGGTCTGACGCTCCAACGTTCCCAATCGTACCGCCTCGGGCGGCGGTATTTGCCCAAGGGTGATAATGCTGAAACACACAGCGCACGGAACGAAGGTTCTGTGCGCTGTTTCGGTTCTTTGCTTGCAAAGCGGACACAAACAAAAAGTATCCACAGCCTGTGGATACTTTTGCGGCCGCACATCATATTATAAAAAAGGAATCAGCCGGTCGGCTGATTCCTTTTTGCTCAATATCCCGTTTTAAGCAGTTTTCGTGCAGCCGCAAACGCCCTTTCTTCGCCCTCGTCGCGCAGAATACGCAGCAGGGATTCCAGCGCGGCGGCGGTATCCGGATGGATGATATAGTGATCGACCGAGTGTGCATAGTAATCATACGGATCGCTGTCGCGGTAGGCAGCACCGCGATAGGTCTTGCTGGCGGCTACGCGGTCACAGAACATCTCTATTACATATTGAATGGGCATTTTCATGCCGCACATACCGGAGCCGTCGGCGGCGTAGTCGATCCAGTACTCCAGATGATGCTTATTCCGGCCCTTATGATGCAGCCATGCTGCGCTGTAGCCCTTTTCGCGGCGTTCGATCTCGTTCGGGCTGCGGTTGCCCTGATAATATTTTGCACCGGCGGAAAACTCCACCGGACTGAACTTGCTCAAATCGTGCGTTAGTCCCTGCCAGTATAATCCAACGCGCCAGCAGTGCCGGAGAACCAGAAAACGATGGTGCTGCACCGTGCGCAGATGTGAAAGCCATTTCATGGCATGCGCCCTCCTTTTTTCGGACTGATAGTATTCTACCATGCTGTGCGGAAAAAGAAAAGCAAAAAACAAGGTACAATGTGTGTCACAGGGAACTCGCGCTTTACGTTTTTTGCGCATTGTGATAAACTATAGCAGTTCAGACAGATACTGCAGCGGGTGCATGCATACAGCACACAAATACCATTATCAATTTCATTTGCCATGCGGCAGCATGCCCGCGTAAAATTTCCGCGCTCTTTACGCGTGGTGCACTCTGCTTTAATTGTGCGGTGTTGCCTTATATGAATGGAAAAAGAAAAATTCCGTGCATATGGGAAAATACATAGAATCGGATGAATTTGTTTACATACTATCATGAGGAAAAGAGGAAACTATGAAGGTACACAAGCGGCTGATCGCCGGAACGGCGGCTGCGGTCATGCTGGCGCTGACATGCGGCGGCTGCGGTGCGGAAAAGGAGCCGGTGACGATCACAATCTGGAACTACTATAACGGTGAGCAGCTCGAAGCATTCAACCGGATGGTGCAGAATTTTAACGATACGGTCGGCAAAGAGCAGGGGATCACGGTGGAAAGCGCCAGTCAGGGCAGTGTAAATGATCTGGAGACTAACGTGCTGAACGCTGCGGAAGGCAAGGTCGGTGCGGAAGAACTGCCGAATATCTTTTCCGGCTATGCGGATACCGCCTACGCGCTCGATCAGCAGGGCATGGTCGTGGACCTGAACGACTACCTGACCGAAAGCGAGAAAAGCGAGTACATCGAAGGCTATCTCACCGAGGGCGACTTTGACGGTGATGGCAGCATCAAGATTTTCCCGACCGCAAAGGCCACCGAGGTGCTCTATCTGAACGATACCGACTGGCAGGCGTTTTCGCAGGCGACCGGCACGACCTATGACGATCTTGCGACGGTTGAGGGATTGACTGCAGCGGCCGAGAAATACTATAACTGGACGGACGCACAGACCGAGGCGCCGGATGACGGCCGTGCTCTGTTTGGCAGAGATGCGATGGCAAACTATCTGCTCATCGGTGCAAAGGAGCTTGGCTGCACGATTTTTGACGTGCAGAACGGCAAAATGACGCTTGATTTTGATAAAAATGTTATCCGTAAGCTGTGGGACAACTACTATGTGCCGTTTATCAAGGGCTATTTTGAGGCAAACGGCCATTTCCGCAGCGACGACATCAAAACCGGTACGATCCTGTCCTATGTCGGCTCCAGCTCGAGCGCGACCTTCTTTCCGGACAGTGTAATGACCAGTGATGACGACAGCCATTCGATCGAGCTGAAAGTGCTGCCGAATCCGCATTTTGCGGGCTGTGAACCGGTTTCGGTGCAGCAGGGTGCGGGCATGGTTGTCACCAAGGGCGATGAGGCGGAGATCAAGGCGAGCGTAACCTTCCTTAAGTATTTCACCGCACCGGAGAACAACATTCAGTTCTCGATCGGCTCGGGTTATCTGCCGGTCACCCGGGAAGCGAATAAAGAAGAAATGCTGGCTGACAGCGAGGTTGCTATGACACCCGAGGTCAAGTCCGTTCTGCAGATGGCGGTCAAGACGGTAAACGAGAATAAGCTGTACACCACCCGTGCCTTCGAGGGCAGCAAGAACGCGCGCAAGGTGCTGGAATACGCGATGAGTGATCTTGCTGTGGCAGACCGCGACACGGTGGAGCAGCGTATTGCAGCCGGGCAGAGCGCGGAGCAGGCCGAGGCGGAATTTCTGACAGATGCATATTTTGACAGCTGGTATCGGGATACGCTGGCGCAGCTTCAGGCATACGAAGGATAAGAGAAACAGCTCGAGAGATCAGGTTTGAACAGGCGGTGCGGTATGAAGGCTCACAGTAAGCCAACAGAAAAACGGGAAAGATCGGTCTTTTCCACTATATTTATATCGGTACTGGTCATTCTGGCGGTCGAGGTCACACTGCTGATCGGCTCCATCGCGGTAAGCCGCGTGCCGCAGCAGCTGGACCGGAATGCGGAGGATATTTTAGCCAAACAGGTTGAGAACCGCAGCAGATATCTGGAGGATTTTCTCGTGCAGGCGCAGAATCTCGGCGATATGCCGAATCGGATCAACGAGAAGACCGAAGCGCTGCTGACCTCCGGTCAAATCTCAAAGGATACGCTGGGACAGAGCAGCGCTTCGAGCGAGCCGCTGCTTGAAGCGATTGCGGATGATTTGGTGACGCAGCTGCGCAGCTCGTCGGTGACGGGCGTATTCGTGGTGCTCAATATATGCGATCTGGATGCCCGCAAGACCAATGGGCGTCTGCCGGGCATTTATCTGCGCGATCTGGACCCGGATGCGGCGGCTTCCGAGCGCAACGAGGATCTGATGCTGTCGTTTGCACCGGCAGGAATTGTGAAGTCCATGCGTATTTCGACGGACTCCTGCTGGCAGCCCGCGCTGGACTATGAAGAGCTTGATGATTTTGTGTATCAGCCGTTCATGACCGCCTATCAGGACGGCGGCAAGCTGCTGATGGCGCAGTACGGCCGCTGGACGACCTCGCCGTATGTTTTGCCGGGGGACAAGCGGGAAGCAATCGCGTACGCGCAGCCGCTCATCCTGCCGGACGGCACGGTGTACGGCGTTGTCGGCGTGGAGCTGCTGTGCAGCTATCTGGAGGAGCAGCTGCCGCTGACCGAACTGCAGAATGACGGCACCGGCGCATACCTGCTCGCCGTAACGACTGATGAAAAGCAGGCCGGCGGCATCCCGCTGCAGCCGGTGACGTTTTCTACGCAGGATCGTTCGCTGAAAAGCGCGCAGAGCATTGTCATGCGGGACAACAGTGCTGCCGGCACCATTGTCATCAATAAGACAAAATACTTCGCTTGTGCGGAACCGCTGACGCTGTACAACCGCAATGCACCATTTTCGGATGAGCACTGGCTGCTGCTCGGCATGGTGCCCAACAGCACGCTGTATAAAATCTCCAACGATATGCAGAGTCTGCTGCTGGTGGCAGTCGTGCTGACGCTGGGTGTTGGTCTGGTATGCAGCTATCTGGTCAGCCGCGGACTGGCGCATCCGATCCGGCAGCTGTCCGACGAGGTAGCCGCTATACAGGATAAGAGAACGGCGATCCCAAAGCTCTCGCGCACCGGCATCCGCGAGATAGACGGCTTTTCCACCGCAATCACCCAGCTCAGTCAGGATATTCTGGATACCTCCACGAAATTCCTGCGTATTATGGATATGGCAAGTATTGAACTCGGCGGCTATGAAATTCGTGAGGACAGCGATAAAGTATTCGTGACCGACAACTTTTTCTCCATGCTTGGCATACAGAACGCCAACCCGAATGATGTGACGCGGGAGCAGTTTGAGATGTTGATGGAGGAGCTGGTGCTGCAGAAGGAGAGCTTCAGTCTGCAGGATGGCGGCTGTGTGTTCACCATTCCGCAAAAGGACGGCAGTGAGCGGTTTGTCATGCTGCGCATCACCGGCGAGGACGAGGTGCAGGTCGGTCTGGTCGAGGATGTGACTGCAGCGACACTTGAGCGCCGCCGCATCGAGCATGAGCGCGATTACGATGTGCTGACCGGTCTGTACAACCGCCGTGCCTTTGATGCACGGGCGAAAAAATTGTTCCGTATGCCGGAAAAGCTGGGGCATGCTGCACTGCTGATGATGGATATGGATAACCTCAAGCAGATCAACGACACGTTCGGCCATGACTGGGGCGACCGATATATCAATCTGGCGGGTCAGTGCTTTGCACAGACGCTGCCCCAGAATACCATTTGCGCCCGTATGTCGGGAGATGAATTCATTGTGCTGTTCTATGGCTACGACAGACGGGACGAAATCCGTCAGGTGCTGAACAGGCTTTCCGAAGCAATAAAGGAGCGTACGGCGCTTCTGCCGAACGGCGACACCATGCGCATCAGCATTTCCGGCGGTATCGCGTGGTATCCGGAGAACGGCAGGGATCTGGCTACGCTTAAAAAGTATGCGGATTTTGCCATGTATCAGGTGAAGCATGAGTCCAAGGGCGAAATGGGTGAATTTGATATCGGCGCCTATAATCAGGAGGTCTACGCAGCACAGCTGCGCAGGGAATTCCTGCAGATGCTGCGTGAGAACAGCGCGGGCTACCATTTTCAGCCGATTTTCTCGGCGCATACCGGCAGGGTGGCGGCGTATGAGGCGCTGATGCGTGTGAAAATGCAGCTTCTGAATTCGCCGCTGACCGTGATGAAGCTGGCGCGCGAGATGGACAAGCTGTACGAGGTTGAGCGGCTGACCATCTTCAAGGCGACATCCACGTTTGTGATGATGCAGAACAGGGGGCGGCTGCATAGGAACACCAAACTGTTTCTCAACTCGATTGCCAGCAGCAGCCTGACGGATGAGGATGTTGCGGAATTTAAGGCGCAGTTTGCCGAGCTGCTGAATAATCTGGTCATCGAGATTACCGAGGAAGAGGAGATCGACCGCGAGGCGCTGGAGCGCAAGCGCAGAGCACTGGGCGATCAGGGCGCGCTCGCGCTGGATGACTGGGGCAGCGGCTACAGCAACAGCAACAGTCTGCTCGAGCTGTCGCCGGACTATATCAAGGTGGATATCACCATCATCTGCGATATTGATACCGATGCGGATAAGCAGCAGCTGGTCAAGGATATTGTGGAATACGCACACGGACGCGGCATGAAGATCGTTGCCGAGGGCATTGAGACCGAAGCCGAGCTGCGCAAGGTTATTGAGTTGGGCGTTGATCTGCTGCAGGGATATTTTCTGGCGAAGCCGGCGGCGTCTCCGAGCGAGATCGCGCCGCAGGCGCTGCGCGTGATTCGGTGGATGAATCGGTGAGCGGGTCGCTTGCAAAGCGGGAGAAGCTGCAGTTTCCATCCGCAATTCTCGATGGTTCAACCGGAACGAAAAAATCTTTACAATATGAAAAGTTTCCTCTTGACAAAAGAGCCGATATAGGATAGAATAAACACGTTCGATGTAAAGGCAAAACACTTTACACTTCAGAGGGAGGATCACCATGAAGGCAACACCGCTTGAAATGAGCCTGCTGTTTGACTTCTACGGCGAAACCCTCACCGAGAAGCAGCGCGAGTTGTTTGATCTGTATTACAATGAAGATCTTTCGCTTTCCGAGATCGCCGAGCACGCCGGCATCACCCGTCAGGGTGTGCGCGACAGCATCAAGCGAGCGGAGCACGCCCTTCATGAGATGGAGGACAAGCTCGGTCTGGTGGCCCGATACGGCGACACCGAGCGGTGCGCAGAGGAACTTCAGCACGAGGTTGAGCAGCTGCATGAATTGAACGCCGCACAACTGCACAGTGCCGAGGCGGACGAAATCGTTTCCCGCATGACGGCACTGCTCGAACAGCTCAGGCAGGAGGCTTAACATGGCATTTGAAGGGCTTACCGAAAAAATTTCATCTGCTTTTAAGCACCTGCGCAGCAAGGGAAGGCTGACCGAGTCCGATATCAAGGACGCAATGAAGGAAATCCGCATGGCACTGCTCGAGGCGGACGTCAACTTCAAGGTCGCAAAGGACTTCATCAAGACCGTTACCGAAAAGGCAACGGACGCGGAGATCCTCGAAAGCCTGTCTCCGACCCAACAGGTCATCAAGATCGTAAATGAGGAGCTGGTTTCGCTCTTAGGCGGCCAGACCACTCGTTTGACTATATCGCCGAACCCGCCCACCATCGTGATGATGGCCGGTCTGCAGGGCGCCGGCAAAACCACCAACTGCGCAAAGCTGGCCGCTCTGCTCCGCAAGCAGCAGCAGCGCCGACCGCTGCTCGTAGCCTGTGACGTTTACCGTCCGGCAGCTATCGAACAGTTAAAGGTAGTTGGCAAGCAGCTTAACATCCCCGTTTTTGACGAAGGTCAGGGCGATCCGGTCGAGATCGCAAAGCACGGCATCGACTTTGCCCGCAAGAACGGCTATGATCTGGTTTTCCTCGATACCGCAGGCCGCCTGCACATCGACGAAAAGCTGATGGATGAGCTGAAGAACATCAAAGCAACGGTCAAGCCCACCGAGATCATCCTCGTGGTGGACGCAATGACCGGTCAGGACGCTGTAACGGTCGCACAGACCTTTGACGAGGCCCTCGGTATCGACGGCGTGCTTATGTCCAAGATGGACGGCGACGCACGCGGCGGTGCAGCGCTTTCGGTCAAGGCTGTTACCGGCAAGCCGATCAAGTTCATCGGTACGGGCGAGAAGCTCGGCGATATCGAGCCGTTCCACCCGGACCGTATGGCAAGCCGCATCCTCGGCATGGGCGATGTGCTGACGCTGATCGAAAAGGCGCAGGAGTCCTTCGATCAGAAGCAGGCAGCCGAAACCGCCAAGAAGATGATGGCCGGCAAGCTGACGCTGACCGATTTTTACGATCAGCTGCAGAAAATGAAAAACATGGGCTCGATGGAGGAAATGCTCGGCATGCTGCCGGGTGTGGACGCAAAAGCCCTCGCCGGTGCAAAGATCGACGAAAAGCAGATGGCGCATACCGAAGCCATCATCCAGTCTATGACCCCGAAGGAGAGAGATAATCCCTCCATCATCAACTACTCCCGCAAGAAGCGCATTGCAAACGGCTGCGGATTGTCGGTCGAGCAGGTCAACAAGCTGCTCAAGCAGTTTGAGGCCATGCAGAAGATGACCAAGCAGCTTACCAGCATGGCACGCAGCAAGGGCAAAAAGCGCCGCGGCTTCCCGGGACTGGGCAGCTTCAAGCTGCCGTTTTAATCGCTATTCGTTTGTAAAGTAAATTTACAATAGATAAATTTCTATAACAGGAGGTGAAATTTCAATGGTAAAGATCAGACTGCGTCGCATGGGCGCTAAGAAGACTCCGTTCTACCGCATCGTTGTCGCTGATTCCCGTTACCCGCGTGACGGTCGTTTCATCGAGGAGATCGGCACTTACAATCCGCTGGCAGAGCCGGCTGTTGTCAACGTAAACGCTGACCGCGCTCAGGAGTGGATCAAGAACGGCGCTCAGCCGACCGATACCGTTCGCGGTATCCTGAAGAAGGCCGGTGTGCTGAATTGAGTGAGGTCGTCGAAATGAAAGAGTTACTGACTTATATAGTCGAAAATCTGGTTTCCGATCCGGCTGCGATTGCCATTACTGAGGAGATCGACGGCGATAACATCACCTACTCGCTGCGTGTAGCACCGGGAGATATGGGTCGCGTTATCGGTCGCCACGGCCGCATCGCAAAGGAAATCCGCACACTCATGAAAGCGGCAGGCAATCGCGAGAACAAGCGCGTCACAGTTGATATTCTCGACTGAGCCTGCGCGGATCGCGCCGAAGTGTTAATCACTTCAACTTGAATGAAGAGCCGGTGCCGTCAGGCGCTGGCTTTTTCCGAAAATCGCCGCAGCGCGGCGATTTTTTGTTTTATCTGCACCGATCCAGCGGGGTGTACGAACTGCGTAAGCGTGTTCGTCCCTAACGGGCGGGGTGTTTTTCGCTGAACCTCAGCGAGGAGTGGCGCCGCCTGCGGGCGGCGAGGACGCTGCGGCTGCGCGCCGCGGGCGCACAAGAGGGTAGACAACCTGCGGTTTTCCACCCTCTGATTTTCTCCCCTTTTCCCTTAGAGAGCACGGCGACAATCAGAGAACTGAGACTATCGGGGAACGGCAGAGGATTTTTCCTTCCGTGTCTTTCTCAACCGTTTTGCAGTGCCAGATACCGGACTGCTACACAGGCGGGTTCATTAGCGCTGGGTGCGGCATAACAGTGCCGCACAAACTCTTAACGTGTTGTGTTGGAAGGCACCTACGCAGTTCAGTGGTGGTGAATGCCTAAATTCGCAGGTGCCGTGCGTAGTAACGGGCTAAAGAATTGCGCGACCCGTCCGCAGACGGTGAAATCCCCGACAGATAAACGAATCACCATCAATCAAACATCGCAGAAATAAAAACGCTCACAGGCAGGAGGAAAGAACGAATATGCCGAAGAAATTTTTAGAGGCCGGCAAGATCGTCGGCACGCACGGCGTGCGCGGCGACCTGAAGGTGCAGAGCTGGTGCGACAGCCCTGAGGTGCTGTGTGACTTTGACACGCTCTATCTGGACGAAAAAACGCCTGTGACCGTCGAAAAGGCGCAGGTTCACAAGAATGTTGTGCTCATGCACATCAAGGGAATTGATACGGTCGAAGCCGCCGAGGCGATGCGCAACAAGGTGCTCCACCTCGACCGCGAGGACGTAGAGCTGCCCGAGGATCTCGTGTTCATTCAGGATATTCTGGGCTTCAAGGTGTTCGATCTGCGCGTTGACCGCGTAATCGGCCGCATCCGCGATGTGCTGACCAGTAATCCGGCGCATGATATGTACGAAATCGCCGGTGAGGACGGCCGCCTGATCTACATTCCGGCCATCAAGCCGTTCCTCAAGGAGATCGATATGGAAGCCGGCGTGATCTACGTTGAGAGCATCGAGGGCCTGATCGAATGAAAATCGACATTATGACGCTGTTTCCGGAGATGATCAACGCGGTTATGCGCGAAAGCATCATCGGACGCGCACAGGACAAGGGTGTTGTCGAGGTCAAGGCAACCAACATCCGCGATTATGCGCTTGACAAGCACCACAAGGCGGATGACGCGCCCTATGGCGGCGGACGCGGACAGGTCATGCTGGCTGAGCCGCTGTATCTGTGCCATCAGGCGCTGAGTGCCGGTGAGCATGTGCACACGGTGTTCCT
This sequence comes from Butyricicoccus sp. AF18-9LB, assembly GCF_027684505.1. Lineage (NCBI taxonomy): Bacteria > Bacillati > Bacillota > Clostridia > Eubacteriales > Butyricicoccaceae > Butyricicoccus > Butyricicoccus sp. AF18-9LB. The sequence goes on from NZ_JAQCWA010000006.1 coordinate 50,050, forward strand.
CTCTGCACAGGGACAGCCGTTTAACCAGCAGAAAGCGCGTGAGCTGCTCGCAAAGGAGCACTTTATTCTGGTCTGCGGCCATTATGAGGGCATTGACCAGCGCTTTATTGACGAGTGCGTGGACGAGGAGATCTCCATCGGCGACTTTGTGCTGACCGGCGGGGAGATTCCTGCGATGGCTGTCGCGGACGCGGTATGCCGCATGGTGCCGGGCGTTCTGCCGGACGAGGAAGCGTTCACGGCGGAAAGCCACTGGGACGGTCTGCTCGAGCATCCGCAGTACACCCGCCCGGAAAACTGGCGCGGCAGAGAAGTGCCGGAGGTGCTGCTCTCCGGGCACCATGCCAATATTGAAGCATGGAGACGCGAAATGAGCCTGCGCCGCACGAAAAAGGATCGGCCCGACCTGTTTGCACGGTTTGAGCCGCAGAATAAGCGGGATAAAAAGATTCTCGATAAAATTCACAGCGATGAGCGGTAAAAAGAACCCTTCGGGGTTCTTTTTTGTTGTGCAAACGCGAAAAGAGAGCCTGCTTACACAGACTCTCTTTCCGGACAGCTCCAAAAGGAAAATTATGCGTTTGTATCATTGGACTGCTCGAGTGCGGCCTGTTCGTCCGCAAGAGCAGCTTCGCGCTTTTTCTCCAGACGCGAGCCGATAAAATAGCCGACAGCGGCCACAACGACCGCCCAGACGGTTGTGCTCGGGGATTTCGCCAGAATATCGCCCAGACCGGTACCCTGCATCTTCTCACTGAGAATACCGACCAGTCCGCACAGGATATAGCCGACAGCGGCGCCCAGACAGGTCAGCTGGAACACATGGCGCTTCATGCCGAAGATCTTCACATCGGCAGGATCAATATCTTCTTCTTCCTCTTCTGGTTCCGCATCGAGGATGGCGGGTGCATTTTCGTCCTGCGCAGCGGGCAGGGTATCTTCGGCTGCGGCAGGCAGGGTTTCCTGCTCCTGCACATCGGAAACCGCCTGTTCTTCGTCCAGCGGCTGCTGGTTTTCGCTCATAGTGAGCACTTCCTCTCTTTTCCGGAGAAACGGCGATGGGTCACATCATATTGTTATTGCGCGTGCTCTCGGACGGAATGATGATCGCGGCGATAATATACGCCAGGATACCCGAACCGCCGAGGAAGCATACAAGCGCCCATGCCAGACGGATCAAAGTCGGGTCGAGATCAAAATATTCCGCGATGCCGGCACAGACACCGCACAGCATGCGGTTGGATTCACTGCGATACAATTTCTTGCCATTCATCGTAAAGTCTCCTTTTCTTTTATCATACGTTGTTTTGTGGATTTCGTCAAGTTACAGTTCAGACAGGGGCATCGGCGTTAGCGAGTGTGACTTGGGAAAGCAGGCTGATCTGGCCGGAGCCGGACACCGTGGCAGTTACGCTGCGGGGGAAGTCCAAACGATAGGAACCCGTTTCGGTATTATAGCTGTTGTCATACTGTGCAGTGCCGCTGCCGTCCTCGTTGATTTGAACCAGCGGCGTGCCGTTCATCGTGACTGTACCCCAGTTGGTGCCGGCTTGCACATGGTACTGGTCTGCCGGTTCGGGCAGAAGTGCAGACAGGCGGCCGTCAGTTGCTGCAAGGGTGATGTTGTTTGCATCCAGCTCACCGGCGATGAGCGTACCGTTTCCGGCGGACAGTTCGATGGTTTCCGCGCGCAGACGGTCGCTGATGGTCACATTTGCCTGATGGTCGCAGGAAATGTGAACCTGCAGATAACTTGCGTTGTCAGGCAGGGTGATCGTGACCGGTTCATCGTTCGCCCAGAGTGAAGCGGTCCATCGTATACCGTTTACCTGCGTGTCTCCGAAATTAGCGCTTGCGCTGACGGCAAAGTCCGAACCATTCTCGATAGTAAAATTGCCGCCTTTAAGCGTCAGGTCGATGCGGGAGATATGATCGACCGACTGGATAGGCATATCGCCGTGCTTAATAGCGTTCTGACGGGTCTCAAGGTAATCCTGCACCCAACCGGTGTCGTAATCGCTGTCGATTTCATCATCCGGAGAAACATAATGATCGCGGATATTCTCAACCGTATCGGAAAAATCGCGTGCGGCATCGCTGAACGGGTGCAGCGCACCATCGTAGTACACGCTGTAAAACTGTCCGCCGAGTACATGACCGACCGTTGTCAGTCCCAGACCGAGCACCAGCACGGCAGTGCAGGCAATAATGAGCTTTTTCATACATTTCCACCTCCTGTACGGCGGCATCTGTTGCGAATCCAGTTAAACGGCGCACGCAGCACGGCGACAAAGGCGCGGAACACCGGCGGCACAAACAGAATGCTCAGCTTGATGGACAGCAGTCCGAGCAGGATACCGGCGGCAAAGGCAGCCAGTCCGTTGCCGAGCGTAACGAGCGCGTTCGCCGGTGTCGCCCACAGTGTGCAGGACAGCAAGGCAAGGACCGCTCCGCCGCAAATCAGCGCAAGCGGAATGCCGTACAGAATGAGCAGTACAGCGAAAATCACCGCGAGCACGGTCACAACGATCGCCAGAAGCACGCCAAGCACGGTTGCACCTGCGCCGAATACGAGCGGCAATCCAATCGGGATGGCGAGCAGCACCAGCACAATCAGCAGCAGCGGACTGATGCCGCGCCAGCGGCGCTTCTCTTTTATCGGCTGTGCATGCGGTACAGCGGTCAGTTCGCGGTAGTCCGCAAGAATCTGCGCCGCAACTTTTGCCGGCTCGCCGAGTTCCTCGATGGCCTTCGCCTCGTTTTCCGGGCCTGCGTCATCAAAATATTCTTCGTAATAGCGCAGAGCGTTCGCGCGTTCCTCCTCCGGCAAAACCGAAAGCGCACGCCGCAGCGCTGCCATGTAATCTGCTCTGTTCATTCGTTCACCCCTCCAAAAAAGATCGTGTCGATCCCGCTGCGGTAGTTCTGCCAGTCGATGCGGTGCTGCCGCAGAGCGGCTCTGCCGTGCTCGGTGATCTGGTAGTAGCGGCGGTTGCGGCCCGCATAGGCCTGATCGTAGGTGGTCAGGCAGCCGTCCTTCATCAGCCGCCGAAGTACCGGATACAGCGTAGATTCGGAAATATCCAGTACCTTTTGCACGTCCTGCGTGATACGGTAGCCGTAGGTGCTTTCTCGCTCGACTACGGCAAGCACGATGCCGTCCAGCAGGGAGGACGAGATGGGATAGGACATATGGAATCCTCCTCTCCTGTGTTTCTAATAATATTATATGGAATATAATATAGTCCGTCAACAGGTATATCAAAAATAACTATGAAGGAATTGTAAATTTTGTGGGATCAGTGCAGGAAAAACACTGTTTTCGCATTGTATTCGCCGGAAAGATAGCGTATAATGGTATCTGTATAAGTATGGGCAGAGGAAACGAACGAAAGGGCGAATCTGATAAATGAAACTGGCTGTATTATTCGGCGGTATTTCGAGTGAGCACGACATCTCGTGCCTGTCTGCCGCTTCTATTTTGCGAAACCTGAATAAAGATAAATATGAAATCTATCCGGTCGGCATCACCCGCAGCGGCGAGTGGTTCTACTGCCCGGACTGTGATCCGGACCGTGTAGAGAGCGGTGCGTGGGAGCGCATGACCGGCAAGGTAAAGGTCGTTCTCGCACCCGACCGCGGCATGCACGGCATGGTGCTGCTCCGTGAGGGAGAGATCGAGATTGTCCGTCTGGACTGTGTATTCCCGGTGCTGCACGGCGTCGGCGGCGAGGACGGCACGATGCAGGGTCTGCTCGAGCTGGCCGGCATTCCGTACGTCGGCTGCGGCGTAGCTGCAAGCGCGAATACGATGGACAAGGCGCTGACCAAAAAGGTCGTTGAGGGCACCGGCGTCCGTCAGGCACGCTACTATCTGGCGCTGAGATATGACTTTGAGCGCAATGCCGAGGCAGTAATCGCCGCGGCTGCGGAAACGCTGGGTGCGTTCCCGGTATTCGTCAAGCCGTGCTCGCAGGGCTCGTCCGTGGGCGTTGCCAAGGCGAACAATCTGCTCGAGCTGGCCGAGGGCCTGACCGAAGCCTTTAAGCTGGATACCAAGGTGCTCGTCGAGGAGTTCATCGACGGTCACGAGGTCGAGTGCGCTGTGCTCGGCAACCTCGAGCCGCAGGCCTCCACGGTCGGCGAGATCGCTCCGACGCAGGAGTTCTACACCTTTGATGCCAAGTACAAGGACGAAAGCTCGCGTCTGTACATTCCGGCACACATCACCGAGGAGCAGATTGCGGCCGTCCGTCAGGACGCTGTCCGCGTTTACACTGCACTCGGCTGCCGCGGCCTGTCGCGCGTAGACTTCTTTGTCACCCACGACAGCGGTGAGGTCGTTTTCAACGAGCTGAATGCGATTCCGGGCTTTACCTCGATCAGCATGTACCCCAAGCTGTTTGATTACGAGGGCATCGGCTATGCCGAGCTGCTCGACCGCCTGATCTCTCTGGCACTGGAGGAGCATCATGGATAAGCGCGCCATCGGCGTATTTGACTCCGGCTTGGGCGGTCTGACCGCCGTGCGCCGTCTGCACGCCCTGATGCCGCAGGAGAATATCATCTATTTCGGCGATACCGGCCGTGTGCCGTACGGTACGCGCGGCCGCGATATCATTACCAAGTATGCGAGGCAGGATGTGGCGTTTCTGCGCCAGTTTGACCTGAAATCCATCATCATTGCCTGCAACACCGTGTCCGCTATCGCGCTCGACCTGCTTTCCGAGGAGAACGACATTCCAATCATCGGCACGGTAGAGCCTGCCTGCCGCCGCGCCATGACCATGACGCAGACCGGCAGAGTCGGCGTGATCGGCACGGCGGCAACCATCCGTTCGGGTGCATATGAGAAGTATCTGCACAAAAAGGACGGCACGCTCGACCTGTTCACGCAGGCGTGTCCGCTGTTCGTGCCGCTGGTCGAGAACGGCCGCGTGCACCGCGGCGATGTGGTCATCGAAACGATCGTGAAGGAATATCTCACGCCGCTGAAAAAGGCGGGTGTGGATACGCTGATTCTCGGCTGCACGCACTATCCGCTGCTTGAGGAGGTCATCGGCGACTTTATGGGTCCGGATGTGACGCTCATTGACTCGGGCGCCGAGGCGGCAAACCTCGCTTCCACGCAGTTTGACCCGAACGAGGGTACGGGCACCACGCAGTATTTCGTTTCGGACGATCCGCAGGGCTTTGACCAGCTCGCCGAGCTGTTCCTGCAGGAAAAGGTCGATGTCGGTGCGGAGCTTGTGGATATTTCCCGCTATTAAGGAGCATAGAGATATGAAGAAGGACGTTTGGCTGACGATTTCCTCCCAGCAGCAGTTTGCGGGCTGTGACGAGGAGAACATCGACCTGCAAACCGCTGCCACGCTGTACGAGCGCGGCGGAAAATATTACATCGCATACGAGGAAAGTGAACTGACCGGACTCGAAGGCACCAAGACCACCGTCAAGCTGGACGGCAAAACGGTTGCCCTCATCCGCACGGGTACGTTTCCCTCGCACATGCTGTTCGCTGAGGACGAGCGCCATGTCGGTCTGTATCAGACGCCGGTCGGCAGCGAAATGGCTATCGCCACCCACACCTCGCGGGTGCACAACACCATCGGCGAGAACGGCGGACACCTTATCATCGACTATACGGTCGAGGTGGACAACTCTCTCATGGGCGAACACCACTTTGAGATGACGGTATCGACCAAACCGAACATTCAGGTCGTTTAATAAAGTAAAAATAAGAGATTTAGATATAGGAGTGTACACATGAACGCATACGAAATCGCACGCGCCGAAGCAACCCGCGTTGTAGAAGCGGCGTACCGCAAGGCTGTAGCCGCAGGCGAGCTGCCTGAGGGCACCATTCCTCCGGTTGCAGTAGAGACCCCGAAGGATTCTTCCAACGGCGACTGGGCATCCACCTTTGCCATGCAGTGTGCAAAGCCGCTGCACATGGCGCCGCGCAAGATCGCAGAGAGCATCGTGGCAAACCTCGACCTTGAGGGCAGCTGCTTTGACACCGTGACCATTGCAGGCCCGGGCTTTATGAACTTCACGCTGAATCAGGGCTGGTACGAGCAGGCTGTCCGCGGTGTATTCACCATGGGCGAGAATTACGGCCGTACCGAGAGCAAAAAGCCGGAAAAGGTCATGGTAGAGTTCGTTTCCGCCAACCCGACCGGCCCGATGCACATGGGCAACGCGCGCGGCGGTGTTTTGGGCGACTGTCTGTCCTCGGTTCTGGACTGGTCCGGCAACGACGTTACCCGTGAGTTCTACATCAACGATGCAGGCAATCAGGTAGACAAGTTCGCGCACTCTGTTGAGGGCCGCTATATCCAGGAGATCAAGGGCGAGGACGCCATCGAGTTTGACGCTTCCTGGTATCAGGGCGACGACATTAAGGCGCTGGCGCATGATCTGGTAGAGCAGTACGGCGACAGCCTGCTCGAAAAGACCCCGGAGGAGCGCTTCGCTGTTATCGAGGGTTACGGTCTGCCGACCAACATTGCCCGCATGGAGCGCGACCTCAAGCGTTACAAGATCAACTACGACGTATGGTTCCGTGAGTCCACTCTGCACGAGAGCGGCTACGTCAAGGAGACCATCGACATGCTGACCGCCAAGGGCGCAACCTACGAGACCGAGGACGGCGCACTGTGGCTCCGTTCAACCGACTTCGGCTGCGACAAGGACGACGTTCTGCGCCGTGCAAACGGCTTCTATACCTACTTTGCGGCCGATATCGCTTACCATCGCAACAAGTTTGAGAAGCGCGGCTTTGACCGTGTTATCAACATCTGGGGCGCTGACCATCACGGCCATGTAAAGCGTCTGCAGTGCGCTCTGGATGCACTCGGTCTGGACGGCTCGCACCGTCTGGAGATCGTGCTCATGCAGCTTGTCCGCATGATGCAGGGCGGCGAGGTTGTCCGCATGTCCAAGCGTACCGGCAAGAGCCTGACCCTGACCGACCTGCTCGACGAGATTCCGGTCGATGCAGCGCGTTTCTTCTTCAACAGCCGCGCCGCTGAGACCCAGATGGAGTTCGACCTTGACCTTGCCATCAAGCAGGATTCCGACAACCCGCTGTACTATGTGCAGTACGCGCACGCGCGTATCTGCTCCGTGCTCAAAAACGCACAGGAGAGCGGCATCGCGCTGCCGGATACCGGCAAGACCGATCTGTCCGTGCTGACCGGCGCAGATGAGCGTCAGCTCATCAAGCAGGTTGCTCTGCTGCCCGAGGAGATCGTGCAGTCCGCTGTCAGCCGCGATCCGTCGCGCCTCAACAAATACGCCGTTGCACTGGCGCAGCAGTTCCACCATTTCTACAATGCCTGCCGTATCAAGGATGCCGAGCCGGCTGTCCGTGATGCGCGTCTGACCCTGTGCCTGGCAGCAAAGCAGACCATTGAGAACGTGCTGAAGCTCATCGGCGTAGATGCACCGGAGTCCATGTGACAACGTATAGGGGACTTCAAAAGTCCCCTATATACGAAGTATGGTTCCGGAGAAACCATACTTCGATACCCGAATGACGCGCTCCAAGAGCGCTGGGTCGGGGTAACAAAACCCACGCACATGTCGCGGGTTTTGTTGCGGCGCATGCGCCGCTGATTGAAAGCCGCCGTGTAACGGCGGCCGTCTGCGGACGGGACCAATGGCTCGGTTTTTCGGTAAAAAACCTGCTATGCGGTTACGTTTTGCAAGCAAAACGGATTTTTTTGCCGCGCTGAGCGCGGAGGAGAACCACATGAAAAAATTAGCCAAAAGATTAGCGGCACTGGCGATGACAGCGGCAATGATGACCGCCTCCGCCGGTGCGATCACGCAGGACGGACAGAGCGAAACGTGGTTTGACGGCGTTTGGGCGCTCATTGATGCTTTCGGCCTCAAGGCAGAGCATGATCCGTACGTTCTGCAGAACTATATCAATAAATATCTGGAAAAGCATCCGGATGAAATGTATGACGTGCTCAACGATATTCTCTCGCTGCTCGATACGCATTCCATGTATCTGTCGAGCGAGGAGTATTCGCAGGGATTTTCGACGCTTGAGGGCTTTGTCGGCATCGGTGTCGGCCTGCAGGAGACAGAAAACGGCGTACAGATTGCTGAGGTCATGCGCTATTCAGCGGCGGAGGAAGCCGGTCTGCAGATTGGCGATCTTATCGTGAAAATCAACGGTGAGGACGCAACCGGGCTGAAAAATGCCGATGTAGCATCTAAGCTGCGCGGTGAGGAAGGCACGTCGGTCAAGCTGACCGTGCGCCGCTACGGACGGGACATTACCGTTACCTGTGAGCGCCGTCAGGTCAACCGCGTGTACGTTTCCAACAAGACGATGGCGGACGGTGTGGAGTACATCAAGGTCAGCGCCATCGGCTCGCAGAACGACTGGTCGGCGTTTTCGGAGATTTGGGACAGCCTGCCGTCCAAGAACACCCGTGCGGTCATTCTCGACCTGCGCGGCAACGGCGGCGGCCTGATCGACGCGGCGCTCAAAATGGCCAATGTTATGACACCGGTCAAGGATGCAGAGCTTGCCGGCGTGCGCTACCGCGATGATATGGGCGGTCTGGAGCAGACCTATTCGACCGGCAATGCGCTGCCGCTGGGCAAGATTGTCGTTCTGGTGGACGGCGGCACGGCTTCCGCGGCGGAGCTGCTGGCAGGCAGCCTGCAGGATACCGGTTCGGCGACGCTCATCGGCAGCAAGACCTATGGCAAGGGACAGGGTCAGTTCCACATTGATCTGGTAAACGGCGACAAGCTGGTCATCACCACGCTGGAACTCGAGCTGCCCAAGCAGGGCTGTTGGGAAGGCGTCGGCCTGACGCCGGATATCCAGCTGGAAAACCGCAAGGTTACAGTCAATACCAAGGACCTGAAACCGCTCGATACGAGCACAACCCTGCGTTTTGGCGACAGCTCGGACGCGGTTTACGCCATGACCGAGCGCCTGTCGCTGCTGGGTCTGCTCACCGAAGCAACCGGCAGGTATGACGGCGACGTAGCGGACGCGGTAGCGTCCTTCCGGGCGGCCTACGATCTGCCTGCGGCGCTGTATGCGTCTCCGGAGATGCTGAGCGCACTGGACGAAGCGGTTACTGCGCTGAACGGCCAGACCTATCTGGTGGACGATCAGCTGCAGAGTGCACTTGAAATGTGCAGGCTGGCGGCGGCAAAACCGCAGCAGTATACCGTTAAGAGTGACGGCAGCTGGACGAAAAAGTAAACTTTATCAACTGAAATATGAATATTTTTCATCTTCTTAGGAGGAAGCACAACCTTGGATATTCCTTTATGTCAATCCGAGCATAAACCGCAGCTTTTGCTGAACGATCCGGCGGCAATTCCGCTGTATCATACTGCGCCTGAGCAGTTTGCAGGCGCACTTGCACCGAATGCCGAATTGTGTGATGCATGGGCTGAAGAACTGGCACCGCTGCCGGTCGGCCTGGCGCTCGCGTGTCCGCCCGAACCCGATGCGGAGCACTGCGAACGCCCGATCACCATGCACTACATTGAGCAGTGCAAGGAGGTCTTCCGTCCTCTGCTGCACGATGATGCGGCGTTCTATTATCTGCATGGCGCGCCGACGTTTCCGGCACTGCGTGCCGCTGTGCTGGCTCTGGGCGATCTGTGCGGCCGAACGGTAATTGCGGAGCTGCAGGTGGAGGACGACGAAGGCCATCTGCCGGACGGCACAGATGTGCGGGCAGCTATCGGTGTGCTGCAGCGCATTGGCGTTACGACTGTGCTGATCAGCGCACACGATCCCGAATCGCTGACGCAGGCGCTCGAAATCGCGGCGCCGTATGCGCGGCTGTCGCTCGGCGTGTGCATGCACGCGGACTGGCTGTCTCAAACCACACTGTACAACACCGAGGTCATTATGCCCGACATTACGGAAGCATTTGTCGCAGCGCTGCGCGGCAATCAGGTGGCGTGCAAAACGCTGCCGCGCGATCACGATGATTTTATCTGTGCGCCGGATGGCAAGCACGCGCATTTTATCGCTCCGACCATCGACATTTCGGACGAGATCGAGTGCGGTCCGCATCTGGATGAGGATCTCATCGAAGCCGAGGATGATTCGGGTGCGTTCAAGCTGCTGCTCGAAACCGAAGAGGATGTTGTCACACTGGAGGAATCCCGCTATATGATCTCGCGTCCGCTGTGCCTGTGTGCGGAATCTGCCGACCTGCTCGAGCAGGGTCTGCGGGTTTTTCCGGGACTTGCGCTGTATGACGGCACATGGGAGCAGGAAGACGCGGTCATTTCGTACTTTGAGACGAAATACGGCATGATCCGCTTATAGGGGACTTCAAAAGTCCCCTATATACGAAAGACGGTTCCGGAGAAACCGCCTTTCGATACCCGAATGACGTGCCCCAGGGGCACTGGGGCGGGGAAACAAAACCCACGCACATGTCGCGGGTTTTGTTGCGGCGCAATGCGCCGCGGATTGAATGCTGCCGCAGAGCGGCAGTCGCCTGCGGGCGGGACCAAAGACTCGGTTTTCTGGACGAAAACCGGTCTTGTAGTTGCAATTATGCAAGCAAATTGTTATTGAATACCGCGCGGAGCGCGGTTATCTGGATAGGAAAGGCAGGGTGGAACCTATGGACTGGAGAGAAGTTACGATCTACACGACGACCGAGGGCATCGGTCCGGTCGAGGCACTGCTCGAGGACAACGGCGTAGAAGGCTATGTGCTCGAGGATGCGGCGGATTTTGAAGAATTTCTCAAGGACACCGAAATATACTGGGACTATGTAGACGAGGATCTCGTGCGCGAGAAGCGCGCGCAGGAAACCTGTCTGAAGATCTATCTGCCGGACAGCGACGAGGGTGCAAAGCAGTACGCGGATATCCGTGCCGCGCTGGAAAACCTCAAGGCACGCGATGAGGAGCACGCCTGGGGCCGACTGTGTACCGAAACCGCGCTGACCCGTCAGGAGGACTGGGAGTGGGGCTGGAAGCAGTATTTCAAGCCGTTCCCGGTGGGACGCGGCTTTATGATCAAGCCCTCGTGGGAGACGGTTGAGGACCCGCAGGGCCGCCGTATTCTTGAGATCGACCCGGCGTCGTCCTTCGGCACCGGTAGCCACGACACGACCCAGCTGTGCATGATGGCGCTCGAGGATGCGGTAAAGCCGGGTGACAAGCTGCTCGATATGGGCACCGGCTCGGGTATTCTGGCCATTGCGGCGGCTATGCTCGGTGCGGATGTGCAGACTATCGTCGATATCGACGAGAACTGCCTGAAAACTGCACACGAAAATGCGGAAAAGAACCATGTTGAGATCGGCAGGGGTCTGTGCGGCGACGCGCTGCGCGACCCGAAGCTTGCCGAGGACATCGGCGGCGGCTACGACGTGATCGTGGCGAACATCGTGGCTGATGTCATCATCGGCATGTCGCCCATGTTTGCGGATAAGCTGGTCAAGGGCGGTACGCTGATCTGCTCCGGCATCCTCAACGAGCGTGCCGAGGAGGTGCGCGCGGCGCTGGAAAAGAGCGGATTTACGATTCTTTCGCACGAGAAGAGCGATGACTGGAGCGCTTTTGCTGCGAAAAAGTGATTTATTTCAGGATTCACGGAATGTTCACTTGCCAAACGGCTGTTTTTTTGCTAAAATAGGAAAGGTTATTTGATTATTATGCCTCGATTTTTTGTCGATCAGCAGCCGCAGGACGGCGTGCTGACCCTTACCGGAGAAAACGCGCATCATGCGGGACGTGTTCTGCGTCTGCGTGTCGGCGAAGGTGTTACCCTGTGTGACGGTGCCGGAATGGATTTTGACTGCACGGTGGAAGCCGTGGAGAAGGAAGCCGTGACCTGCCGGGTCGTAAGCTGCCACGCGGCGGATACCGAGCCGAAGCAGGCTATCACGCTGTTTATGGCGCTGCCTAAGGGCGACAAAATGGAATTTATCGTGCAGAAGGCGGTAGAACTCGGCGTCAGCCGTATCGTGCCGTATCTGTCCAAGAATTGCGTTTCCCGACCGGATAAGACCGAAAAGAAGGTGGAACGCTGGCGTAAAATCGCTGCCGAGGCAGCAAAGCAGTGCGGCAGAGGACGTCTGCCGGAGGTGGCAGCCGTTGTACCGGTCGCTCAAGCGATCGTGCAGGCGGCGCAAAGTGAAACGGCACTGTTTTTCTACGAAAACGAGAAGCGGACCGGTCTGCGCGACGCGCTTGCAGGCGGTGTCAAGGACACGGTTTCGCTGATGGTCGGGCCGGAAGGCGGCTTCGATCCGGCTGAGGCAAAGGCAGCCGTGGACGCGGGACTGCAGAGCGTTTCGCTCGGCACACGCATCCTGCGGTGTGAGACTGCGCCGATTGCGGCGCTTGCGGCCGTGCTCTATGCCGGCGGCAACATGTGAGAAGAAATAAAGGGAGTGTTAAACATTGGCAAAAAACAATGTGGGTAAAAAGCCAATTTCTCAGGAAGAGTATACCACCAACAAGGTGCTCGCGGTATTCAGCGTGTGCCTGCTCGGCGTACTGGTGCTGATGATCCTCGAGCGTCTGCTGGGCTACAGCAACACCTGGAAGACCGGCGTGCTGGTAACGCGGGTGCTGCTCGGCGTGGGCATTGTCGGCGCAGCAGCCGGCATTATCATGCTGGGACAGGAGCATGCAGGCAAGCGCAGCAGCGTGCGCCGCATCGTGTGCGGACGAAATATGCTGATTGCAAGCATTGTTGCCATCGTATTCCTGACCGCGATCAACTACTACGGCACCATGCCGATCAAGGCGATGTATGTTGTCCTGCCGGTTCTGGCAGTGTATTATCTGGTGTATCATTCTTATGCGCCGGAATTTTTCCTGATTGCAGTAGATACCGGTGTGGGTGTTGCGGCGATGCTGGTGATTCACCGTGCACTGGTTTCGGCTAACCATACGTGGATGTCCACCGTGGCGGTAGCAGGTACCGCGGTGCTGGCGCTGATCCAGATCGCTGTTACGGCTTCTCTGCGCCGCAAGAAGGGCAAGTTCACCTTCCGCGGCAGCAAGATCGACACCCGGTTCAGCAAGAACGCGTACCTGATGCTCACCATTACGCCGATCGTGATGGTAGCGCTGACGGCGGTCGTTGTACTTGCGGCAAGTCATGTCATGATCGCACTGGGTGCGGCAGCGGCATATCTGTTCATCACTGCGGTATATTACACCGTGAAGCTGATGTGATAATTGCATTTTTGTCGAAGCGCGGCGCGTTTTGACGGTTAGACAGCGGGCGGCGCAGCCGCCCGCTTTGTCATACCCGAAGGAGGGGACGTATGAGACGATTTTTCGGCTTTCTGCTGACCATGACTCTGCTTGGCGGCGGTGCATTCTGGCTGCCGTATCTGCAGGCGAAGCCGGTGGATAATGTCTATCAGGCGGCAGATCTGCTCCGGCAGGACGCGGAGAACGGCGGAAACGGCGTTGCCTTCCGCGAGGACAACGTGGACGCGGACGAGGTGTACAGGGCACTGGAGGCGCAGTATCCATACGCATTCGCGCTGCATGCGGTAACACGGCCGAACAAGACCATTGAGCTGAACACTGAGGTTTCTCGGCAGGCGCGGCAGGAGCAGGCGTGGGAGTATGCCAAGGTGCTGACAGCTGGTTCGATCTCACAGACCATGACCGCAGAGGAGAAGCTGCGTGCGCTGCACGATACCCTCATCCGTCAGTGTGAGTACGATGTGGATACGGCAGAGGAGGACGCTCCGGACGGCTCGGCACCCGCTTTCGCGGCAGACGGCGCGTTGCTCGATCATAAGGCCGTGTGCGCCGGTTACGGCCGCGCGTATGAGATGCTGTGCAAGGCGGCAGGCATTCAGGTCATCTATGTCGCATCCGAGGAAATGAACCATGGCTGGAATGCCGTGCGGCTGGGCGGCACAACATATTACATCGACTGCACGTTTGACGACCCGATTCCGGACAGAGGCGAATATGTATCCGATCAGTATTTTATGCTCACCGGAGATGAGCTGGCGCAGACGCATACCTGGAATGAGACGTTCTACGAGCAGCTTCTGGACAGTCTGGAGCAGGGCGGAAAATAGCGGGAAAATCGGTTCCGAAACTTTTTCAAAATTTTTTAAAAAAAGGTGTTGACATTTGATCGATTATGGACTATACTAAACAAGTCGTCAGCGAGCGGGCGATAACAACGGAAAAGGATATGGCGGTATAGCTTAGTTGGCTAGAGCGTCCGGTTCATACCCGGAAGGTCATTGGTTCAAGTCCAATTACCGCTACCATTTTCCCTTGGCCCGTTGGTCAAGCGGTCAAGACACCGCCCTTTCACGGCGGTAACGGGGGTTCGATTCCCCCACGGGTCACCACTTGGAAGTTTAGCTCAGCTGGGAGAGCATCTGCCTTACAAGCAGAGGGTCAGCGGTTCGAGCCCGTTAACTTCCACCACGAAAACCACTCACGAAAGTGAGTGGTTTTTCTTTTTGTCTTTAGAAACCGCCGGCTTTCCGGGGCGCGCGAGTTGCGTCGGCAATACGTCCTATCCGGACGGCAGTTTTTTTCAGCACCGGCTGAGCGGGGTACTCGAACTGCGTAAGCGTGTTCGTCCCTTTCCGGGCGGGAGGTTTTTCGCTTGAAATCAAGCGAGGAGTTGCGCTCTGCGGAGCGCGGGGATTCGCCGCGCCCCGCGGCGGGGCAAGAGGGTAGACACCAAGGTTTCTACCCTCTTAACTCCCACTTCCTTTGGGGAGGGTCTGGCGCAGATTGCCGACATGTGACCGCTGCGAAACAGGGGAACGGCAGTCGGGTTACCGCAGCGTGTCTTTCGTGAAATATTCGCAGTTCAAAGACAGCGTACTGCTACACATACGGGATACTTTGTGCAGGCGCGGCATAGCAGTGCCGCGCAACTCTTTAACACGTTATACCGCACGGCACCTACGAATTAAGCGTTTGGTACAATTTATCCTCGTAGGTGCTGTCTATCATAACGTGCTGACGAATTGTGCGGCACGGTTATGCCGCACTCTGCGTTGATTAACCCGCATGTGTAGCAGTACGCTGTCTGTGAACTGCGAAAAGGTGGAGAAAGACACGCTGCGGTAACCCGACTGCCGTTCTCCGTTTCGGAGCGGTCACATGTCGGCAATCTGCGCCAGACTAACAAACAAGGGAAAGGCAGGAGTTCAAAGAGGAAGGGAAACCGTAGGTGTTCCTTCCTTTTTGCTCACCGCCGTGGGTACGGCGCTGTCCCAGCCGCGGGTGCGGCAATCTCCCGCGCTCCGCAGAGCACAACTCTTTGCTGAATTTCAGCGAAAAACTCTCCGCCCGTTAGGGACGAACACGCTTGCGCAGTTCGAGTACCCCGCTCAGCCGGTGCTGAGAAATGCCGCCCGAATAGGGCGAACCGCCTGCGCGGTTCGTGCATCCCAGCGGGTCGGTGCCGGAATAGCCTGCGTTGCGGTTAAACCGCCGCAACTTCACATAAACTACGTTTGCGTTACTCCCGCATATACGGTATAATATAACCCGTTAGACAAACTTTTCCGGAATCGAGGGAAATTATGCAACAAGTGACCCGAAAAATGCTGGGTGCGGGAATCAATCTCACCTGCGTGACCACACCGAAGTTTAAGCGGGCAGTGCTGCGCGCGATGCTGGTGCTGCCGCTCGGCGGCGAGGATGCCGCGCTGCGCGCGTGTCTGCCGCAGGTTTTGCGCCGCGGCACGGCCAGGCTGAACGACATGCAGGCGTTCGGCACCGCGCTTGATGAGCTGTACGGTGCGCGCATTGAAGCCGCAGTGCGTAAGGAGGGAGAGAACCTGTGCATTGGCTTTCTGTCCGACTGTATTGATGAGGCTTATGCACCGGGAGCTGACGGTCTGACCGCCGGTGTGATCGGTCTGCTGTGCGATCTGCTGTACAACCCGTATCTGCAGGACGGCCTGTTCTGCGCCGCCTATGTAGAGGGCGAGCGCGGCAACCTGATCGACCGCATTGCTGCACTTAAAAACGATCCGCGTTCGTGGGCGCCGCGCCGACTGAACGAGCTCATGTGCGAAAACGAGGACTACGGAAAGTCCGCGCTCGGTACGATCGAGCAGGCGGAGCGCATTACGCCGGAAACGTTGTACGCGGCCTATCGCCGTGCGCTGAGTGAGGCGCAGGTGGAGCTGTTCTACTGCGGTACGATGATGCCGGGCGAGGTGGAAGCGCACTTCATGGCAACGCCGCTGGCTCAGCCGCGCGAGGGCACGCTGTATCAGCCGCACACGGTCGTGCAGGCGCGGCCTGCCGGTGATGTTCGTGAGGTCGTTGAGGATGCCGAGGTAACCCAGGGCAAGCTGTCGCTCGGCTTCCGTACCGGCGGTGCATCACTGACCGGCGGAGAACCGACGGCGTACTGGATGTTCCAGACCATCTACGGCGGCTCGACAAGCGCGAAGCTGTTTCTCAACGTACGCGAGAAAAAGTCGCTGTGCTACTACGCAAGTGCGCAGTTTGTCGCCTCTAAGGGACTGATGATCGTGGGCTCCGGCATCGAGAACAGAAATTTCGAGGTCGCACGCGATGAAATCCTGCACCAGCTGGATTTGTGCCGCAAGGGCGAAATTACGGACGCAGAACTCGAGAGCGCCCGCAAAACGCTGGTCAACGGCTGGCGCACCATGCTCGACGACCCGCTTACACTCGAGCGCTACTGGATGGGACAGGCGGCTGCAGGCACGCTCGTATCGCCCGAGGAGCGCATCGAGCAGGTGACCGACATCACGCGCGAGCAGGTCATTGCCGCGGCACAGAGCACAGCGCTTGACACGGTATTCTTTATGAAGGGAGCGGCAAAATGACAAAGAATTATTCCGCTCTGCACGAGAGTATGCAGACCCGCACGCTGGCAAACGGTCTGCGCATTTGCTATCTGCCTAAGGAGGGCTTCAGCAAGACCTTTGCCATTCTGGCGACCGATTTCGGTTCGGTGGACGCATCGTTCACCTTTGAGGGCAAGCGGTATGACACACCGGCAGGCGTGGCGCACTTCCTTGAGCACAAAATGTTCGAGGATGAGGACGGCAACGCACTGCAGAAATTCGCCCGCACCGGTGCAAGCCCGAACGCCTTCACGAGCCACACCATGACGGCGTATCACTTTTCCTGCACCGACCGGTTTGAGGAGAATCTGGAGATTCTGCTTAAATTCGTGTTCACGCCGTACTTCACGGATGAAAACGTGGAGAAGGAACGCGGCATTATCAATCAGGAGATCCGCATGGTAGAGGACACACCCAATTGGGAGGTGTTCGTCGGCGCGTATGAGGGCCTGTACCGCAATCATCCGGTACGCGTGTCCATTCCGGGCAGCGAGGAGAGCATTTCGCATATTACACCGGAGCTGCTGTACACCTGTCACCGTGCGTTTTACAGTCCGAAGAACATGGCGCTCGTGGTGTGCGGCACAGCGGACTTTGAGCAGGTATGCCGCATGGCAGAGGAGATTTCACCGCAGGACGCACCGGAGATCGGTCAGCGTCATTACGGCGAGCGCCGCGCGGAAGTCCATCAGCCGGTTGTGACGCGCAAAATGCAGGTGTCGCTGCCGCAGTGTATGGTCGGCTTTAAGGACGAGCCGGTTCCGGCAGGCGAAAGCCGCCTGCGCCGCAGTCTGATCGGTGATCTGGCGGTGCGTATCCTGTGCGGCGATACCTCTCCGCTGTATGCAAAGCTGTACGAAAAGCGGCTGCTCGGGCGCGATTTTGATGTGGATTACTCGCTGATTCCGGATGGCGCATGCGCGATCCTCGGCGGTGAGAGCCGAGATCCGGCGGCTGTGCGCGAAGCGCTTGAGCGGGAGACTGCACGGCTGGCGCAGGAGGGCATCGAGCCGAAGCTGTTCCGCCGCATGAAGAACGCGCTGTACGGCATGCGTTTGCGTATGCTGGATGTGCCCGATCTGTATGCACGGCAGGAGATCGCTTCTGTTTTTGCAGGCGAGCATTATCTAGATTTTGCCGGGCTGTTTGACACCATTCATGCGGAGGATGTGCAGGAAATGTTCCGCCGCTGGGCACAGCCGAACCGCTCGACCATGTCGGTGGTAGAGCCGAAGTAACGATAGAAAGAAGAAAGATCATGGAACACACAATTTCATTTCCGGCGCTCGGCCTGAGCCTTGACATCAACCGTGTCGCTGTCAATCTGTTCGGCAAGGATATTTACTGGTATGGCATTATTATCTGTCTGGGCTTTGTGTTGGCGGCGCTGTATGTCAATCGACGGACGAAGGAGTTCGGCGTTACGTCGGACAATCTGATGGACTGCCTGATCATCTGTGTGCCGGTCGGCATCATCTGCGCTCGTATTTACTATGTGGCATTTGAATGGGGCTATTACAGCCAGCATCCGAATGAGATCATCGCCATCTGGAAGGGCGGCATCGCAATTTACGGTGCGGTCATCGGTGTTGTAATCGCACTGGCGGTGTACAGCAGAATGAAGAAACTGTCGTTTGCCAGCCTGTGCGATCTGGCGGCGTTCGGTCTGCTGATCGGTCAGTGCATCGGAAGATGGGGCAACTTTGTCAACGGTGAGGCACATGGAGGTGCAACCTCTCTGCCGTGGGGCATGAGCATTGACGGTGCCTCTCCGGTGCATCCGACCTTCCTGTATGAGTCGCTGTGGAATCTGGTGGGCTTTATTGCACTGCATTTCTACTCGAAGAAGCGCAAGTTTGGGGGCGAAATGGCGCTGCTGTATGTAGCGTGGTACGGTTTGGGACGTGCGTGGATCGAGGGCCTGCGGACGGACAGCCTGTATCTCGGCCCGGTGCGCGTATCGCAGCTGCTGGCCGGCATAAGCTGCATTGCAGCGATTGTTGTGCTGGTACGGCAGTATAACCGCTTCAAGGTTGAAAAGGCGTTCTACGCGCCGGAGCAGGACAAGGCGGACGAGAAAAAAGGCGAATAACATTTCACGATAAAGGAGAACGACAATATGAGTGCAGTAAGGATGGGCGGCAAGGCACTGTCCGCGAAGGTGCGCGGCAGCATTCTGGCAGAGACCGAGGCGCTGAAAAAGCAGGGTGTAACGCCGGGTCTGGCGGTTATTATCGTCGGCAACGATCCGGCGAGCGAGATTTACGTCCGCAATAAGGAGCGCGCGTGTGAGCAGTGCGGCTTTTACAGCGAGAAGTACGCGCTTCCCGAGGAGACCACACAGGAGGAGCTGCTTGGTCTGATCGCGCAGCTCAACGAAAGTCCGGCAATTTCGGGCATCCTGTGCCAGATGCCGGTGCCGAAGCATATTTCCGAGCAGGCGGTCATCGACGCCATCGATCCGAAGAAGGACGTGGACGCGTTCCATCCGGTCAATGTCGGCAAGATCATGGTTGGCAATTTTGATTTCGTGCCGTGCACGCCCGCGGGTGTCATGGAGCTGCTCGACGAGTACAAGATCGACCCGAAGGGCAAGGAGTGCGTCGTAGTCGGCCGCTCGAATATCGTCGGCAAGCCGATGAGCATGCTGCTGCTGCACCGTCACGGCACGGTTACCATTTGCCACAGCCGCACGCAGGATCTCGCAGAGGTGTGCCGCCGTGCGGATATTCTGGTAGCCGCTGTCGGCAAGGCAGGCTTTATTACGCCGGATATGGTCAAGGAGGGCGCAGTGGTGATTGACGTTGGCATCAACCGCAACGCCGAGGGCAAGGTTTGCGGCGATGTGGCGCCGGAGGTTATGGAAAAGGCCTCTTACATGACGCCGGTTCCGGGCGGAGCCGGTCCGATGACCATCACCATGCTGATGAAGAATACGCTCAAGGCGGCAAAGCTCCAGCACGGCATTCAGTAAACAAAAACCGCCCGTATCCGGGTTGACAATCCGGGTGCGGGCGGGTATACTAAAGATAACGAAAGGTGCTGCCGGTAGACGGTCAGCCCCTAAAACTGTGGAAAGAAGTAATCGCACATGTAGGAGTGTCGGCGGTTACTTCTTTTTTGTTCCTAAAATACGCTCAATGAGTACGAGTATCACTACAAGTATTACGAGATATTCCATAGAACCACCCCCCCTTGCAGGGGCAAGACTTAACCGCCTACCGTGAAAGCACAGCAGCACCTTTCTTAACGACAAGTATAACAGAAATCGACTGCTTTTGCAATCCCACCAAATTTCGGCGGGATTGTTTTTATTTTGTAAATTAGAAAAGATTGACCTTTGTCCGGATTCATTCTATAATAAAACTAATGAGTTAACCGCAACATACGGTTTATCACGTCAGGGGAGGACGAATACAATGGATATGAAGAAGCTTGCCGGCGATAAGGCGGCAGAGTATGTAAAGGACGGCATGGTTGTTGGTCTGGGCACCGGTTCCACTGCGTACCACATGGTAAATGCAGTAGGCGAGATGGTAAAGAACGGCCTGAAGATTCAGGCGATCCCGACCTCCAAGGCTACCGAGGCACAGGCGCGCGAGCTGGGCATCCCGCTGCTGACCATCGACGAGCTGGATCATGTTGATCTGGCAATCGACGGCGTAGATGAGATCGACCCGCAGTTCAACGCCATCAAGGGCGGCGGCGGTGCGCTGTACCGCGAGAAGGTCGTTGCATCCATGGCGAAGGAAGTTATCTGGATCATGGACGAGTCCAAGCTGGTAGACAAGATCGGCGCTTTCCATCTGCCGGTTGAGATCGCACAGTACGGCTCCAAGCAGGCGATGGAGCGCATGGCAGCTTACGGCTGGAATCCGGTTCTGCGTGTACGCGACGGCAAGACCTTCGTTACCGATAACGGCAACTTTATCGCTGATCTGCACCTCGGCGCAGGCTTTGACATTCAGGACGTTTACTCCAAGCTGACCGGCATGCTCGGCGTGCTGGAGCATGGTCTGTTCCTCAACATGTGCAAGCGCATGATCGTCGGCCACTCCAACGGTGAGGTTCAGGTCATCGAAAATCCGTCCAAGTAAGCGCAGCTGAAAGGCAGGAGAATTAATGATGGATCAGAACGATCAGAACGACCGCTTCGACAGATTCGACCGCTTTGAGCCGGACTTCAGCCGGTTCGAAAGTGCCTCGGACCGCAGTGAGCGCTCGAGCAGCCTCGACCGCAGTGAGCGTCCCGCACGCACAGGCAGACGTCAGTCGGCACGTCCGGTGCGTTCCGGCATGCGTATGGGCAAAGGCAAGCCGATGCGCAGAGCATCGGTCAAGCTGAACTACCGCATGGTGCTCTGCATTGCCGTGCTGGTACTGCTTTTGCTGACGATCATCTTCGGCGGACTGTTCAAGTCCCGCGGCAGTAAAATTGCGGACCTGAACTCGCAGATCGAAACACTGAATAAGGATAAGGACAATCTGTCCGCACAGATCGGTGCGCTGACGCAGGAGAATCAGACCCTGCAGAGCAGCATCACCGCAACGCTTCCTGCGGCTAAGACCGCAGAGACCAACAGCATCGTGGATCTGATCCCGATGCTGAACGACGGCGTTTATGTAGTACAGAGCACCGGCTCGCAGCTTCGCTACATCAGCGTTCCGAAGGGCTACCTGCAGGACAAGCTGGGCGAGTACCGCGATGACGCTTCCGGCTATGCCGCCTCCACCGGCGATGCACCGATCTGCCAGTACTATGTGCTGTTCACCGACCGCGTGATCGGTCTTGCAGAGGGCGACACCGGCTTTGTCAGCACCGACCGCAGCGCAACCGGCTCGACGAGCACGATTCCGTCCGGCTTCTATGATTTTGTTGCTTCGTTCTTCAACAACAGCAGCAATACCGCGGCTTCCGGCAGAAGCTCGGATAACAGCTCTGACAGTTCGGGCGACAGCAGTGCGTCCGACAATTCGTCTGACAGCAGCGCTTCCTCCGCATCTGCGGATGCAAACGCATAATCTGCGGAAAAATTAAAAAAATCAGAGGCATGGACTTGACAGTTCGTGCCTCTTGTGATATGCTATTAAAAGCCGCATTGTGCATAGGCTTTTGTAAGTGTGTATCAAACGATGCACCGCCGTGCCAAGCGTGACTCTACAACGAAAGAGAGGGAAAACACATGTATGCCATTCTGAAAACTGGCGGCAAGCAGTACAAGGTATCCGAGGGCGACGTAATCTACGTTGAGAAGCTCGGCGTAGAGGACGGTGCTACCGTATCCTTTGACGAGGTTCTGGTAGTAGGCGAGGGTGATTCCATCACCGTAGGCGCTCCGTACGTTTCCGGCGCGGTTGTAACCGGCACGGTTGAGAAGACCGGCAAGGGCAAGAAGATCAACATCTTCAAGATGAAGCCGAAGAAGGGTTATCGCCGTCGTCAGGGTCATCGTCAGCCGTACACCAAGGTGACCATCGCGTCCATCAAGGCGTAAGACCGTGACCAAAGTCACTTTTTCGCTGCAGGAGGATAAAATCCTCGCGGTGGATATTCTCGGCCACGCAGGCTATGCGGAGGAAGGGGAAGACATCGTTTGCGCAGCGATCTCCAGTGCGGTTATGCTGACGCATGCGCTGCTGTATAATGTACAGCATATTCCGGTCGATACTCTCATCGAGGATGACGGAGCGCATATCCGCTTTACGCTGCCGAAAGGCGATGTGGAACGCGGACAGGACGCACTCTGTGCCCTGAAACTGCATTTTTCCGAACTGGAACAAAATTATTCTGATTTCTTGAACGTAATGGAGGTGCAAGCAGATGCTGAAGATTAGCTTACAGTTTTTCGCTCATAAAAAGGGCGTTGGTTCGACCAAGAACGGTCGTGATTCCGAGTCCAAGCGACTGGGTGTAAAGCGTGCAGACGGTCAGACCGTACCGGCAGGCAACATCCTGGTTCGCCAGCGCGGCACCAAGATCCACCCGGGTGTGAATGTTGGCCGCGGTAAGGACGACACCCTGTTCGCAAAGGTTGAGGGCGTTGTTCGCTTCGAGCGTCTGGGTAAGGACCGCAAGCAGGTTTCCGTTTACCCGCAGTAATTATAGCGATTGCAGTATAGGGGGCTTCAAAAGCCCCCTATATTCAAATTCCGGTTCCTTGCGAAACCGAAATTTGATACCCGAACGAAGCGATCTAAGATCGCTGGGTCGGGGGTACAAAAAGCACGGGCAAAGCTCGCACTTTTTGTGCGGCACGGAGTGCCGCGATTGGATGATTGCGCCGGAGGCGCAATTCGCCTGCGGGCGGGCCGATGACTCGGATTTCTGAATGAAATCCTGTCATGTGGTTGCAGTTTGCAAGCAAACTGGTATTTTATTGTCCCAGACTTCGTCTGGGATTTTGTTGATTTTAGATAGATATTACACCTTTGAGAAGAAAGGAGGACTACCATGTTTATTGATATTGCAAAAATCAAGATCGTATCCGGTAAGGGCGGTGACGGCAAGGTTGGTTTCCACCGCGAAAAGTATGTGGCAGCCGGCGGTCCGGACGGCGGCGACGGCGGCCGCGGCGGCTCGGTCATCTTCAAGGTAGATGACAATCTGTCCACGCTGCTCGATTTCCGTTACAAGAAAAAGTATGTCGCGGCTCCCGGTGAGCCGGGCGGCGGTAAGCGCTGCAAGGGCAAGGACGGTGCGGACCTGATCATTCGCGTACCGCGCGGCACGATCATCCGTGACCAGAAAACCGGTCAGGTCATGAAGGATATGTCCGACAGCGAGCCGTTTGTAGCAGCCAAGGGCGGCAACGGCGGCTGGGGCAACACGCATTTTGCAACGCCGACGCGTCAGGCACCGCGTTTTGCCAAGCCGGGTCTGCCGGGTGTCGAGCGCGACATTATCCTTGAGCTGAAGCTGCTGGCCGATGTCGGTCTGGTCGGCTTCCCGAATGTCGGCAAGTCCACGCTGCTGAGCATGGTCTCGGCGGCGCGCCCGAAGATTGCAAACTACCACTTCACGACTCTGGTGCCCAACCTCGGTGTGGTTTCGGTCGGTGAGGAGCAGAACTTCGTCATGGCCGACATTCCGGGCATTATCGAGGGCGCGAGCGAGGGTGCCGGTCTGGGCCACGACTTCCTGCGCCACATTGATCGCTGCCGACTGCTGCTGCATCTGGTTGACGCGGCAGGCAGTGAGGGCCGCGACCCAATCGACGACATTGAGAAGATCAACGCCGAGCTTGCCGGTTACAGCGAGTTTCTGGCAGCGCGTCCGCAGATCATTGTTGCCAACAAGACCGACCTGCTGGGCGATGACCGCGAGCCGGTTGAGAAGATCCGCAAGTACGCAGAGGAGCGCGGCTTCCTGTTTGCGGAGTTGTCCGCGGCGACCAATCAGGGCGTCAAGGAGCTGATGAACCTGACGTGGCATGAGCTGCAGCAGTTGCCGCCGGTATTCATCTACGAGCCGGAGTTCGTCGAGGTCGAGGAGAAGGCCGCAACCGAGAACGACTGGACCATCGAGCGCGACGGCGACGCTTACGTTGTCACCGGTGCATGGGTGGACAAGATTATGGGCTCGGTCAACATCGACGACTACGAATCCCGCCAGTATATGGATCGTATGCTCCAGTCTGCAGGCATTTACGCCAAGCTGGAGGAAATGGGCATCGAGGAGGGCGCTCCGGTCGTAATCGGAGAGTTCGAGTTCGAGTACGTTTACTAAACTGGGTGAAAGAGGACCTTTGGGTCCTCTTTTTTCATATCGTGCGGTTGATTCAGAGTGAAGAGAACGTGCAGGAGTAGCATAATGCAATATCACTAAAAAATTATATCGTACTATGTTCAACTCGCTGAAATAGTGCTACAATTAACTCAGAATGCACAAAAAGGGAGTTGACAAACTGTGCAACAACAAAAGAACGATAAAACAACCTGCCTGTTGCTTGCGCTGACCACGATTTTCTGGGGCAGCCTGTACACGGCAAGCAAGGTACTGCTCGATGTGATTCAGCCGTTCACGCTGCTGTGCCTGCGCTACATCATCGCGGCCATCGCCATGACCATCCTGCAGCGCCTGCGCAAACCCGACCCGAACGGCAAGCCGCGCAGGATCAAGGGCGGCGACTGGAAATACGTTATCATGTTCGGCCTGGGCGGCTATGTGCTGTCCATCGGTCTGCAGCAGTACGGCACCAAGCTGGCGGGAGCATCGCTGGCATCGCTCATCAACTGCATGAACCCGATCGCTATCTGCTTCTTTGCGGTGCTGCTGCTGCATGAGCGCATGACGATGAAGAAGGTCGTCTGCATTGTCAGCGCGGTTGCCGGTGCGGTCTGCATCGTCGGCGGAGACGCCGGCGGCGGTCATATCCTCGGCATAGCGCTTTCACTCGGTTCGGTGCTGACGTGGAGTGCGTTGAGCGTGTTCATGCGCTCATTCTCGCAGAAGTATGATGCGCTGACCGTCACGACTTACGGTATTTACGTTGCCGCTATCGGCACGCTGCCGCTGATGCTCCGCGAGGTCATCACCCACCCGGAGATGGACTTCCTGCACGCGAAGTACATCCTTGTGCTGCTTTATGTGGCGATTTTCTGCACGACCATTCCGCATTCGCTGTGGAATTACTGTCTCTCCCGGGCAGAGGCGAGCACCTGTTCTCTGTTTTACCCGATTCAGCCGCTCACCTCGATGGTGCTCGGTGTCCTGCTGCTGAACGAGCACATGACGGTCGGCTTTATTGCCGGTGCGGTGCTTATCGTGTTCGGTGTGCTGTATTCAACGCTCGGCAAAGAGAAAACCAGATGAGACGCCTTGGCTTTGCCCGATGTTATAGGTTAAGCTGAAAAATCCTCCTGTCTTCAGAAGAAGGCAGGAGGATTTTTTATTCAAAACGGCGAAAGAGAGATGATGATGAAGCCCAAAGGGTAAAAATGCAGGGATGCAGTTCGGACGGTGTCGGATTGCAGCCGGTTTGTTGAATTTACAATCCCAAATCCTTAAACCGCGAATACATGGACTGTACGCCGTACAGTGCCGCCACCGGATTGTGCTGCAGTACCCGGTCCTTGACGATCATAACCGTTGTCGGAACCTTGCTGTGGCGCAGAAACAGGGTATCATGTCCGACGCACAGACCGATCACGATGTTGAAATCGCAGCCGTGCGCGGCAAGCGTCTTGGCCTGCATGATCGGGTTGCACATGGACTCGTGTCCGCAGCCGCCGTTGAGCTTTTTCTCGTTCGGTACGCCGATCTCGGTCTTGTCCTGTGCACCGACCTTGCAGCCGACCGTGAAATATTCGATACCTTTTGCCTTGAGAATACGGGCGAAGATGGAAGTCTCTCGCATCAGACCGACGCAGGACGCGATGCCGATCTTTTTATAACCCATGCGCTTGATGAACTCGATGGTTTCCTCAACACGGGTCAGGCGGCCGTAAAACTCGCCTTCAATGCACGCGGAGGTGCGGGCAATCAGACCCTGTTCCGGGTCGTTGCGGTAGATTTCAAGTGTTTCCTCGAGCAGTGCCTTATCTACGTTCGTCGTCAGGCAGAACGGCGGGTACTGCTCCTCGCTGGCCGAACGGCAGCCGAGTCTGCTGCAGTCCGAGCAGCTGTGTGTGCATTTCAGTTCCGACATAATCCTTTCCTCCCTGTAAAAACAATGTTATGCCTTTGCGTTTGTGTCCTGTGCGGGCTTGGTGATTTTGCCGCTGCAGCAGTCGTCCTCAGCCTCGGCTGCTGCTGCCGGCTGGAAGCTGACAGAGGAGGCATTTGTGGATTTAGTGGCGTTATCGTTGGAAGCGTCGCTCTCCGGTGCATCCGGAACATCATCGAAGAAGATATATGCATTGTCTGCGAACTTGGTCGCATCGGTGCCTTCCTTGAGGATACCGATTTCGGTCAGCTGCTCTGCGCCCAGCTTGAGTGCGTCGTAGCCGCCCTGAACGGAGGGCTTGTAGTTGTAGGTTTCGAGGATGGCAGCGAGCAGGTCTGCATCGCCGGCGGTGTACTTCTTATCAACGATGATCTTCGCGGTTTCCTCCGGATGCTCCTCTACCCACTGTGCGCCCTTCTGTACGGCACGGGTAAATGCTGCAGCAGCTTCCGGATTTTCCTCAGCCAGCTTGCTTGTTACGAAAGCATCGCAGCAGTATTTATCCTTGTAGGTGGGATCGGTAGCGGTGTCGATGAGTGCGGTCAGGCCATACTGCTCCTGAGCAACAGCGGCCTGCGGGTCACCGAGCACGATGGCATCAACAGCCTTGTTCTGCAGCACCTGTGCAAGGTCGTTGCGGGAGAATACGGTGAACGTTACTTCGCTGCTGCCATCGGAAATGTCGATGCCCTCAGCATTGAGAGAACGCTTGGTGATGAGCGTACCTGCATCTGCCAGACCCGGAACGCCGATGTTCTTGCCCCTGAGATCAGCGACTGTCTTAATGTCGGAATCGCCCGGGACGAGCAGCTTCTGGCAGCCGGTGTGTACGCCGGTGGTGAACTTGATGGGCAGGCCGTTCTCGATGGGCTGAAGCATTTTGCCGAGCAGCTCCATGCCGACATCGACTTGATCTGCGCCGATGGCTTCGCCAACGTGAGCCGCATCGACCGTTACCTGCTCGAGTTCAATGTTTTCATCCGCGAAGTAACCGTTCTCGATCGCCATGTAGATCAGCGCGCCGCAGAGATTGCCGTGGTAGGCAAAACGCAGATGGGTTACGCCACTGTCTGAAGCGGAATCCGTTGCCGCGGAAGCGTCCGAATTGCTGCTCGAACCGCCGCAGGCGGTAAGCGAGAGCGTCAGTGCAGCTGCGAGAAGTCCGCTTGCCACTCGAAATAAAATACCGTTCTTTTTCATAGTTTTCTATCCTTTCGAGGAAAATATATAATAAAAGTAATAATAATGAACGTGAGTTCTTTAATGCGATCCTAAATATAGTAGTTGGGTTCTTTGATTGTGCCGCCGTAATGGAGCTGACGAAGGATTTCTGCACGGTAGTGAAGAAAATCCTCCGAGCTGCGTGCTCTTGGGCGGGCAAGCCGGATATCCAGCGTACCGGTGATGCGTCCCGGTCGGGGTGTCATAACGACCACCTTATCCGAAAGATACACGGCCTCGTCCACATCATGCGTTACCATGATGGCGGTCATGCCGGTTTCCTTCCAGATGCGCAGGATCTCGTCCTGCATGTTCATGCGGGTGAAGGCATCGAGTGCACCGAGCGGCTCATCGAGCAGGAGCACCTTGGGCTTGCCAACGAGTGCTCTTGCGAGAGACGCGCGCTGGCACATGCCGCCGGAAAGCTGGTGCGGATACGAATGCTCGAAGCCCTTGAGGCCGACCATCTCGATAAATTCGTCTACGCGGTCCTTTTCCTGCTTGTAGATGCCGCGGGCGCGCAGACCGAACGCGATGTTATCGTAAATCGACAGCCACGGGAACAGCGTGTGCTCCTGAAACATGAAGCCGCGGTCTGCACCGGGGGCCTTGATAGGTGTGCCGTCCAGCATCAGGCTGCCGTTGTCCATCGGGATCAGACCGGAGATCAAACGCAGCAGCGTGGACTTGCCGCAGCCGGACGGTCCAATCAGTGAAATGAACGAACCGGCGGGAATATCGA
This sequence comes from Butyricicoccus sp. AF18-9LB, assembly GCF_027684505.1. Taxonomy (NCBI): domain Bacteria; kingdom Bacillati; phylum Bacillota; class Clostridia; order Eubacteriales; family Butyricicoccaceae; genus Butyricicoccus; species Butyricicoccus sp. AF18-9LB. The sequence goes on from NZ_JAQCWA010000006.1 coordinate 78,534, forward strand.
GCGAAACATTGCCGAGAGCGGTAATGCGCTCTCCGGTGGGATTGACAAAATGCTTGGATACACCCGAAATCGAAATACTTCCTACCATTTGATAACTCCTTTCTGCCATGCGAGCACGCGGTCGCGGAATTTGAACAGCAGCGTGATGAGAATGAAGAAGGTGACTGCAATGATGATCAGTCCGGCATATACGTTGGCATACGCCATCATTTCCTTCTGCCAGTTGATGTACCAGCCGATGCCGTACTTGGCACCGAGCATTTCGGCGGTGACCAGCGTGATGAACGACGAGCAGGTGCCGTTGAACAGGCCGAGGAACATATGCGGCATAGCCGCCGGAATGCCGACCTTGGCAATGCGGTAGAAGCTGCCCGCGCCGAGCGTCGAGGAGACCTCAAAGTACGAGTTGGGGATGGAAGCAATGCCGCTGCTGGTGAGCACGGTGGTCGGGAACCACACAGCCAGCGCAATCAGAAAGGCACTGGCGGAAACCGCAGTCGGGAATGCGATGAGCACGAGCGGGATCCACGCGGTGGACGGGATCGGACCGAGCACGCGGACGAGCGGCTGTACCCAGTAGGCGAAGGTCTTGTTGAAGCCGATGCCAATGCCGGTCAGCATGCCGACGACTGCACCGCCGAGCCAGCCGAAGAACAGCAGGCGTGCGGAGTATGCAAGGCAGGTCGCGAGGAACGCACTGTCCTCGACAAGAACGCCGAACACGCGGTCGAGCGAGGGAAAGTACAGTACCGGCAGAATCGCAAACTTGGCGGTCAGCAGGTTGAGAATGTTCAGCACCAGAACCGCTCCTGCATAGAACAGTGCGCTGTACGACAGCTTATCGCGCACCTTGGTGTTGCCGAGCGATATCAGCAGGGCAATCACATACACGGCCAGTCCGATGAGCAGCGCCCATGTAAAATAAGGATGTTCTGCGGCAGGATGCTGCGCGGAATCCGGCAGCAGAATATCGCAGGCGAGCGCCAGCAGAATGGAGAGAACTGGCAGCGATTTAACAAAATGCTTCACAAGGGAGAACTCCTTTCGATAAAAAAGGCAGAAGACGTATGCCTTCCGCCAGGATGGCATATGCGCGTTATTCGCACATTCGCCAGGTCACAAGGGAACGCATACACGAGCAGCGGTGCATACACATACAGCAGCGATTCATACAGTACATTCGGCTCATGACAGGTTCTCCTTTCAATTCATATAAATCCTATCGGGATTCGGTGATTGAAAGTATAGACTTCAATAACCTGATTGTCAATAGGAATACTATGATTTTTGGATAGTGTGCCAAAAACGGTTTGTCTGAAAGAGAGAATTTGTCGGTTTTCATAAAGAACCGATGCAGCAGGATTTCTTATGGGATCGGGTGGCTGAATCCATGCTTTTGTGTTACAATATTTACAGGTGATGAATATGATTTTTAAACCGCGTCCGCTCAGCAGAACCATGCTCGATGACGCTTCGCTCGTCTGCGATAAGCAGCACTGCCGCCGGATCGGTCCGTGCGGTGTTGGCCGCCGGGCATTATATTTGAACAGTTATTTTATTGACCGGCATTATTATGTGCCGTTTTCCGCCATTACGCGGGCATTTAAGTTTATAGAAGAAGGCACCGGCGGTGTCCGAAGTGTGCTTGCAGGCAGAGCCTGTCTGCTTGTGGAGTACGATAATGGTCTGCAGCAGGTGTGCTGTTTCAAGTACGAGGATCAGATCGACGAGCTGCTGCGCGTGCTGCACAAGATGCATCCGGAGATTCCGTGCGTCAGCGAGGAAGAGGAGGCAGAACTCGAGGTCGAGTGCGAGCGCCGGAGGGCGGAAGAACGCCGACGACCGCCGCTCAGCATCCGCGCCGAGCGGGAGATTGAGGAGCTGGAGAATGCGATCGCGTACCTCGAGTGTAAACCTGAGCTGTACAAGCGGCTCAGTCGTGCAGCTAAACGGCGGCGCAACTACCAGAGCAGGAGTGCAGGATATCGGTGGGCGGCTGCAGCGATCATGGTGCTCGGGGCGGCGGCGCTGATTTACAGCGTGGTGTCGCTCGTGTGCCGCGGTTTCTCCGGCGGATACCTGCTGCTGTGCCTGCTGGCGGCAGCTTTCCTGTTTGGCGGATGGCGCCTGCTGCCGACGGCGCGCAACAACAATGCGGCTGTTCTGCGCGGGGATAAGCAGGCGCGGGCACAGATGCAGAACTATATCGACCGGTTTCCGGCATTTCCGCTGCCCGCACGGTACGCGCACCCGATCGTGCTGCGCCGTATGCAGCAGGCCATCGCGGAAGGCCATGCGCTGAACGTCATGGAGGCACTTGAGGTCGTCAAGACCGATCTGCAGACCATGAATGCGGATATGCAGGTCTCGCAGGAGGAATACGCCGAGATTTCTACGATCAAGCCTCTGTTTCTGAATGCGGATTATAAGTAAGAAATCCGGCCTGAGGCTTGCAAAGCTGTTGACAACGGTATGGCTTCTCCCGTATAATAAATTCAGTAAAATGAAGTCGAAAAAGAGGGGATGGACGGATATGCTGTGTAAAAAAAGAACATGCGGCGTTCCGTTGAATCCAATAGGAAAACGATGAAAACTAAGGACCTTCTGCCCGCAAAAATGGCAGTCGGTCCTTTTTTTAGGGAGGAAACTGATATGATCGAAAATTGGAATGACGTCCATATCGTACCGGAATTCAGCGATCAGGGTGTGGACTGCTACCGTCTGGCGGGCGGCAGCTTTGTCAATGAATACTACATCGTCTCGGAGGCCGAGACCCGCAAGCTGATGAACCATCCGGAGGTTGTCGGCTACGAGGTGTATGCGTCACTCGTAACAGCTACCTCGCAGATGATGTACTACCTCAAGGAGCAGAAAAAGATCACTTCGGCGAACATTCTGTCCATTCTGCGCGGCGCACTCAACTATCCGCTCGAGGAAAGCTGCTATAAGGAGCATATCCGCGTGCATGACATCAGCTTTATGTCCAGTGAGCGCGTATTTGGCGAGAATGATGAGATGTCGCTTGATATCAAGTACTGCAAGCTGACCATGGTGCCCAACAGCACGCTGATGATCGGCGATATCATCGCCTCGGGCGAGACGCTTGTGCAGTGCCTGCGTTATGTCACCGACTATTACCGCAAGCAGGGCGCCAAGCTGCGCAACATTCTGCTGTTTACCATCGGCGGTACCCAGGGCATTGAAATCCTTGAAAAGCTGACCAGGGAAATCCGTACCTACTGGCCGGACTTTGAGGGCTTCATCACCGTGTACTACGAGGGCGTTTTCAGCTGCTACGAGGAAGGCGACAAGGGCGTTTCCGGCATCAACCGTGCGCTCATCGACTTTTACTGGAAGGGCGGCATCGTGGCGCCGGAGTTCCGCCGTCAGACGCTTTCCATGCAGAATCCGCTGTTTGAAAAGTGCACGATCTACGATGGCGGCGCACGCCGCTATGAAATCCACGAGCACATTGAAGAGGTGCTGGAATTCTGGAACGGCATTCTCGCGCGTGCCGACAAGATCGACAAGCAGGCGCTGTTGGAGGAAAAGCTGGGTCATGCGCTGCCGATTTCCTATGAGGACTGGCTGAAGGACTGCCATTACGAAAAGCTGGACGCAAAGCTGACGCGCTGGCTGTATCAGCAGGAGCGCGGCTTTGTCGAGAGCCTGAAGGACGTAACGCTGGAGGAGATCGCGCGTCAGCGCATTGACGAGTTCACCACGACGCTCAAAAAGTACATTCTTTAATAAATAAGGCAACACCACACAATTAAAGCTGCGGCGCTTTGCGGAAATTTTGTACCCTGATGTCGTTACGATTTCACGGTAATACAGCAAGTATTACCGCAAAACCGCGCCTAATCAGGATGCAAAATTTGCCCGCAAATCGCGCTTGTTCAATTATGCGGTATTGCCACAAAAAGGGGATAAGAATCTATGAAAAATGACAACACATCGGTCGATATCGACTTTGCGGAAGCGGCCGTGCCGCATTATGCGCGCCGCGGCATCGTAACCATGTTCATGATCATGCTGGGTTTCACCTTCTTCTCGGCCAGTATGTGGGTCGGCAAGGAGCTGGCAGACGGACTGGATTTCGGCGGCTTTATCATCTCCATGATCATCGGCGGCCTGATCCTGAGCCTGTACACCGGTCTGCTCGGTTACGTCGGCGCGGAAACCGGCATGAGCCTTGACCTGTTGGCACGCAAAGCCTTCGGTGTAAAAGGCTCGTACCTGCCGAGCGCGATGATCTCGTTTACGCAGATCGGCTGGTTCGGCGTCGGTATCGCCATGTTTGCCATTCCGGTTGCAAATGAGCTGCTCGGCGGCAGCACAGCGGCTGAATGGGTGCTCGTTATCATTGCGGGTGTGTGCATGACGGCCTCGGCGTATTTCGGCATCAAATCGCTGACGCTCATCAGCTATATTGCGGTTCCGTTGGTTGCAATCCTGGGTACGGTTGCCATGGTGATGGCAGTTAAACAGGGCAACGGCACGCTGATTGATCAGTTTGCCAAGTCCAGCGGTACGCTGACCGTTGTCGGCGGCGCCGGTCTGGTTATCGGCTCGTTTGTCTCCGGCGGCACGGCAACACCGAACTTCTCCCGCTTTGCCCGCAACGGCAAGGTTGGTGCGATCACGACCGTTATCGCGTTCTTTATCGGCAACTCGCTGATGTTCTTCTTCGGCGGTATTTCGTCGGTCTACGTCGGCGGCAATGACATTTTTGAGGTTATGATCAACCTCGGTCTGTTCTATCTGGCGATTCTGGTCCTCGGTCTCAACATCTGGACCACGAACGACAACGCGCTGTACACCGCCGGTCTGGGTCTGGCGAACATCTTCGGCCAGAGAAAGAAGCCGATGGTGCTGATATCCGGTATTGTCGGCACGGTGCTGTCGGTCTGGCTATACTGGAACTTCACCGGCTGGCTGAATATCCTCAACTGTACGCTGCCGCCGGTCGGCATTATTCTGGTGATGAGCTTCTTTATGAACCGAGAGAAGTACAACGACATGGAGATCACCGAAACGGTGAACTGGTTTGCGGTTATCGGCGTTCTGCTGGGCGCTGTGGTGGCAAATCTGGTTCCGTGGGGTATCGCATCCATCAACGGCATGATCGTTGCTGCTGTGTGCTATCTGGTCGGCAGCAAGGCGAAAAAATAAGCAGAATTAAAAAAATCCTCGTTTAACCCAAGGTCAGCCGAACTTGCTGACCTTGCGGTTTAATCGGGGATTTTTTATTTTGCAATTTGCGGAAATTTTCTATCACAGCATTGTCCAGACAGTTCCCTTTCCGGCTCATGCTTTGCCGGATGCCCTTCTCTTGGAGCATCCGTTGATACTGTTTGTGTTGGTACTGCCACCTCTGGTCGGAATGGAGAATGAGGTTTGTTCCGTCCGGAATTTTTGCAAACGCCTTATCCAGCATAGTCGTTACCATGCTCAGTACCGGACGGTCTGAAATCGTGTAGCTGACCAGATCGCTGCTGTGCAAAATGGGGGGAGAAACAGAAAAGGCCTGACAGCGCAGGCCCTTTCCAAAAGAGGTGTGAATTCGGGCGGTTGGGGTATCAGGAACGCCCGAAGGATCAGTTCTGATTTTTCTCGTCGTGCCGCTTGACCACGCGGATGCCGATCGTCAGCAGCACGGCGGAAATGATGGCTGTGGTGAGGACAAAGCCGTCCTGCAAGGTAAACAGGAACCGATCGGCCAGCATCACCGTGCAGATCAGCACGCTGCCGAGCGCTTCGAGCTGAAGGCCGCGCCGACGCGATAACTTAGAAAGCATATGCTCGGCCTCCTTTTACTGAACGCCCATTGCCGCCAGAATGACGCGCATGATGACAAGGCTGATAGCCGCATCAAGCAGACAGACACCGATGAGCAGCGGATGCCACTTCTTGTTGGTGTCGGTTACGAGCACGATACGCGCATAGTGTCCGATGAGCGTACCCATCAGGATACATGCCGGGAGCATCATAGACGCCTGACCGAGCGTCAGAGCGCCTGCCTCATACATGGAAGCGGCGGTCGCGCAGCCGGAGGCCTTGGCGAAGAACGCCGAGATCAGAACCGCGAAAGCCTCGCCCGGCAGACCGAACAGTCCCATGACTGGCGACATGACCGTACCGAGAATGTCCATCAGACCGGTCTCCTTCAGAATGTACACCAGTACATAGCCGAGGATCATCGCAGGGGTGATATTTTCAATGCCGACCTTGAAGCCCTTTGCGCAGCCCTTGAGGAAGGTATCTACGATTGAAGGTTTCTTTGCCTTTGCGGGTGCGGCCGCAGCCGCCGTATTGGTTGCCTGATTGCTCATTTCCGTTACCTCCTTATGCCTTGCCGCGCTTTGCACGCAGAATCAGACGGACGATGTTCGCACCGATCAGCTTGCAGACGAACATGATGACGATGCACGGGCCGAGTGCCACCGGGCAGATCGCCACGAGCGGTGCGCCGCCGGTGATGGTGTTGTTGATGCACGCCGAGCCTGCGTACTGATACGCTACGAAGATCGTGCGCTCGTCGTCCGTAATCTCGCCGTCTTCGTACAGCTCACGGGTCATGACAGCCGCAACGTCCGAACCGGTAAAGCTCGAGATGAATGCGATGCCGCACTTGCCCGGGATGCCGAGCAGCGGACGGAGCAGGGGACGAAACAGGATATCCGACGCCTTGAATGCGCCGAGCTGCTCGAATACACCGAGCAGGCCGCAGAAGAACATGACCGCCGGAATCAGATTGAAGCCTGCCATGAAGCCGTCCTTCGCGCCGGTGCCGCCCTTGCCGATGAGGTTCGCGCCTGTGTCGCCGATCTGTCCGAACGAGCCTGCCAGATTAGTAAAGTCAAGCACCTTGATCGGTCCTTCCGCCGTGCGGAACGCACCGGAGAGCACGAGAATGAGGACGATCAGTGCCAGCCATGCGCCGATACCGATCTTTTCCTTGTTTTCCGCCTGTTTCTCTTTGTTTGCCATGAGTTTATACCTCCTTATCCCTTATCTGCCGTTTATTCGGCAGTTTTGGCAAAATCGTCGTTCAGCGTATACGCTGCGCACGCCGCAAGCACGCTGCGCTGAAACAGCGATTCTACTTCCGCATATTCGTTCGGGGTGTGATTGCCCTCGCCGCGCACGCCCATGCCGCATACCGTCGGCACGCCGCATGCTACCGTGATGCCGGAGTCCGAAAGACCGCCGACCTGGAAGCAGTCGATCTCACCGAAGCCGCAGTCCTGCGCGGTGCGCTGCAAATGACGGAACAGCGCCATCACGCCATCGGTTGTGTCCATGCACTGCATGACGCGGCTCAGATCGAGCTCCGCCGTAGTATCCGGCACTGAATTATGCTCGGTCGCACGGTGCAGAATTTCAAAAATCTCATCGCGCACCTCCGCGTTTGGGAAGCGGATGCCGATGCGCACCTCGCACGAGTCGGGGATGGTGTTCTCACCGATGCCGCCGTCCACCATGCCGCAGTTCATCAGCCTGCCGCGCATGATGTCGTTCTGCGACTCGATCTCGACGATCTTGTGCGCAGCCTCGAGCACCGCCGAGCGGCCCTTCTCCGGCGCAATGCCCGAGTGGGATGCTCTGCCGTGAATCCTAATGCTGACCGGGCCGCCGCCCTTGCGGCCGACCACGAAGCGGTTGTCCATGTAGCCGGTCTCGAAGTTGAACGCTGCAAGCGCGCCTGCCGCCTCCTCTGCGAAGATCTCCTTCGCGTCCGAACGCATATGCAGGTTTTCCTCGTCGCTTGCGAAGATGAACTTGATCGGGCGTTCCTTCCAGTCCACGCTGTCGAGTGCCTTGACCGTGTACAGTGCCATGACCAGACCGGCCTTCATATCCAGCACGCCGGGGCCGTGCGCCATGCCGTTCTCGTCTACGCGGAACGGATTTTCCTTCGCCGCGCCCTCCTTGAACACGGTGTCCATGTGGCCGATGAGCAGAAGCGGCGCTTTAGAGCTGCCGGGGTTCCACTCGCCGATGAGCATGTCACCGGAGTTCTGAATGGCGCGGACACGGGTGTGGATGCCGGCGTTCTCCATCTCGCGGCGCAGGATGCTGCAAACCGCGTTCACGCCGTCGATTTGCGTCGTGCCGCTCTCCATGTTCACCAGCTCGCGCCAAAGGTTCAGCATCGGTTGTCTGTTTTCGTCGATGTACTGGCGGATCTGCGTGTAAATTTGCTCCATTTTCGTATACCTCCTCTATTGAAAGCCCGTTGTACCGGGGCTTAGTTCACAGCATCTTTACCGCCGCGCCTGCAATAAGCACGGACACGATAGTAACGGTGACGAAGCCTGCCGTCAGCATTTTCGGCAGCAGAAAATTCAAGATCGCTTTCTTTTCCTTCTCGTTTCGTCCGAACGCCTCGGAGACCTCCTGCGGAATGAGCATAGTGGTCGGGAAGCCGAACGTGCAGCTGATGCCGTAGGCCGCCGCAAGGCTGACCGGTATGTGCAGCAGCTTCGCGCACAGCAGCGCGGCCACCATGGTTCCGAAAACGCCGCAGGCCGCTGCGGTCAGCAGCGCAGGCAGAACGGATAACACTTGCTCCGGCGTGGTCTGCGCCAGATTGGAAAAGATCAGAATGGTGACGAAAAACGTGATCAGGCTGGAGGCCTGCGTTTTTCCGAGGATGTTTTTATCGAGGAAACCCAGTGCGAAGAACACCGCGCCCATGATAAGGCACATGACGAAGTAGTGAACCGCACCGCCGGTCAGCTTGGACGCATAGTACGCGATGACCGCAACGACTGCCAGCTTGGCGAAATACATCGAAGGACGCTCGCAGCATTTCGGCAGATGCAGCGGACCGTGATGCGCCGCGTCGTTTTCCTCCTGCAAAGTGCTGTACTGCTCCACGAGCACCGCGTCATCGCGGATGAGCTTTGCGGTGCGCCGCAGCAGAAGGGACGCAATCGGTACGCCGATGAACTTCTGCGTCACGTAAAGCACGATGCAGAACGTCGCCGCCGTCGTGAGGTTCATCTCCTTGAGCGTGCTCGTCATGATGAGCGTTGCCGCGCTGCCGCCTGCGAAGATCGGTGCACCGGCGATCGCCATCTCGCTGCCAATGAACGGTCGTCCAATCAGTACGATTGCTGCAACTGCGCCGCACACGCCGCACAGCGCGGTGACGACTACCTTCCACTGCCGACGTAGCTCCGCGAAGTCGATTGTCGTGCCGAGCGACACGATGAGCAGGCCGGCAATGATGTTGCCGAACCCGGTGATCTGCGCATCGTCGATCAGTGTGCGCGGCAGGATACCGCTCCAGAAGCCTGCAAGCAGCAGGATTGCAATGCTGAGCACCGTGGAGAATATTGCTTTGGTCTTCTGCGCAATCAGATCGCTGACTGCGTAGATGCAGAACAGAATCGCAAGTGCGCTGATCGGTGTCATAAGCCTCATTCCTTTCTGTGTCTATACCGTATCATAAATTTGTTATGCCTGTCCAAATCATAAAAGTTATAGTGACGTTATAACCGAAACGGAATAGTATTCCTGTACAGTTTCACGCCCGCTTTTCAGGAAAAACAGACAAAAGAATAGGCGCTGTGACTAAATCACAGCGCCCTTGCTTTGACACTATTCGGTATACCATTCTGCGCTTTTTTGTCCATTTCGCTTTTGTTATAACCCAGTCATAACAAAACGGAATATCCCGTTATAACCCTCGAAACGTCTTATTTCGCATTCTTCGGGTAAAGCTCCTCCAGCATCTTCACAAATGCCTGTGCTTCTGTGCTCAGCATTTCTCGGCTGCGCTGAATCCAGCCTACATTGATCTGTACTTGACAGTTCCGGATCGGGATGGTGCGGATGCCGTACTCCGCAAAGTCCGGCGCGCTCAGTCCCGGACCGAGGCGAACCACATCGGTCGAGCGCAGCAGCGACAGGATGGCCGCGCTGTCGTTGACGTAAACAACACGCTTGAACTGCTCGAGACGCACGCCGTCGATCTCCAGATAAAAGCTCAGATTGGAAAAATAATCATCCGGAAGGCGGACGAACGGATGGGGCAGGAGCTGCTCCATCGTCACCTCAGCCGCATGGTACAGCGGATGGTTCGGACCGAGGTTTGCATACCAAGTGTCCGTGCCCAGCGCGTGGAATTGAATGTTTTTGAACTTCAGCATGTGCCTGAGCTCCTTCACCTGCACGTTGTTGCTCATCACAAAGCCAATCTCCGCTTCGCCATGCTCCACGCTCTCGATCACCTGCTGCAGACGGTTTTCCACCAGCTTGAGCGCCACGCGATTATCGTGGTAATCGTTGTAGAACTTCGCCATCAGACGCCCCATTGTGATGATCGGATAGGAGGCAATAGACAGCACCGGTGCGTGCTCTTTCTCCGACAGGCCCTGAATGAGCTCCATCTGGTTGATGATCGTGCGCGCGTACTGGTAGAGCTTTTTGCCCTCGTCAGTCAGCACGACGCCCTTGTTCGTGCGGTTGAAAATACGCACCTTGAGCTCGTTTTCCAGATTGCTGATGGCCTTGCTCAGATTGGGCTGCGTGACAAACAGCTTCTCCGCGGCCTTGTTGATGCTGCCCTGCTCCGCAATGGCGACAAAGTAGGTAAGCTGCTGAATTTGCATAACTCTTTTCCTCTTTTGCATGTAGTATCTTTAGTATAGCATATTCGGGCGGAAAATGTCAGATGATCTTGAGGAGGGAATACCGCGGAAATGGACGAAAACCATTTGAATATTCTCGGCGTGCGCGATTGTGGCAGCTATGTGTCATAAAAGGTTAGACAGCAGTCTTGATCCCGGCGCCGCGCGCACACACTTCCTGCGAGACTACATCATGGGCCGCATTTGACACCTTTTCTTTCCCCCATACAGCCGGAGAACCATCAGCAATGGTGGTTCTCCGACCTTAGCGTAATTAGGAGGCTATTTGCGTGAACAAACTGGAGCTGGGGCAGAAGATCCGCGCATTGCGAAAGGAACGAAAACAAATACTGAAACACTGGCGGAGGCTGCAGATATCGGACTGATTTATCTGGGTGAGATCGAGCGCGGTGTCAAAATGCCGAGTCTCAAAACCTTTATTAAGCTCGTAAATGCGCTGGATGTATCGGCAGATGAGCTAATTGGCTTGGAAACCAAGCCTGGTCGAGATTATTACGCGCAAAAGCTCTCTGAACAGCTGCAATCACTTACGCAAGAAGAAACTGCTGCGGTGCTTTCAATCTTAGAAACAACGATACAGCAAGTCAAGAACTTAAGAAATGAAACGGTCTGATTGAATAAATCAGACCGTTTTTTTGTGACAAATTTTGGCGTATGTGCTATACTCAAATTATGCAAAAGCTTAATTATAAGCTGCAGTAAATTTGGTAGCAGCATATACATCTCACGAGGGGGAACGTAAAATGAACAGTACGGAGCGGAAGAGAATTTACTGTTTTTCACAGCCTGTGCATAACATTTGCAGTCGGACAGCTTTTTGACAAGCAGACGCATATTTTTGCGAGTTGAAGCATGTTTCACGGTCTCAATCTTCGCCATACAATCGAATATCGCACAAACGGCAGATTTTCGTGCAGTTTTTTCATATATGAGTGAATGGTTTTCTCTGACTCATTCATCACGGTTTTCAGGATTTTCTTGTTGCTGCCCTTAACCTGCTCAGACAGGCCGCGCTTGAACTTCGCTCCCGAGCGGGATACCTCGAACCGAAGCATCGGCGCATCATACTGCTCCAGCAAATCCTCCTCCATCAGCTGAAATGTCTTGTCATAGACCGTCAATGTGGTCGTCTTGCAGCAAATACACCACGAATGCGCGTTCTTTTCCTTGTGATTGGGGAATTCTTTGCCGAATGTGCACAGCTTGTACTGCTTCATGTACGGGCTGCAGCGAATGACACGCAGTGCCTCATCAACCCATTTTTGCGACTCGGGAAAGTAGTCCAGACAGCAGTCGATACGCGAGAGCGTCAGCTGTTCGAACTCGCGGTCCAGACCGATTTTATGCAGCAGTTCTGTCATCTCTCTGTCAAGCGTTTTCAGCTGCTTTTCCGTCGCGGTGAACACTTTCTTGGGTGAATATCTTCCGTGCAGCAGAGTGTGCGGATTGAGCCGGAAACGAATAGAGCAGGCGATATTTTTGCTCGCTTTGTTCTTGCTGCGCTTCTGCTTGTACAAGTAAAGTGCGACACCCTGACCGCAGTACGAGGTGCAGATATACTTCGTCATGCCGCTCTCGGAATGATATGTCGCGTCCGGGTAGAGCTTGCCGAAATGCAGACTTTTCAGATGCTGAAACACCTTGTTAAAGCTCTTCTGGGACAGTCTGTGAAATAATTCAATCGTATGGATACTGTAACGAAAATCCATTTCATACACCGCCTTTCGCAAAACAGCCGATTACTGCGTCGTGCAGATCGTCCGATGATTCACAGATTGCATACAGTTCATTGACGGCGTCCACTGCACGGTAATCCGTGTCAGAGATGATATCAAGGTTCATCTGAAAATCGGCGTCATTCCAGAGCAGCAGTGCCTTTGCGCGTTTGCCGTCGCGCCCGGCCCGGCCTGCCATCTGGTAGAATGACGCGACGCTGAACGGCAGCTGAGAGACAATAATCAGGCGAATATCCGGGACATTCACGCCCATTCCGAACGTAGAAGTTGCAATCATAATATGTGCCTCACCGGAACGAAAGCGCGCTTCCTGCTCGGCTCGGTTAGACAGCCTGCTGTGGCAGAGAGCAATAGCAGAAGCCGAAATATCGCAATCCTCAATAAGAAAGTCACGCATATCTTCTACATCACAGACACGAGTGCAGTAGATAACAACTTTTCCTTTACTGCCGCATTTCTGAATCGTTTTGCTGACTTTCGCATAACGAGCAACATCATTTTTCACAAACGCTTTCTTGAGGGACAGATTAGAACGTTTGAGCTTGCCGATATGTACAACAGGATTTTTCATGCGTAGACTTTTCGCAATATATGAAATATCATCCGGCATAACAGTCGCGCTGAAAGCAGCAACGACAACCGTGTGTACGCTATTCTTCTGAATTGCCTTCCAGAGGTGAGGATCACTCAGCCGTTCCGGCGCGACAAAGATTGCCTGGAGTTTACGATGTGTCAGCCGTTCGATAACGGTGGTATTCTTCCGGTTTCCGCTGTACAGACAGCCCGCTCGGATTTTACTGTCCTCGCAACGCTGCACCAGATCACGCATGAGTGCAACGGTCGGGAGAATACCAATCAGCAGACCATTCGGGTGCAGGGTAATCATCGAGAGAAAGCAGATCGACTTGCCCTCGGAGGTTTGTGCTAAACCGAGTACATCTTTACCATCGGATAAGTCTGTGATTGCCTTCTTCTGAAACGATCTAAGTTTCGAAATGCCAAAGGTATTACATATCATCTTTTCCTGTTTGTTCGTCATAATTTTCACTCCAAAACATAGAATTTTCGTTCAAAATTGAAATTTTGAAATTTCGTCTGAACTGCCTTTATTCCATTGTTGAGAGCGTAATCGAATTATAATTTCACAGGAAAAACATGATATATAATATATAATAATAGCGAAAGACGTTGTATATGTACTATTTCCATCCCATTCTCTTACCCAGCTCCAGCATGCTGATACCGAACTGCTCTGACGCTGTCAATGCCATCTGCAACGACGCTTGCAATTTTTGTTAAAACTATTTGTCTAACTTTTTGGGCACTTCAACGTGCGGTACGGTGTCCGAACGAAGTCGAATACATCGCCTTCTGCAACGCGGCAGAAGCGCAGTGCAACCGCGACCGCGATAATGATGTTCGGAAGCGAGGTCATCAGCTTAGACAGGTTTGCCACAAATGCCGGAACCAGTGCTCGCACAGCGCATGGGTCTTTGCGTAAAGATTTTCCACGCTTCTCGTAAGGCCGTCCGTTTCCGATAGACCCACCACCGTGGTGATGCCATTCATGTTAATTCGTGCCATGATAACAGATGCGGTCTGCACCTTGCAAAAGATGTAAATTTCGAGGCACGATCTCTGTGAAGCAGACAGGCTGCACGCTAAACAATCCTATCCGCTTGCAGCAGGCCGGAAAACGCAGCTTGATCAGGTGCATTTTATTGGGGCGGCTGTAAATTGGAAGCGAAACCAGAGAGGGAGAGAATGTTTCGTGAAAACCAATCCAACCATGCAGGCAGAGGCGGTTCTGCCTACACGATCTGTTTCTGAAAACGGAAAAATCAATATTCTGACACGCCTGGCTTACGGCGGCGGTGACGTAGAGTGCAACGTTTGGCAACAATCAGTCTGCCTGGGTCAAGGTAATGAGCATCTGGGCCGCAATCGCTGTCCTGCTGCTCTGGATGTTCCAGAGCACCAATCAGGCTGTTGTCGGCACGATCCTGCCGTACTACTGCAAGTATGTGTTCCATAACGACTCGTGGATGTACAGCACGCTGTATCTTTCCGAAACCATCGTTCTGATCGTCGGCGTGCTGTATCAGCTCGACAAAAAGTATCCCGCTATCATGAAAGAACTCGAAGAGCGCGAAGCGCGCGGTGAGCTGTAACTTTCTGATCTTCATAATCCCTCAACCGTTCCCGGCATGGCTGCAAAGCTGTGCCGGGAATCTGTATCTCCGGCTTTTCTTGCTCTGCCCGCACCGGTCGGCAGGGCGTTTTCCGTCTGTGTGCCGTGTCCGCCTCGCGGATATTCACAAAAAGTTTATCGCTGCGGCATTGCGGCTGTCCGCTCTTCTGTATATAATAAATGCAGAGCAGATTCCTGTGTCTCTCCTCGCGATTACCGAACGATTCAGATAAAGGAGTACCCGTATGTCAACCAACAACCTGTCCTCTCCCGCCTCCGGCCGTTTTTCCCTCAGCGCCGCGGCACTTCACATTCTCGCCATGGTGCTGATGCTGATGGATCATCTCTGGGCGACCCTCCTGCCTGCGCAGGACTGGCTGACGTGTGCCGGACGGCTGGCCTTTCCCATCTTCGCATTCATGGCGGTGGAAGGATATTTTCACACCCACAGCTTCCGGAAATACGCCCTGCGGCTTGCGCTGTTTGCCGTGCTCTCCGAAGTGCCGTTCGACCTGATGTACGGCGGAACCTGGTTTTATCCGGTGCACCAGAACGTGATCTGGACGCTGCTGCTCGGTCTTCTGGGCATTCATCTGATGGAAACCGTGCGCAAAAAGCAGAAAACATGGCTGTATCTGCTCACCGCCCTGCTTGTTGTGCTGATCGGCACAGTGCTGGGCACCCTGAGCATGGTGGACTACTACGGCACCGGCGTGCTGACGATCTTTATCTTCTACTTCTTCCGCGGACGGAAGTGGTGGTGTCTGGCAGGGCAGCTTCTCGCCCTCTACTGGGTCAATGTGCAGCTGCTGGGCGGTCTGCTGTATCCCGTCCATATATTCGGCATGGAATTTGAGATCTGTCAGCAGGGGCTTGCACTTCTGGCGCTCATCCCCATCTGGCTGTACCGCGGACGGCAGGGCTATCACAGCAAGCCGTTCCAGTATGCCTGCTATGCCTTTTATCCCGTACATATGCTGATCCTTGTGCTGATCCTGCAATATCTGACCCGCTGACGGCCATACCGGCATCTGCAAACATCTATAAGGCAACACCGCACAATTAAAGCTGCGGCGCTTTGCGGAAATTTCGTGCCCTGACTTTGGCTTCGGTTCCTTGCGCGAGTTCCGTCCGCGCTGCCGAGATTTCACGGTAATACGTCAAGTATTACCGCAAAACCGCGCCTCGTCAGTACGCAAAATTTACTCGCAAATCGCTCTTGTCCAATTATGCGGTATTGCCTTAAAACTTTTTATTTATCAAATGCGCGTTCTGCTATATAATGAATACAACATTAAGGCATTTTCTGTTTTATGAAGGAAAGTGTGCAGGACAGGCCGGCTGTTGTATGCGGTGCAGATCGACCGACTGCAAGAGAGAGCGCTTTCCCCACGATAACACTGAAAATTTTCGGTAAGAGAGAAAGGAAAAACCATATGAACTGGAACATTATTACGGATTCAAGCTGTGATCTGCTCCCTTCCACCAGTCCGGACGGAAGGATTCGGCTGACCAGTGTGCCGTTTACCATCCGCATCGGGGAGCGGGATTTTGTCGATGACGAGCATCTGGATACGATGGAAATGCTCTCCGCCATGGAGCAGGAACACTCGGCCGGCCACACCTCCTGCCCCACGCCGGACGCATGGCTGGCACAGTTTGAACAGGTGGACTGCGCGATCGCGATCACCATTTCCTCGCAGCTGTCCGGCAGTATGAACAGCGCTCTTGCGGCAAGAGATATGGCGCTGGAGAAAAATCCGGATAAAAAGATCGTCATTCTGGACTCCTTATCCACCGGACCGGAGGTTCTGCTTTGCGTAAAGGAGATCGAGCGCCTGATCCGTCAGGGCCTTTCCTTTGACGATATTGCGGCGCACGCCAGAAATTTTCTACAGAAAACCAAAATCCTCTTTGCGCTCTCCTCGTTTGACAACCTGATCAAGAACGGACGCATCCACCGTCTGACAGGTATGCTCGCCAAGGCTCTCGGCATCTGGGGCATCGGCAGCGGCAGCGACGAGGGAAAGATCACCTTTGAAAGCAAGGCGCGCGGTGCGAAAAAAGTCGTACAGACGCTGGTCAGCACCATGAAGGAGCACGGATTCATCGGCGGAAATGTCGCGATCAGCCATTGTGATAATCTCGCACTGGCTCAGACGCTGAAAAACAGCATTCTGGATATCTGGGAAAATACAAGCATCGAGATCCTGCCGACCCGCGGGCTCTGCAGCTACTACGCCGAGCGCGGCGGATTGATCATCAGCTACTGATTTCAACAAACAAAGGGCGAAACCGCATGGTTTCGCCCTTTTTCTGTTCGGTTGATTGTTTTCCGCTCACAGCACCTGCATATCCGCCGCACTGCACGCCGCAAGGAACTCCGGAGGCAGCTCAGTGAGCAGATCCTGCAGCAGCGCATCCAGATCCTCTCACGGCCCACCATGGCAAGCCATGCCTTGAGCGACTCGGCCTTCTTGGACGGCACGGATTTGATAATGCGCCAAAACCCAGTTTCTTTCTATTATGCCTTTGCATATTCTCATCATCAGCACATCATTTTCCATCATTATGTACTAACTCCATCCATTTCTTTTCGTTTATTGTATCTGTTCTTGCATTGATTTCCAGTATTCAAATCGGTAGAAAGCAGTACGAACTCAGCAAATGGCAGGCAGAGGCGCAGAACAAGGTGGAGCTGTATTTGCTGACGCAGCCGATTACGCTGAAAAGTGCCGACGGTATACAGCCAGATCAAAGTGTGCCTGCAATTTATATCCGAAATGTGGGCGGCAATGTGATTTATCTGGAACGGTATCTCTTTGACGGCAGAGAGTACCCATTGGGAAAAGAGGTTTTGCCGCCGATGTCTGTATGCGAGGGCTACCGCTATATTTATTTGCCGACAGATGGAACGACCCGTGTTTCGCTGCAAATATATTTCGAGGACTGGCAGAAAAAACAGTGGACGACAAAGGGGGTTGCGGATTGGGAAGACGGTATTTGGAAGATTACATATCAGCCGTGCGTCCGCTGTGCAGAGCAGCTGCTAACGCGAAAGAAACAGATCTGCAAACCATAATTTTCATGAATAGGAACACATTGTGCATACGGTTTTTCTACATGAATTGCACGGTTTCAGTAAATACTACCACTATCGCAGCAGAAATACCGAAAATGGGAGGCGGAATTGCTATGAAAGCAACCGGAATCGTGCGCCGGATCGACGATCTCGGCCGCGTTGTTATTCCGAAGGAGATCAGAAGAACGCTTAGGATTCGAGAGGGCGACCCGTTAGAAATCTATACCGACCGCGACGGCGAAGTGATTTTCAAGAAATACTCCCCGATGGGAGAGATGGGCGCGGTATCCGCCGAACTGGCGGAGGCTTTGGCGCGTACAGCGGGCATGAGCTGTGCTATCTGCGACAGGGATGCGGTGATTGCGGCAGCGGGCGGTGCGAAAAAGGATATTCTGGAGCGGAGTATTTCATCCGAGCTGGAGCAGCTGATGGAACGCCGCGAATGTTACGAACGCGGTGTGGACGAGCAGCCGGAGGTGCTTATCTCCTCTCAGGACGGCTGCGCGGTGGTTGCGGCGGCACCAATCATCACAGACGGCGATGTCAGCGGCTGTGTCGCGTTTGTCAGCGAAAAAGAGGACGAAAAGGCGGATGAGGTGCTGCTCAAGCTGTGTCAGTCGGCGGCGCAGTTTTTGTCCAAACGCATTGCAGTGTGAAAGGAGCGTTCTCTATATGCACAGGCACGATCACAAAGAGCGTGAGCCAAAGGCCTTCCCGCAGTACGACGATGCGGCGCATATTGACTCGGCAGCAGTGGCCGAGCTGCCGCCGTGGGAGCAGACACGCGAGCCGAAAGGCGATCCCAAAGCAACGGCCTACACGGAGAAATACTGTGAGGAGCAGCAGAAATGAAAACGGCGGAGGCTGTCGTGAAACTACAGCTTCGCCGACAAGCGGGAACGGGTCGTGGGCCGTTCCAAAGTTGTCCGAAAGTTCCCATACGGTAACTTTCTCCCTATAGAAGTCAAAAAAGTCAGGTACACGCCCTGACTTTTTTGGCATTTGCAAGCAAATGCTATTTAACGCGCGCTGTCGCGCGGATTATTTGAAATGGCGGGGATATAACTTTTTACAGACTGAAACGGCGGAACGATACAAATCGTTCCGCCGTTTGGCGTTAAATCATGTATTCAATGGTATTCTCTGCCGTCAGGCGCGTCTGGTCATTAAACAGGAGAATGCCTTCGCGGGTGTCGATCTCGCCAAGCGCGTAAACCTCGTGGGTCTCACGCTCGAAGCAGGGGCAAGGAACGAGCCGGTTGTATTCGCACGGGTGGTCGTACACCATCTGCACGCCGTCCGTATCGAGCGGCTGATCAAGATAATACGGGTCGAACACGCGCACCATGTCGTTTTCGTCAATGCCGGTGAGCGTCACATAGTGCGCTCCGTCGAAGTGCAGGCGCACCACGGCAGCGCCGCCGCAGCGGAGTGCATCGCGCAGACGGCTGTTCTGCCCGAAATTCACCGCCGGACCGGACAGATACTGCGTGGAGATGTGCAGGCGGCCGATCTTGCCAAAGCCGTTCAGCCAGTTGCTGAGGAACATCATCGCCGCACAGGAGGTACCGCTTTTGCCGCTTACGCCGTCCGAGCCGTAGCAGTCCAGACAGTACAGCATGATGTTGCGGACAGCCTCCGGCGGGATATCCTCGCGCTCAAACAGGAATGCGAGCGCGTTGAGCATGGAGGTTGGACCGCAGTCATATTCGGAAAGCTGGTAGCGCAGCGGATTTTTCATGGGGGAGCCTTCTTTCGTGTGATGTATTCCTATCGGATTACTATATAATAGTAAGGTCAATGCCGATCAATGTCAATACAAATTTGCGGAAAGCGCATATTCATGGTATGATAAGTATGCTTCCCGCCAAAGATAAGGTGGGAAGGAGTGAATCGGCATTGCTAAAACTGATTCATGCGAGTAAAATATATGCTAAGAACGGTATTTGTGCGCTGAACTCAGTCGATCTGACCGTGCAGGACGGTGACTACATTTCGGTGACCGGCGCATCCGGCTCGGGTAAAAGCACACTCATGCACATTCTGGGTCTGCTGGACAGCCTGTCCGATGGCGAATACCTGCTCGACGGAGCAGCAGTCGCGCATTTGCCGGCAAAACAGCGGGCGCGTCTGCGCAGTGAGAAGATCGGTTTTGTGTTTCAGCAGTTCCGGCTGCTGACAGGCATGACAGCACTGGAAAATGTTGCGCTGCCGCTGGCGCTGCAGGGCGTTCCGCGGCATGAGCGGAGCGAACGCGCACTGGCGGTTCTGGAGCGGGTTGGCCTGTCTGATCGGGCGAACCACCGGCCGCACCAGCTTTCCGGCGGACAGCAGCAGCGGGTGGCGATCGCACGGGCGGTTGTGACAGAACCGTGCGTGATTCTGGCGGATGAGCCGACCGCAGGACTGGATCCTGCCGCGGCGGACAGCGTGCTGGAGCTGTTTGACCGATTGCACCGGTCGGGGCATACGCTGGTGCTCATCACACACGATGAGCGGGCAGCGCAGTGCGCCGCAAGGCGGATGTATCTTGAAAATGGGTGCATTTTCGGGTGAGATTATCCGACACCGGATAATCAGTGCATGAAAATAACGCAATCAAACCTAACAGGTTTTCCTATATAGAAGGAGGAAACAAAAATGGACCGTCGGGACAAAACAAACTACTACCTCGACATGGCGCAGGTTGCACTCGAGCGCGGCACCTGTCTGCGCCGCAACTTTGGCGCGGTCATCGTCAAGAACGATGTCATCGTATCCACCGGCTACAACGGTGCGCCGAGAGGTCGTGCCAACTGTATCGACATCGGCACCTGCATTCGTCAGAAGATGGGCATTCCGCGCGGCGAAAGATACGAATTCTGCCGCTCGGTGCATGCGGAGATGAACGCCATTATTGCCGCTCCGCGTGACCAGATGATCGGCGCGACGCTGTACCTGGTCGGCCGCGATATGTCCACCGGAAAGATCATGTCGGACGCAAACTCCTGCACGATGTGCAAGCGCCTCATCATCAACGCGGGCATTGAGAAGGTGGTTATCCGCCGTGATGTGGATACATACGACACTGTGAACGTGCACGACTGGGTGGAGAATGACGACACGCTCGGCAGCAGCATGGCATACTAAACAGACATCGGAGAGAGAAAAATATGTCAATATTCGATATTTTTAAGAAGTTGGATGAAGAAAAAGCCGCAAAGACATCCCAGCCGATCGAGTGGATCGTGGTCGGACTGGGCAATCCGGGCGCGAAGTACGACAACACCCGTCACAATGCGGGTTTCCGTGCGCTTGAGGGTTACTGCGCCCGCAGCGGACAGAAGATCGACCGCATGAAGTTCAAGGCACTGGCGGGTGAGGGTATGCTCGGCGGCAAGCGCGTGCTGTTTCTCAAGCCGCAGACCTTTATGAACCTGTCCGGCGAGGCAGTTCGTGACGCGGCCTCGTTCTACAAAATCCCGCCGGAGCACGTTATCGTGCTGTCGGACGATGTATCGCTCGATGTTGGCACGCTGCGCGTGCGCGCAAAAGGCTCGGCAGGCGGACAGAACGGCCTGAAAAACATTATCTATCATCTGAACAGCGAGGACTTCCCGCGCGTGAAGATCGGCGTCGGCAAAAAGCCGCGTCCGGATTACGATCTGGCGGCGTGGGTGCTTGGCAAGTTCCCGGCAGAGGATCAGAAGGCTATCGACAAGGCGTGCGAGGACGCGGTGAACGCAGCTGCCTGCATCATCGCGGAGGACTGTGCCGCTGCCGCGCAGAAATTCAACGGAAAACGCATCTAAGGAGTTGGTTTTGATGAAAACCGCAGTAGCATATTACTCGCTCGGCGGCACAACACGGTCATACGCCCGCGCGGAAGCCAAGGCGCGGAACGCCGATTTGATCGAGCTTACGCCGAAAACGCCGTACAACCGGTTCACCGCGTTTGTGCGCGGCTGTCCGGAGGCCGTCAAGCAGAAGGCGGTCGCGCTGGACGGTATGCCGCTGTTTGTCGGCTATGACAGAGTGGTGCTGATGGCGCCGGTCTGGGCGGGTTATCCGGCGCCGGTGTTCAACAGCGCGGTGGAACTGCTGCCGCCCGGTACGGAGGTCGAAGTAATACTGGTTTCCGGCAGCGGAAACAGTGAAAAGAGCAAGGCAAAGGTGCGTCTGCAAATCAAAAAGCGCGGCTGTACGATCCTTGCGCAGCGCGATATCAGGGCAAGCCGATGAGTGGATATACTTATGTGCTCCGCTGTGCGGATGATACGCTGTACTGCGGCTGGACGAACGACCTCACGGCTCGGCTGGCGGCGCACAACAGCGGAAAAGGTGCGAAATATACGCGCGGACGCGGTCCGGTGACGCTGGCGTACAGCGAAATGTTCGACACGCAGAGCGAGGCCATGCAGCGCGAAGCAGCAATTAAAAGGCTCACGCGGCCGCAGAAGCAGGCGCTGATTGACAGCCAGAACGGCGGAGAGCTGCTCACTGTTTACGATGCAGACGGACGCGCCTGCGGAGAACGCCCGCGGGCTGTCGTGCATGCGCAGGGGCTGTTCCACCATGTGTGCCACCTGTGGGTGGTCGGTAAGCGGGATGGCGTGTGCGGCATCTGGCTGCAGCAGCGGCAGTTTGACCGGCCTTTATTTCCGGGTGGGTTCGACCTGACCTCGACCGGACATATCGACCCAGGCGAAACGCCGCAGACCGCTGTTCTGCGCGAAGCGCGGGAGGAGAGCGGACTGCAGCTGACAGCAGCCGACCTGATCGACGGCGGCAGTTATCGTCAGCGCTACTCGCGCGGCGAAGTCGGCTTCGATGATGAGCTGGCGTATACATTTCTGGCGCGTATCGACGGCATTCCGCCGTTCCGGCCCGGCCCGGAGGTCGCGGAGATGCTGTTCGTGCCGCTGGCGGACTTTGCCGCCGCACAGGAGCAGGGCGCATCACTCACCGGTCTGACACCGGACGGACGCACGATGGAGATGTCGAACGAATCCCTTTGCTGTCTGCACACTGAGGAGTGGCAGGGCGCGAAACCGCGTATCGAAGCACTTTTTGACTGAAAAGAACAGCCGCCTTCCGCTTGGCAATGGAAGACGGCTGCCCGATTTACTTGACATTTTTCAAAACAAAAAGCTGTCCGAAAGGACAGCTTTTGCTTTACTTGCTGAGTGCGCCGATGATGATATTGACGATCAGGCTGACCGCGGCTGCGATCGCGTAGATCGTGCTTTGTTGACGGCACACCTTGGCCTTGGGATCATCCTGTTTGTCCTCCTGCTCACTGCGTCCGCAGATCATGCCGTAGCGGATCTGCTGCAGGACTGTCAGCGCGGCGAACGCGGCAAACAGCAGCAGGAGCAGTCGCTGAACCGTCTGCATCTTAGTGGATGAGGTTCAGGACGATTGCAATGATGACGAAAACAACGCCGACAATCGAGGTCAGACGAGCAAAGATACGGTCGGATGCGCTTGCCTTGCCGGAGCCGTAGAAGGTGTCTGCAGAGCCGGATACAGCGCCCAGACCCTGCTGTGCACCGTGCTGGAGCAGAACAACAACGATCAGGAACAGGCTTGCAACGATCATAATGACCGAGAGAGCGATTTGTGCGGTAGTCATAGGTAATTTCCTCCACTGCTTTTCATTTTTCTTATCGCGCATAACGAGACTATGCGCGCAATATGCGTACATGATACTATATCATATTAAATGCACTTTTTCAAGAGGTTTTTCGTATTTTTGTCCGGGAATTTGTCTCAGACAAGCGGCTGGAGAATGTTTTTCAGCGAATCGCCCATGCGGTTGGTGTGCACCTTGTGCGTATCAAGGTCCACGACCGCCAGACGGATGGATGACCAGCCGTGCTTGCCGCTCTGGTATTTGCGCTCGTCGGACAGCTTTTTCAGTTTTTTGAGCACGGCTTTGTCAGTCTCGCCGGCGGCAAGAATGACCGAAAGCAGCGAAAAATCGTGGTTTTCGTCCGGCTTTACCAGCTCGGCGCTGACCTGCTGCGCGTACTTCCACCAGTCGTCAAGCGTCTGCTCATCGAGCGAGGGCACGGCGAACAGCAGACGGTATTCGTGCGCGTGGCTCGTGCCGCCGGTCGGCATCAGACCGAGGATTTTGCGGGGCGTGCGGGAGTTGAAAACGCTCAGCAGCGCCGCCATTCGGCCGGAAACCTGCACGTTCTGCTGGGAACGGAAATGCGGATCCTGCCCGTTCAGCAGCTTGTCGCGCAAGGCAACAAATTCAGTAGAAAAGTCCATGAACAGCCTCGCTTTTTTACAGATCGGCGGGATAATCGCCGTTTTCCGTCATAGCTGCAACGGCAGCGCAGATAGTCGGCTTGTCCTCGCGGTAGGTGACGCCGTACCAGCGGGAATCCGTGGTGAGTACCTTTGCGGTCGCCTTTCCGTCCTTGATGAGTGCGTCCACCGCGAACGGCAGATAATACTCTGCCTTCATCGGATTATTCGGCAGCTTGCCTGCGAAAAACTCACGCAGGCCGTCATCAAGCGAGGGCAGGAAGGAAGGGGTGAATCCCCAGAGATTGAG
This sequence comes from Butyricicoccus sp. AF18-9LB, assembly GCF_027684505.1. Taxonomy (NCBI): domain Bacteria; kingdom Bacillati; phylum Bacillota; class Clostridia; order Eubacteriales; family Butyricicoccaceae; genus Butyricicoccus; species Butyricicoccus sp. AF18-9LB. Next base: position 102,757 of record NZ_JAQCWA010000006.1, read on the forward strand.
CGACACCGGCGTGCCGGGCGCAATCTCACCGGCGGGTGCATCGCCGTCCGCATCATAGCGGATGATGCCGTCCGCATCGCGGTGAATGGCGGTGCGCTCGATGATATGTGCGAGCAGACCGTTTTCGTCTGCGGTGCATACGCCGCGGGAGACCGTGCCATTTTCGGTGAGCGTGTTCTCGACCTGATATCCGACCATGCAGTAACGGAATTTGTCGTCATCCTGTGCGGCAGACAGGTAATCATACATTTTGCGAAATGCATCTGCGCCGTAGAAGTCATCCGCGTTGATAACGGCGATCGGACAGCCGGCAGTCAGCTCCTTTGCACACCACACTGCATGCGCGGTGCCGAGCGGCTTCTCACGGCCCTCCGGTGCGGTCAGACCGTCCGGCAGATTGTCGAGCGTTTGATAAGCGTAGTCCACCTGCATGAAGCGGCGCGCCTTTTTGCCGATGGCGTCCTCGAACGCCTCGTGCAGCTCGGGACGGATGATGAATACCACGCGGTCAAAGCCTGCACGGTGTGCATCGTAGATGGAATAATCGAGCAGAATCTGTCCGTTCGGACCGATCGGGTCGATCTGCTTGAGTCCGCCGTAGCGCGAGCCCATACCTGCCGCCATGATCACCAAAACCGGATTTGCCATAGTCTATATCCTCCTAAAGAACCTTATCTATTTATACAAATAAAGCATTTCATTCATGTTTTTCATACTCTCAAACGGGAATACTCCTTTATTATACAAGAGCGTATCATAAAACACAAGATGTTTGCGGTGCAGGTCTGCTTTTTTGTCGAAAAGCATGAAAATCCAAATGGGGTTCGGGTGATGATTGCAAAGTGTCGGGAAAACTGCTAAAATAAAAAACGTATACGTATAGAGAATTTTATTATTAAAACCATATTGTTATAGAGAGGAATATGTTTCGATGCGCAAAACGAAGATTATCTGCACGCTTGGTCCCGCAACTGATGCTGTACTGCCCGAGATGATCAAGGCAGGCATGAATGTTGCCCGTATGAACTTCAGCCACGGCTCTCACGAGGAGCACAAGGCTCGCATGGACGCCGTTAAGGCAGCCCGCAAGGAGCTTGGCATGCCGGTCGGCATTATGCTGGATACCAAGGGTCCGGAGATCCGTACCAAGACCTATAAGGACGGCAAGATCGAGATTGTTGAGGGTCAGGAGTTTACGCTGACCACCCGCGATATCGAGGGTGACAACACCATCGTTTCCATCACCTACGAAGGCCTGCCGAACGACGTTCAGCCGGGCACCCGCATCCTGATCGACGACGGTCTGGTTGCATTCGAGGTCGAGGAGATCAAGAACGGCACCGACATTGTGTGCAAGGCACTCAACGGCGGCCCGCTCTCCAACCGCAAGTCCATCAATGTACCGGGCATCAAGCTGAACATGAAGTTCGTTTCCGATAAGGACCGTGAGGATATTGAGTTCGGTCTGTCTCAGGACATCGACTTTATCGCTGCTTCCTTCACCCGTTCCGCACAGGACGTCCGCGACATCAAGGAGATCCTCAAGGCACACGGCAAGGAAGATGTTGAGATCATCTGCAAGATCGAGAACATGGAAGGCGTAAACAACGTACAGGAGATTCTCGACGAGGCAAACGGCATCATGGTAGCCCGCGGCGACCTTGGCGTTGAGGTTCCGTTTGAGGAGCTGCCGGAGATCCAGAAGTCCATCATCAAGACCTGCATTTCCCGCGGCAAGCGCGTTGTAACCGCTACCCAGATGCTCGAGTCCATGGCTAAGAACCCGCGTCCGACCCGTGCAGAGGTTTCCGACGTTGCAAACGCTGTTTACGACGGCACCTCCGCTATCATGCTGTCCGGTGAGACCTCTGTCGGCAAGTATCCGGTAGAGACCGTTCGCACCATGAGCCGCATCGCAGAGAACGCAGAGAAGACCATCCACTACGACCGCCGCCGTGTAACCCGTCTTGAGTTCCAGAACATGAACGTAGACGGCGACATGAAGACGCTGGCAATCTCGCACGCAACCTGCTCTACCTCCGCTGATCTGGGCGTTAAGGGCATTGTAGCGTTTACCGAGTCCGGTTCTACCGCTCGCGCTGTATCCACCTACCGTCCGGGCGCGCCGATCATCGCCGCTACCCCGAGTGAAAAGACCTTTAACCGCCTGACCATGTCCTGGGGCGTAAAGCCGATTCTGGTTGAAAAGCGCCCGCAGTCCGGCACTGAGCTGTACCATCTGTCCGAGAAGGCAGCGGTAACTGCGCTCGATCTGCGCGTTGGCGACGTTATCACCATCACCGCAGGTATGCCGGTAGGCGAGGTTTACTACACCAATACCCTGCGTGTACACGAACTGACCGAGAAGTCTTTCGAGGACTAACACTATGTCTTTCAAACGCTTGCAGCGTGCATTGTTCCGCACGATGGCCGCTGTTGTGGCGCTGGCGGTCCTGTTCTGCATCGGATTGTACGGCTACCGCACGATGTTCGGCTATACCTATGACTCCTCGCTGTCCGATGAAGATCTGGCGGCGAGCGTCACAGCGGACGAAAATATTACGAATATTGCATTGTTCGGTCTGGATACCCGCGAGGGCGACAAGCAGAGTCATTCGGACTGCATGATGATCGTTACCGTGGACAACACGCGCGGCAAGATCAAGCTCATCAGCCTGATGCGCGATTCTCTGGTAGATATCGACGGCTACGGTGAGGACAAGCTGAATGCGGCGTATTTCCGCGGCGGTCCGAGTCTTGCCATCCGCACCATCAACGAGAATTTCGGCACGGATATCAAGGATTATGTTGCCGTGGACTTCGAGCAGCTGGTGCAGATCGTAGACGCGATCGGCGGCGTAGACATCGACGTGCAGAACGATAACGAGCTGAAGGAGCTCAACCGTGTCATCAAGGACTACGGCGCAGAGCGGGGCAAGGAGTTCTCCGGCGTGGAGAAGACCGGCCTGCAGACGCTGGACGGCGTGCAGGCGCTGTGCTACGGCCGTATCCGCAAGGGCGATACCGGCGATGACTGGGCGCGCGTGGAGCGTCAGAGCGTTGTGCTGAACGCCATCTTCACCAAGCTGCAGAGTGCAAGCGCCACCGAGCTGATCGGCAGCATGCGCAAGCTGGTTCCGTATGTCACGACCTCGCTTTCGCCGACTGCTATGGCGTCGCTGATCGTCGGCGCGGTCAAGAACGGCATTCCGACACTTGAGCACACCCGTGTTCCGGTGGATGGCGAGTGGAGTTATTCCGGTAATTCCGGCGAGTATATCACCTACGATCTGGACGTTGCAGCCGACCATATCCATGCATACATCTATGATGACGCGGATATCAGCAGCGGCACGACCGACGATGATACAGGCACGGACAGCAAGTCCGATACGGATACGACCGATTCGTCCAAGAGCACGGATACCAAGTCGAATACCACTGCGGTGGATCCGGAATCCCTTGTGGAGGAAGGCGGCTGGTACGATTCCGACACCGGTGACTATTATGATTGCGATGGTGACCGATACAGTCTGGACGAAAACGGGAATAAGGTGTATTATTAAACTTGTGATCGTTAGAGAACGAAGCAGGGGACATGACGACGATCATGTCCCCTGTTCTTATATGGCAATAACTGCTATAAGAAATAGAGAGAAAGAGTACAAACAGAAAGCAGGTAAAAACCTATGTATGTAAAACGAATTCTCCCGAACGGTGTGCGCTTGATTACCGAACGGATCGACAACATGCGCACGGTGTCGGTCGGCATCTGGGTCGGCAACGGCAGCCGATACGAACCCGCAGAGCTCGGCGGCGTATCGCATTTCATCGAGCACATGATCTTCAAGGGCACAGAAAAACGCTCTGCCCGCCATATTGCAATCGCGATCGACGCATTAGGCGGGCAGGCGAATGCATTCACAGATAAGGAATGCACCTGCTACTATATGAAGGTTCTGGACAGCCGGCTGAAAAACGGAGTGGCTCTGCTGGCGGATATGTTCCTGCATTCCCGCTTTGCACAGGAGGATCTGGAGCTGGAGCGCGGTGTCGTTCTCGAGGAGATCGATATGTACGAGGATTCTCCGGAGGATGTCGCCATCGACAAGCTGTTCGAGCGCTGCTACGACGGTTCGGCACTCGGCCGCCCAATCCTCGGCACGGCGGAAACGCTCGAGCCGATGACCTCGGAAACACTGCACAAGTATATGCGCGAATATTACCGCCCGCAGGATACGGTTGTTGCGGTTTCCGGTCACTTTACCGATGATGATCTCGACTTTATCGAGGAGCTGTTCTCCGAGATGCAGGGCGAGGGCAAAAACGTTATCACACCGGCAGCCTATCAGCCGAGCCTGTTCCTGAGGGATAAGGAGATCGAGCAGAACCACCTGTGTCTGTCCTTTCCGGGCGTATCGCTTGTCAGCGAGGACCGCTTTACAATGAACCTGCTCAGCTCCATCCTTGGCGGCGGCATGTCGTCCCGCCTGTTCCAGAGCGTGCGCGAGCAGAACGGCCTGTGCTACTCCATCTACACGTTCACCACGCCGCATCTGGATACCGGCCTGCTGTCCATCTACACCGGTCTGGGACAGGAAACCGAGCGAAAGGCGCTCGATCTCATCCTGCGTGAACTCGATGAATTCTGCCAGAACGGCCCGGCGCCGGATGAACTGTCGCGCTGCCGTGAGCAGGTCAAGACAACGCTGCTCATGGGTCTGGAGAACACCGGCAACCGCATGATGACCATCGGCCGCAGCGAGCTGCTGCGCGGCGAGGTATCCAAGATCGAGGAAGTGCTCGATTCCTACGACAGTGTGACCGCAGATGATATCCTGAACCTTGCCCGCCGTGTGTTTGACCGCTCGAAGGCTTCTCTGGCCGTTGTCGGTCAGCCGGACAGCGAGGATACATACCGCGAACTGCTGCGCTAATTACCGAGCTGCTTGCACAGATAGGTGATCACATCCCGACGGGTGACAATACCGCAGAAGATACCGCGTCCGTCCACTACAGGTACAAAATTCTGCATTGTGACCAGATCGACCATATCCTCCATGCGTGCATCAATGCTTACCGAGCGGTGGTGTACCCGCAGCTCAACCTGACCGACGGTCAGCTGTTCGAGGTTTTCCTTCGGGTAATGCAGCACCAGCCGCAGAAAATCACCTTCGGTGATCGTTCCGGCGTATTTACCCTTGGCATCTACCACAGGAATCGCTGTGAAGCCGCTGTGGAGCATGTCGTCAATGGCCTTCTGCACCGGGCAGCTCTCGGTTAAGTAGGAAACCTCTACCTTGGGTTTCAGGAAGAACGAAATATTCATAGTATCGCTCCTTAAAAATTGTAATATAAATCGTAGCAGAGCAGCACCGTGAAGCGGATTCACCGGTGCTGCTTTTGTTACCTCTATTGTACGATAGACAGAAGCGGCGGTCAACTGGAATTTGACATTCCTTACAGATTGTTAACAAATTGCAAAGTTGATATTGTAAAAAATGACGGATAGATAATTCTTGTCGTGAGAAATTTAAACGGTATACTTGACTTGCACTCTTTTAACTGCTAAAATGATGAAGTAACAGAAGTGCAAAAGTTCTGTGAAAAGTAAAATTTGAACAAAGAAGGGTTTCCCATGAAGAAGAGATTACTCGCAGCGCTGATGGCTGGCGCCATGGCACTCACGATGACTGCCTGCGGCGGCAGCAGCTCCGGCAGCGATGACAGCAATGCAGCCTCCGGCAGCGATTCTGGTTCGGCTGGCAGCTACAAGGTAGGCATTGTTCAGCTGGTTCAGCATGAGGCGTTGGATGCGGCTACGCAGGGTTTCCAGGATAAGCTGAAGGAGCTGGTCGAGGCTGACGGCGGTTCGGTTGAATTTGATCCGCAGAATGCATCCGGCGAGTCCGCAAACTGCACCACGATTGTAAACGGCTTTGTTTCCGAGGGTGTTGACCTGATCATGGCCAATGCTACCGCAGCACTGCAGGCAGCACAGGCCGGCACCTCTGATATACCGATCCTCGGCACTTCGGTAACCGACTACGGCACCGCACTCGGCGTATCCGACTGGACCGGCAAGACCGGCACCAACATCTCCGGTACTACCGATCTTGCACCGCTCGACGGTCAGGCCGACATGCTCAAGGAGCTGTTCCCGGATGCCAAGAACGTAGGTCTGCTGTACTGCTCTGCTGAGCCGAACTCCAAGTACCAGATCGACACCATCAAGCCGCTGCTTGAGAAGCTGGGTTACACCTGCACCGAGTATGCGTTCACCGACTCCAACGACGTTGCTTCCGTAACGCAGAAGGCTGCTGCGGCAAGTGATGTTATGTATATCCCGACCGATAACACCGCTGCTTCCTGCACCGAGGCAATTGCAAACGTTGTTATCCCGGCAAAGGTTCCGGTTATCGCAGGCGAGCAGGGCATCTGCAACGGCTGCGGCGTAGCTACCCTGTCGATCGACTACTACGAGCTGGGTCAGGCTACCGGTGAGATGGCTTACGAGATCCTCGCCAACGGCGCAAACCCGGGTGATATGGAAGTACAGCCTGCACCGAACTTCACGAAGATGTACAACAAGACTAACTGCGAGAAGCTGGGCATCACCGTTCCGGATGATTACACGGCAATCGAAGGCTAAAAGCTGAAACCCAAAGCACCGTACTTTATGTACGGTGCTTTGGGTTTGTCAATAAAGTCCGTTTTAGCGCTGCTGCCGCTGCCGCGCGGTAGCGCGCATGAAAACCGGGGGCGTGTACCTCGGTTTTCATACTTTCAGAGGGAGAAAGTTTCCGCATGGGAACTTTCGGACGTCCGTGTTTTGCAAAGTCAAAACACAGATTGTCGGAAAAACGAAGTTTTTCGACAGTCTCAGCACCGTACTTTATGTACGGTGCTTTTTCATCTGCAGGAGAAATTTTGCGCACGGACGTGCGGTTTTACAGCGAAAATATACGTCAAATTGCCGAAAAATGAGGAAAAGAGTAAATAAAACTTACAATTTGCAGGGAAATGTGCTATAATGATATCAGAAAAAGTGGATGACGGAAACAGAATGAAACGCGATGTGTGAGGAGGCATCTTGATGTATCAGGCAGGAGAGTTCATTGTGTACGGAACCAACAGTGTGTGCCGGGTAGAGTCAATCGGCAAGCCGCCGTTCGAGACCGAGGAGGATAAGCTGTACTATACGCTGGTACCGGTAACGGGCACGGAGACCATCTATATTCCGACGGATTCGCCGGTGTTTACCCGTCCGGTGATCTCCCGCGAAAAAGCAGAGGAACTCATCAACTCTATTCCTGACATCGAAGAGGACCACTTTGTCTGCCACAGCGTCCGCATGGCGAATGAGCATTATCAGGCGGCGCTGCAGAGCCACGACTGCGAGGAGCTTGTGCAGCTGATCAAGACGGTTTACGCCAAGTCGCGCCGGCACGGACGCCGTGTCAGTCAGGTCGATCAGCGCTACCGCAAACGTGCCGAGGAACTGCTTAACAGCGAGCTTTCGGTTGCACTCGGTATTCCGCTCAAGGAAGTTCCGGCGTATATCAATCAGAGGATTGGCAAGCTGGAAAAAAAGACGGCAAAGAAAACTGCAGAATAAATGGAAAAAGAGAGGCTTTGTAGCCTCTCTTTTTCAGTCTGTCAGGAAAACGAAGTTTTCGACAGTCTATTTGTTTAGAAACCGGAGAACCATTTTCGGATCTTCTCGAGGAAACCCGGATGCGGCGCAGGCTGTGCGGCCTGCTTGCGGGCGTTCTCAATGGCCTGCTGCATAAGCAGATCCTGTGCGCAGATGGGGTCCTGAACGGCAGGCTTTTTGCAGTAGGTGCCGTCCGGCTGCAGCACACGCGCCTTGACAGTATCGTGCTGCATGGCATAGAGAATATCATGCAGGCGGGCGCGGACGGCAGGATCGTCGATCGGACAGGCAATTTCAACGCGGCGTTCGGTGTTGCGCGTCATCAGATCGGCGGAGGAGATATGCATTTTTTCCTCGACACCGCGGCCGAACACATAAATGCGGGAATGCTCAAGAAAACGTCCGATAATGCTCGTCACTGTGATGTTCTCGGTGTGGCCCGGCACACCGGGCAGCAGGCAGCAGATGCCGCGCACGATCATCTCGACTGTAACGCCTGCGCAGGATGCCTCACGCAACTTGGCGATTACGTCGATATCGGTCAGCGAATTGAACTTAAGCAGGATGTAACCGTCCTTGCCTTTGGCAATCTGCTCGTCCATCAACGCCAGAATGTTGTTTTTCAGGCTGGTCGGCGCGACGAACAGGCGGCTGTAGCGTCCGGACAGGTTGCCGAGCGCCATGTTGTTGAAGAACGCGCCTGCGTCCTGACCGATTCGCTCATCCGTCGTGATGAGCGACACGTCCGTGTATTGCTTGGCGGTTTTCTCGTTGTAGTTGCCGGTGCCGACCTGCGTAATATGGCGGACGGTTCCGCGTTCTCTGCGGGTGATCAGGCAGATCTTGGAGTGCACCTTGTAATCCTCAAAGCCGTAAATGATCTTGCAGCCGGCTTCTTCCATGCGTTCGGACCAGTCGATGTTGTTCTGCTCGTCAAAGCGCGCGCGCAGCTCGATGAGTGCGGTAACGTCCTTGCCGTTTTCGGCGGCAGCACACAGGTATTCGACCAGCTTTGCCTTGCTTGCCAGCCGGTAAATCGTGATGCGGATCGCCAGTACAGCCGGGTCGTTTGCCGCCTCACGAATCATCTGCAGGAACGGCTCCATGCTCTCATACGGATAGGACAGCAGAATATCCCGCTGCAGAGCGGCCTTGAGCAGACTCTGACCGGCAGACAGCATGGCCGGCTGCTGCGGCGTGAAGGGCGCGTCGCTGAGAAACGCACGCTTTTTTTCCGGCAGGTGTTCGCCGAGCGAGAACGCATACCCGAGCTTGAGCGGTGCTGTGCGCGACAGGAAAATCTGTGCATCGCTGACCTCAAAGCGGCTGCGGAAGTGCTCTTTGAAGTGGTCGCTGATGGGACGGTTGATCTCCACGCGGACGACAGCCATGCGGCGGCGCTGCCGCAGCAGCTTTTCCATCTTTTTGCGAAAATCTCCGCTTTCTACGCCGAAGGTCTCGTCGTCCACCTGAATATCCGCATTGCGGGTAACGCAGAGCACAGTCTTTTCAAGTACGTCGTACATCTCGAACACATGGTCAGCGTAGGCGAGCAGAATATCCTCGGTGAGAATATAGCGCGACGGTGTCTCCGGCAGGAACACAACCGGCGGCAGCGATGCGGGCACGGGCAGCAGACCGAGCCGTTCGGTCTTTTTGTGGCTGAGCAGCGCGGCAATATGCAGCACCTTGCCCTCAAGGTGCGGGAACGGATGGTGCGAGTCCACGATCTGCGGCGAGAGAACCGGCGCAATGATATCTTTGAAATACCGCTTGATGTATTTCTGTTCGTCCGGCGCAAGCGAATCCATTGTCAGTCGGCGCAGACCAATCGCACTCAGTTTGCTGTCCACATCGGAGAACGCCGCGTCACGACGTGCATAGAGCGGCACAACCGCCTTGTAGATCAGATGCAGCTGCTCTTTGGCGGTCAGACCGGATTTACTGTCGGTATGCTCCTTGTCCACGGCGGCCATGTCGCATAGGCTGCCGACACGGATCATGAAGAACTCATCCAGATTACTGGTAAAGATTGCGAGGAATTTGAAACGCTCGAGCAGAGGCACGTTCTCATCCTCCGCCTCGGCGAGCACGCGGGCGTTGAACTGCAGCCACGAAAGCTCACGATTCTGGGTGTAGCCCTGCTCCCAAATCTTCTGTGTCATATCATGTCCCCCTTCGTGGTGGCATACGCCGTCATTCTATCGTTACTATTATACTGCGCTTTTGTAAAGGAACAATGCGTTTCATGTAAAATGTATAAAAAGTTTCTTTCCTCCGCAGGTCTTGCGGGAAATGAAAAGGTCTGTTATACTGTGGATATAAAATAAGAAGAAAGAGGGAGAAAATCAGATATGATCAACATCTGGCATGACATTGATCCGAGTCGCGTAACGCCGGAGAGCTTTACGGCAGTCATTGAAATTCCGGCAGGCAGCAAGAAAAAGTATGAGCTGGACAAGCAGACCGGTCTGCTGCGGCTGGATCGTATTCTGTATACTTCAACGCATTATCCGGCCAATTATGGCTTTATTCCGCGCACTTATGCGGGCGACGGCGATCCACTGGATGTGCTCGTGCTGTGCAGTGAAACGCTTGACCCGATGGTCGAGGTGGACTGCTATCCGATCGGCGTGATCCGCATGATTGATGATGACGAGATCGACGATAAGATCATCGCCATTCCGTTCGAGGACCCGAACTGGAACTATTATCATGATATCGACCAGCTGCCGCCGCATCACGGCAACGAGATCGCGCATTTCTTCGAGATTTACAAGAGTCTGGAGCACAAGTACACCGCAACGTCGGACGCGCTGACGCGTTCGGTGGCAGTCAAGGTGATCAAGGACTGTATCGAGCGATATGAGGTTCATTACTGCGGCAAGTGTCCGAGTAAGGAATACGAGTCGGAGAAAAAGCGCCTCAAGGAAGAAAAGAAGGAGGCCAAGGAGAAGGAAAAGCTCATTAAGGATATCCGCAAGGGCTAAGTACATAGAGCCGAGGACAGCTTTCGCATCAACGAGCGGCGTGACACGGGTCTCTCCGGGGAGCTTCTCTTGCTCTTCGGGCGAAACCGTGCGTTTGATTCGGCACCCGTTATATGAAAAAAACACAGCCATCCATTTGGATGGCTGTGTTTTTTGGAGCAGGGTACGGGAATCGAACCCGCCTCTGTGGCTTGGGAAGCGACCGTTCTACCGATGAACTAACCCTGCAGACAACAGTATTATTGTAAAGGTCTGACGGGCTTTTGTCAAGTGCCCGGACGGGGAATCCGTGGTGTTTCCACCGTGCAAACCGGAAAAAGACCGCTGTACAATCATACAGCGGTCTCAGTCTGTCGAAAAAGCAGCATTTCAACTCTTGTGCTTTGTGCGGCAGCACGCATAAAATAGAATTTGCGGAGCAAATTCATAAATTCCGGGGGCGTGTACCTCGGAATTTATACAAGGGAAGAAAAAATGTGCCTGCAAGGCGCGGTTTTTCTTCGAAATTCGATCGAAAGCGTGGTTTCGATCGAGAGGCTGCTCGGAAAACGTTAGTTTTTCGACAGCCTCAGACCGCTGTACAATCATACAGCGGTCTTTCTATTGTTTATTTTACTTGCGGGTCTTGGAGAAATCGCGGCAAGCCGTGCTGCCTCTCCAGGAGTAGCCGGGGTTCTGCATAAACATGGATTCAGCGATCGTACCGAGCGTGCGGATGTAATTCTTCTTAGTCATGATAATGAGCCTCCTTTAATCCGTCTTCTGACGGGTGCAGCTAACATTTTTTCTGTTCTTTCTGATTACGATATTAGTATAGCGCATTTCAGAAAAAACGCAAGACGCAATTTCGTTATATTGCATTAAAACCATGAAAAGAATTTGTATAATATCCATAAAAGAAAAGGCGCATGCCTCAAACATACGCCTTGTGCATTGTTACTTTTTGCCGGTATACGGACGAAGGTCCAGCAGAGCACGTTCCACACTCCAGTAGAAGCCCTGTTCACCGACCATATCATAAATACCGGAGCGGTGCATCATATTCATGGCACTGCTCGGCAGGCCGCACAGTACGATATCCACACCGTTTTCGTGCAGCGAACGAAGAATATCCATCAGCGCCTGTGCTGCCGAAATATCAATATACGGCACACCGCGCATGGACAGCAGCAGCGTATCACAGGTGCCGACACGCTCGGTCAGCTGCTCGATGGTGTCGATGTTGGCGAAGATCAGCGGACCGGTGATGTAAGCGACCATTGCGTTGCGGTAACGTTCACTCAGCGCCTCGTCGTTGTTTTTGATACGGGACATGTCAACACGCTCGTAGTTGATCTGCAGCTTGGACAGACGGGCAACCATCAGAATCAGGCCGAGACCGACACCGACTACGATCGCAACCGTCAGATCGAATACGATGGTGCAGATCATGGTGACGATAAATTTCGCCATGGCACCCTTGAAACGGTGGCTGAACATGTACTTGATGGCGTGCCACTCGTTCATGCGCCATGCAGTGACCATCAGCACGCCTGCCAGACCGGCCAGCGGCACATTCTGAATGACCGGCGCGAGCAGAAACATCATGATCAACAGACCGACCGCATGGAAGATACCGGTCAGACGGGTCTGCGCACCCGAGCGAACTGCTACCGAGGTGCGCGCCAGAGCAGCAGTCGCCGGAATGCCGCCGAACATCGGCAGCACCATGTTGCCGACGCCCTGTGCGAACAGCTCCTGATCGTTGTTGAGCTTGACGCCGGTCGCGCGGCCGGCAGACGCACCGCACAGCAGGCTTTCGAGCATGTTCAGCACCGCGATGGAGAATGCCGGTGCCAACAGAGCAGGAACCGTGTTCCAGTCAATCTGTGCCGGAGACAGACGATCCGGCAGCATGAGCGTTTTCGGAATCTCGCCGACGGTTGCTATATCGAGCTTCAGAATCATCGTTGCCGCAGTTGCGATGATAATGCCGATGAGTGAGGCCGGTACGACCGCGTTCCATTTTTTCGGGAAGAACACCATCAGCAGAACGACAAAAAGCGCAATCAGTGTGGTAGCAATATCCGGATGAAAGCCGAGATCCTTATACGAGATGATCTTCGCAATCGCACTGGCCCCTTCCGAGTGCGTGCCGAAGAAGTTGTCGATCTGACCCATCGCGATGATGACCGCAATACCCGAGGTAAAACCGGTGATAACCGGCGCGGGTACGAAGGCGGTCAGGTTGCCGAGGTGCAGCACCGCCGCAAGGATGAGCAGTGCACCGGCGAGAAAGGTTGCCACGAACATGCCCTGCATGCCGTAGGTCGCGATCAGCGAGCCGAGAATGGCTGCCATCGCACCGGTCGGACCGGAAATCTGATAATAGCCGCCGGTCAGCGCCGAGATGATAAGACCGGCAACAATCGCTGTAACCAGGCCGCAGGCCGCCGTCGCACCGGCCGATACGCCGAACGCCAGTGCCAGAGGCAGCGCCACTGCCGCAACGGTCAGACCGGCCATCAGGTCCTTGGCCAGCTTTTGCCCGTTGTAGCCCTTGAATTCCTGCTGAAGCTGCCGCAAAAATGCAGTTCCCATGATGTTTTTATTCCCCTTTTCGTGATTCTCCCGTACACAGCAAAAAGCAGGGCGGCCAACGGAAAACGTCAGCACCCTGCTTTGTGGTGTACAGGCGTATAGCAACAGTATATCATATAGAAAACGATACAGCAAATCAAAATGGCAGAAAAATAGAAAATTGTGCAAATTGTTGAACATTCTGCGCGGTTATCACGTGAAGTTGACCATGCGGAAATTTGACGGGAGGACAGGCGTTGCAAAATTCCGCTAAACAGCATATAATCTAAGGCATGAGCATGGAAGCATGAAAGGAAATGAAAAGCTATGCATGACGATCTGACCGCACAGGACATTGAAATGATGCAGAAGGAACTGGACCACCGCAAGCTGGAGCTGATGCCCGAGCTGATCGAGGAGGTCAAGCGCACACGCGCGTTCGGCGACCTGAGTGAAAATTTTGAATACAAAGCCGCCAAGCAGGTGCAGAACCGCAACCGCAGCCGCATCCGCTATCTGGAGCGCATGATTAAATCCGCGCATGTGATTGAGGATAAAGCGGGCGCGGATGAGGTCGGTCTGTTCGATAAGGTGGAGCTGCTGTTTGAGGACGATGATGACACGGATACCATTCAGGTGGTAACGACCGTGCGGTGTGATCCGCTGAACGGCAGAATCAGCTGCAAGGCACCGCTCGGTAAGGCGGTGCTCGGCAAAAAGGTCGGTGACCGGGTGGATGTCACCACCGAAGAGGGCGACAGCTATACTGTTGTGATCAAGTCCATCACCAAGGAGAAGGATGATGGCTCGGGACCTATTTTGTAATTGGAAAATGGAGAATGGAAAATGAATGTGCGCGCCGAAGGCGCGGATTAAATAATCGTGCTATGCACGATACCTTCATTCTCCATCCTCAATTCTCCATTTTCCATTATTCAACATGATAAATAAAAACTGCTGCATAAACTTCGGTGCAGCAGTTTTTTCATGTACTCACAGCCCAAACAGGAGCAGGGCGGCGGTGAGCAGAAACTGTTCCCAATCCACCACGCCGTCATCGTCCATCAGCAGGAACCACACGATGAGCAGGGCGATCATAGTATCCATGTCCAGCCGGACACCCTGCAGACGCTCATTCAGCGTGCGTCCGAGACCGGAAAAGGTGCTGCTCTGCGGCGGCTCGCTTGTTTCCGGTGCGGTCTGCTCTGCGGCGGCAAGATAGCGGTTATACATGGGTCAGCACCTCCTATAAGGTTCGCGGCGCGGTATCGTCTGTAGAGAGGTTCACCTGTCCGAGTGCCGCGCGCGCCATCCGAGCCATGCTGACCAGACGGAGGGCACGGTCGAACTGGCCGGAGACCTCCTCGGCAACGAACGGCTTGAGCGCACCGAGCAGTGCACGTTTTTCCGGTTTTACGGCATTCTGCCCGCTCTGCGCGATCGCGCCGATGACCGGAAGCGCCTTCTGCATCATTTCGGAGGCCGGATCGTAGGTGCTCTGCGGCTCTGCCTGTGCGGACGGCTGACCGCCGAGCAGGTCGGACACGGTTTTCATCGCGTTCTGCAGTGACTCCGGGTCGCTCAGCAGCGAGGAAAGCATATCGTTTTCCATCCAAACGCCTCCTTATTTGCCGAAAATGTGCCGAAGCTGAGCGGCAAGCCGCGCACCCTCGGGTGTCTGCATGAGTTTTTGCGCTGCCTGTGCTGCGCTGCGCATGTCACCTCTTTGAGCGGCTTTTGCGGCCTGTTCCAACTCATCGGCATGCTGTGCGGACAGCTGCTCGACCGCACGCCTGCCGTCTGCGGTGCCGAGCGCACCGGAAAGCCGTTCGAGCGCCGCGTCACCGCCGGCCTGTGCCGCAAGTCTGCGGAGCAGTTCGTTCTGATCCATTCGCGTCCCGTCCTCTCTCATAAGAAGTTGTTTCATGACAGTATATGCCGCCGGGAGGAGAAGTGTGTGCACAGGGAAATAAATTGTGGCTGATCGCAAGAAAATTACTTTACATCGCGGGATACTCGGTGTAAAATACAGCTATATGTGCGGCGCAGAGAGAGGGAACAACATGAAAGTGCTGATATTTGCAGATTCCCACGGCTATAACATGGCAATGGCCTTTGCGGTAGACAGGGAAGAACCGGATGCGGTCATTCACTTAGGCGATCACGCCGAGGATGCTCGCGAGATCGAGCGCGTGTTCCCGGCCATGCCGATCTACCGCGTGCGGGGCAACAACGATTTTGACCCCGATGTGCCGCTGAATGCGGTTGTGACACCGGGCGGCGTGCGGATTTATATCACGCACGGCCACCGTGAGCGTGTCGGCATGCTGTCGAGCGGCATTGTGTCCCAGCGGGCTTACGAGGAGCACTGCGCGCTTGCCTTTTTCGGGCATACGCACCGCATGATGCTCGAGCGGGAGAACGGCGTGTGGGTATGCAATCCGGGCAGCATCAGTCTGCCGCGCGGCGGCCCGGCCAGCTATGCTCGGCTGACTGTCGAGAACGGACGGGCTGCGCTGCTCGAGCTGGTCGATGAGGACGGCAGTCTGCTGCGAAAAGAGAGTCTGTAAGAGAAATAGAAAATTAGGAGAACATTATGCTTTTAGCAATCGACGTAGGCAACACCAACATGGTGTTCGGTTTATATGACGGAGACAAGCTGCGCGGCTCGTTCCGCATTTCCACCAATTCTGAGCGCACCTCGGATGAGCTGGGCATGCTGATCGCGCAGTATTATCACTTCCACGAGATCAGCTGCGCGGAAACGACGGCGGTCGTGATCGCATCGGTCGTGCCGCCGGTGATGTATACGCTGATCAATGCCATCCGCAAGTATCTGTTTGTGCAGCCGGTCATTGCAGGCCGCGATGCGGATATCGGCATTGAAAACTGCTATGCCAACCCGCGCGAGGTCGGCGCGGACCGACTGGTCAACGCGGTTTCTGCGGTTCGCAAGTATGGCAAGCCGCTCATTATTGTGGATATCGGCACGGCGACTACCTTTGACGCCATTGACGAGAACGGCGCGTATCAGGGCGGCGCGATTTTCCCAGGTCTGAAGGTGGCGATGGAGGCGCTGTTCCTCAAGGCGTCCAAGCTGCCGCGCGTGGACATCGAGCGCCCGGAGAATGCCATCGGCAAGACTACCGTGCAGTCCATGCAGTCCGGTGCGGTGCGCGGCTATGTCGGCGCGCTGACCGGCATTATCACGGATATCCAGAAGGAGCTGGGCGGCAAGGCGAGAGTCGTCGCTACCGGCGGCATGGGCCGCATGATGGCGGAATACTGCGACCTCATTGACGATGTGGACCCGAACCTGACGCTCGAGGGTCTGCGTCTCATCTACGAGAACAACCGCGAGGCGTTTGAAAACCGCAAGCTGGATATGACCAGCAGCGTCATCGAAGTGACCGAGGAAGGTACATGGCAGGAGAACAAGTGAGTTGAGCTGCCGCGGAACCGCTTTTTCAGCAAACACAAGTAACTTTCTGCCGAAAACAGTAATTCTGCTGAAAAAACGCAGAAAAAGGCTTGAACTTTTTCAAATCACTGCGGTGAAAAGTGCTTTGCAAAACCGATAGAATGTTGTAAAATAGAAGTGGTTTCGTGTATGCGAACACCACTTCTATTTTTGTTTTTGGGCACGGTGTGGGTTACACCGTGGAGAAGGCTGTGGAAGCCGCAACCACCCATTCTGACGAGAATGGGGCGCGAAAGCGAAAGCCTTTCGCGTCGGGACATAAAGGAGCGA
The DNA here is from genome assembly GCF_027684505.1 of Butyricicoccus sp. AF18-9LB. Classification (NCBI taxonomy): domain Bacteria; kingdom Bacillati; phylum Bacillota; class Clostridia; order Eubacteriales; family Butyricicoccaceae; genus Butyricicoccus; species Butyricicoccus sp. AF18-9LB. The sequence continues at coordinate 119,714 of NZ_JAQCWA010000006.1, forward strand.
AGGAAACACACATGGGTATGACAATCGCGCAGAAGATTTTGAAAGCGCACTTGGTAGACGGCGAAATGGCACTGGGTCAGGAGATCGGTCTCAAGATCGACCAGACGCTGACGCAGGATGCCACCGGCACGATGGCTTATCTCCAGTTTGAGGCGATGGGCGTCGATCAGGTCAAGACCGAGCGCTCGGTCGCTTACATTGACCACAATACCCTGCAGTCCGGCTTCGAGAATGCGGACGACCACAAATATATCGGTTCTGTCGCTAAGAAGCACGGTATCTACTATTCGAAGGCAGGCAACGGCATCTGCCATCAGGTGCATCTGGAGCGCTTCGGCGCACCGGGCAAGACCCTGATCGGCTCGGACAGCCATACGCCGACCGGCGGCGGCATCGGCATGCTGGCGTTCGGTGCCGGCGGCCTGGACGTTGCAGTCGCAATGGGCGGCGGCGCGTACTACATTCCGATGCCGAAGATGGTCCGCGTCAACCTGACCGGCAAGCTGTCGCCGTGGGTATCTGCGAAGGACGTTATTCTGGACGTACTGCGCCAGATGACCGTCAAGGGCGGCGTCGGCAAGATCGTAGAGTACGCAGACGAGGGCGTAAAGACCCTGTCCGTACCGGAGCGTGCCACCATCACCAACATGGGCGCTGAGCTGGGCGCTACCACCTCGATCTTCCCGTCCGACGAGGCAACCAAGAAGTTCCTCGAAGCACAGGGCCGCGGCGACGTATGGGTACCGCTGTCCTCCGACCCGGACGCAGAGTATGACGAGGAGTACACCGTAGACCTGTCCGCACTCGAGCCGCTGGCAGCTATGCCGCATATGCCGGATAACGTCAAGAAGGTATCCGAGATCGGCGAGATCAAGGTAAACCAGTGCTGCATCGGTTCGTGCACCAACTCCTCCTATTACGACATGATGAAGGTCGCTTCCATCCTCAAGGGCAAGACCGTAAGCCCGGAGGTTTCGCTGACCATCAGCCCCGGTTCCAAGCAGGTATTCAATATGCTGGCGCAGAACGGCGCTCTGGCGGATATCATTTCGGCTGGTGCGCGTATCCTTGAATGCGCCTGCGGTCCCTGCATCGGCATGGGCCAGTCGCCGGAGTCCGGCGGCGTATCGCTGCGTACCTTCAACCGCAACTTTGAGGGCCGTTCCGGCACCCAGGATGCACAGATCTTCCTCGTATCTCCGGAGGTTGCAGCAGCGTCTGCACTGACCGGTGTGCTGACCGATCCGCGCACCCTCGGTGAGATGCCGGAGATCGAAATGCCCGAGCATTTCACCATCAATGACAACATGATCGTAAAGCCGGCCGAGAATCCGGCTGAGGTTGAGGTCGTTCGCGGCCCGAACATCAAGCCGTTCCCGCTGGGCAAGGCACTCGAGGCATCCTACACCGGCAAGGTCGTTCTCAAGACTGAGGACAACATCACCACCGACCACATCCTGCCGGCCGGCGCAAAACTGCTGCCGTACCGCTCGAACGTGCCGTACTACTCCAACTACTGCTTTATCAACGTCGATCCGGAGTTCCCGTCCCGCTGCAAGGAGCAGGGCGGCGGCGTAATTGTCGGCGGCGCAAACTACGGTCAGGGCTCGTCCCGTGAGCATGCAGCGCTCGTTCCGCTGTATCTGGGCGTAAAGGCCGTACTGTGCAAGTCCTTCGCACGAATTCACAAGGCAAATCTGGTCAACTCCGGTATCATCCCGCTGACCTTTGCCGATCCGGCGGATTACGATGCGATCAATCTGCTGGATGAAATCTCTCTGCCGAACGTGCTCGAGGAAGTGAAGAACGGCGAGCAGGTCACCGTTGTTTGCGGCGGCAAGACCTTCAAGGCCGACTGTGAGGTTTCCGAGCGCCAGCGTCACGCACTGCTTGCAGGCGGCACGCTGCTGTACGCACGTCAGCAGAGCAAGTAAGTCAAGACGTTATGCCGACCGGAGAGCCAAGCGGGTTCTCTGGTCGGACTTGACAGCCATATTTTCTTTTGTTAAAATAATATCAATGGTGTAGGAGGACAAAACCATGTCTATCGACCAGTCTGTTCTGGATAAATTTGAGGCAGTTGTAGAGAGCCAGCGCAAGCGTATCATGGATATGAAGGCGCAGGACGATTTTATTGATTACTCCAAGCTGGACAAGCTGATCATCGGCGTGTGCGGCGGCGACGGCATCGGCCCGATGATCACCGGCATGGCCCAGCACGCGCTGGAGGTTCTGCTGGCGGACAAGGTAAAGGCCGGTAAGGTAGAGTTCCGCGTGATCGACGGTCTGACCATCGAGCGCCGTGCCGAGCTCGGCTGCGCTATCCCGCCCGACGTTATGGAAGAGCTGAAGAAGTGCCACGTTATCCTGAAGGGTCCCACCACGACTCCGCGCAAGGGTGATCCGTGGCCGAACGTAGAGTCCGCGAACGTTGCAATGCGTAAGGGTCTCGACCTGTTTGCCAACGTGCGCCCGGTAAAGGTACCTGAGCTGGGTATCGACTGGACGTTCTACCGTGAGAACACCGAGGGCGGCTACGCTGTCGGTTCGCAGGGTGTGCAGATCGACGACGATCTGTTCATCGACTTTACCGTAGCTACCTCGCAGGGCTGCGAGCGTATCGCTCGTCTGGCCTTCGACTATGCACGCAAGACCGGCAAGAACCGCGTTTCCTGCGTCACCAAGGCGAATATCATCAAGACCACCGACGGCAAGTTCCTCGATACCTGCCAGAAGGTAGCCAAGGAGTATCCGGAAGTACAGTTTGATGACTGGTACATCGACATCATGACCGCAAAGCTGCTCGATGACAAGCGCCGCCGCGACTTTAAGGTCGTTGTTCTGCCGAACCTGTACGGCGACATCATCACCGACGAGGCCGCTGAGATCCAGGGCGGTGTCGGCACGGCAGGCTCTGCCAATATCGGCAAGCGCTATGCGATGTTCGAGGCAATTCATGGCTCTGCGCCGCGTATGGTACAGGAAGGCCGTGCAAAGTACGCGGATCCGTCCTCCGTACTGCGTGCAGCCGTTATGCTGCTTGAGCACATCGGTGAAATCGAACTGGCAAAGAAGCTCGACCGAGCACTTGATATCTGCATGGTAGAGGAGCACAAGGTTGTTGTTACCGGTCGTGATACCGGTGCAACCGCACAGGAATTTACCGATTATGTGCTGGATACCATCGCTAAGCTGTAATTTACACGAGAAATAGAATTTGAGAGAGGGAGAGGGTCTGTGGAACACAAGCAAGAGGTTTCCAAAGCGGTAATTCAGCGATTGCCTCGCTATTATCGGAATATTTGTGAGCTGAAGGCTGAAGGGGAGCAGCGTATCTCCTCCAAAGCACTGGCAGAGCGCATGGGACTGACCGCTTCGCAGATTCGTCAGGACTTTAACTGCTTCGGCGGCTTTGGTCAGCAGGGCTACGGCTATAATATCGACAAACTGCAGGAGGAGCTGGGTGCGATCATGGGTCTGCGGACCGGCCGCACGGCGATTCTGCTGGGTGCCGGTAACCTCGGTCGTGCACTGCTTAATAACTTTAACTTTTTTGCCAGCGGCTTTGAGCTGCTGTGTGCGTTTGACGCAAATCCGCAGCTCATTGGTCAGCGCTTTGGCGGCCATGAGGTACGCAGCGCGGATACGCTTGCGGAGTTTATTGAGCGCAACAAGCCGGATGTGGCGGTGCTCACCATTCCGCGCGGAGATGCCCCGCGTATCGCACACGGTCTGGTAGAGCGCGGTATCCGCGGTCTGTGGAATTTCACCGGCGAGGACCTTCATTTGGAGGGACTGGGCGTTCCGGTCGAAAACGTGCATCTGTCGGACAGCCTGATGACACTGTGCCATCTGGTCGGCGCAGCAGACGGGGAAAGAGAGCAGAACCTGTAAAACGAAAGGGAGTATCTTTTGATACTCCCTTTTTTGTGCGAAAAAAGCCGCTATCCAATGGATGAGCGGCTTTGGTATTACATTTTGTCCAGATAATACGGTGTTGTCTGGTACACATAGTAGTTGACCCAGTTGGTGTAAAACAGGTTGGCATGTGCCTTCCAGGTCACCAGTACGTCCTCGTTGGGATCATCGTTGCGGAAGTAATGGCGCGGCACCTCCGGGTTCATGCCTTTAGCCAGATCACGCTCATACTCCTTTTTGAGCGTGTCGGCGTCGTACTCGCCGTGACCCAGCACAAAGATCTGACGGCCATTCATTGCCTCTACGATGTGCACACCGGCTTCGTGCGACTCCGCGAGAATGGTCAGACGATCGTTTTTGCGGATGTCGGCGGCACGCACCTCGGTGTGGCGCGAGTGCGGTGCGCAGAAGATATCATCAAAGCCGCGCAGCAGCGGCTCCTTCGGCAGCAGAACATGGTGCTTGAAAATACCGGACATTTTCTCGGGCAGCATGTACTTCGGAATACCGTAGTGATAATACAGACCGGCCTGCGCCCCCCAGCAGATGTGCAGCGTGGAATGAACGTGCGTTTTAGTCCAGTCCATGATCTCGGTCAGTTCCTTCCAGTATTCGACTTCCTCAAACGGCATGGTCTCTACCGGCGCACCGGTGATGATAAAACCGTCATATTTCTGGTCGCGGATATCGTCGAACGTCTTGTAGAAGGTGAGAAGATGATCCTCCGGCGTATTTTTGGAATGGTACGTTTCGGTCTGGATCAGATCGACCTCGATCTGGATCGGCGTGTTGGATAAACAGCGCAGGATCTGGGTCTCGGTAATGATTTTCAATGGCATCAGGTTGAGTAAACCGATGCGAAGAGGACGAATGTCCTGTGTCGCGGCACGGTGTTCGGTCATAACGAAAATGTTTTCGCTCTCCAATACGGCGCGTGCCGGCAGACTGTCGGCTATCTTGATAGGCAAGCCGACACCTCCTTTTTCTCTTCACAAATCTTTATATAATATATTCAGTATAGCAGATTTACGGCGGTATCTCAAGGGTTTGCATAAAATGCAGAAAAATGAAAAATAGTTATTGACAAAACAGGGGGAACGATGGTATCCTAAATAAGCTGTTTTCAAACAGCGGTTCAGCGTACCAAAAAGAACTTGAAAAAAGTTCTTGACAAACGGCGAAAAGTTTGGTATTCTGAATAAGCTGTTTCGACAGCGGTCAAAATAGAATCGAGTCGATGAACGAAAATTGATTGAAAAATAAATCGAAAAAAGTTCTTGACAAACGCTTCTGGTTTTGATATACTGAATAAGCTATTGATGAGCGGTTAAGAACAACGAAAAGTTGTGAAAACTCTTTGAAAACAG
>NZ_JAQCWA010000060.1:0-1150 GCF_027684505.1 Butyricicoccus sp. AF18-9LB
TATCCAAAGGGCAGGAGGACGAGAACGGAATCCTGTTTGTCCGCTTCCCTGTCACAGCCATTGCCGCAGTCCTGTCCCGCAGTCCCATGACGGTCAAGCGTTCTCTGAATGAACTGGAAACCGCCGGACTTATCATGCGGGTGCGTCAGGGCGTGGGAGAACCCAGCAGAATTTATGTGCTGATACCGGGAAAGGAGGACGCTGCCCTTGCCTGATACCTCAAAGCAAAAAGCGAAAAGAAACTGCGGAAAGCCATCAATGATGAAAAGGCATTGCAGCACCAGTTGAAGCAGCTTACCCGAAAGGAACGGACGCACCGGCTCTGTACTCGTGGCGGTATGCTGGAAAGTTTTCTGCAAGAGCCGGAACGCCTGACAGATGATGATGTCATGCTGTTGTTGAAACTCATTTTTCACAGGCAGGACACGCAGGAACTATTGAAAAAACTGCTGGAACGGGAGAAGCCGGAAACCCCTTAGTTTACTAAGGGCGCAATTATACACCACCCAGAGGTTGGTGCATTGCGTTCTCCGAAGGCTCCTCGCCGGAAGGCTGTGATTTTCCGCAGTCATGGTCTGCTCCAAATCATACAGGGGACGCTACGCTTCCCCTGCGCTGGCTACCACCAGCTACCCTTTTGTGGACTTGCCATCTGGGTTGTCAAAAAAGCTTACAATCTTACATGATAAATAGAAAAGAGTAAGGAACAATTTGAAGTTATAAGTGGATTTTTGCGAAGCTGTATGATACTATTATTTTATAACGATTTGAAAATTCGTGGATTACTTAACAAATTAGAAGGAGGTATTTTATATGTTTAAAAAAGCTTTTTGGGTTCCTTATGAGGATAGTGCCAATTACCCAACTCTTGCAAAAACTATGGAAGCAATTTCAAAGTATTGTGAAGAAAATGGTAAGTCTTATACATTTATTAACGATGACGAAGTGGAGATAAATGGAAAAAAATATGAAATATATAGGGGCTACGAAAATGGTAGTAGGGGAAATTACGGCATAAAATGTAAAGAAAAATAAATCCAGTTTGTTATTCTACACACATCGGGTCAACTTGTCCCGAACTTTCACAACTAAATACCCGCCGCTTACACAGCGGCACACCGAGCAGGAAATCTGAAAAAGGTCTCCTGCT
>NZ_JAQCWA010000061.1:0-924 GCF_027684505.1 Butyricicoccus sp. AF18-9LB
GTGAAGCACTACCCGGAAAAGCGTGGTATCGTCCACAATGAGATTCTGCTCCCAGCAAATGCCCCGCCGGAGTATGCAGACCGTAATACCTTATGGAACGCCGCCGAAGCTGTGGAAAAACAATGGAACTCCACTTGTCCGGGAGTTTTGTGAGCAGCAGTTTGTTTCCAAAGGCATGATTGCTGATTTTGCAATCCATGACCCCCATCAGCTGGGACACAATCCCCACGCCCATGTCCTGTTGACTATGAGAGCAATGGACGAACATGGAAAATGGCTTCCCAAGAGCCGCAAGGTTTATGACCTTGATGAAAGCGGAGAACGGATAAAACTTCCGTCCGGCAGGTGGAAAAGCCACAAGGAGGATACGGTTGATTGGAACGACCAGAAGTATTGTGAAATCTGGCGGCATGAATGGGAGGTCATCCAGAACCGCTATCTGGAAGCCAATGACCGCCCGGAGCGTGTGGACTTGCGTTCCTATGCCAGACAGGGGCTTGATATAGTCCCCACTGTCCATGAGGGGGCTGCTGTCCAGCAGATGGAAAAGCGTGGTATCCAGACGAATATCGGCAACCTGAACCGGGAAATCAAAGCCGCCAACCGCCTGATGCAGTCCATTCGGCAGCTCATTCAAAACCTCAAAGGCTGGATTACCGAACTGGGAGAAAAACGGAAAGAGCTGCTTGCACAAAAAACGGCGGAGGAAGCGACACTTCTTCCCAATCTGCTGATGAAGTATATGGAGATACGAAAAGAAGAACGGAGGGACTGGACAAGGGCTGGACAGAACCGGGGGACTTCACAGGACTTAAAGGCAGTCAGCGAAGCATTGTCCTATCTCCGGCAAAAGGGACTTTCCACTGTGGAGGACTTAGAAGCGTTTCTGGAATCTTCCGGGAAATCAGCCGCAGATTACCGCAA
>NZ_JAQCWA010000062.1:0-889 GCF_027684505.1 Butyricicoccus sp. AF18-9LB
TAAGGCAGCTACCGTTGAGGGCAAGCTGACCAGCTTCAAGGGCACCAGCAAGGTAAGCATTGACGGCACTTCCTACGATATCGCTTCTCTGGCTACCACCGCTGTTGATTCTGACTTTGAAACCTCTTTCACCGATCAGATCGGCGAGTCCTACATTCTGTACACCATCGGCGGTATTGTTTACGCTGCTAAGCAGACCTCTGAGGGCGCTAAGAACTATGCTGTTGTTGAGAGCAACAATGGCGGTATTCTGACCGGCGGCTTTGACGCTCTGGAAGTTAAGATTCTGAAGGCTGACGGCTCTGAGGTTAAGGTTGAGGTTCACAAGGATTCCACCACCGATGGCTCTACCAAGGTAACGGCTGCTGCTCTGGAGACCGGCGCTCTGATCAAGTATTCTGACGTTGATAACGGCAAGATCAAGATCACCAAGGTAGTTGCTCCGACGCAGGCAGATGCCAAGATCACCAACCTCTACAATAAGGATACCAAGTCTTTTAACAGCAAGGTTGCAGCTTCTGATGCAGTCCTGTTTGTAAATAAGACTGCTACTCCGGCAAAGGATGCCAAGGCTACTGCTGGTGACTTCTACACCTACACCGCTCGCAACATGAATTCCTTCGATCTGGCTCAGTATGGTTATTACGGTGTTATCACCGACGATAACAAGGTTGTTGCAGCATATGCAACTCTCACCACCAAGCCGTCCGGTGCTTCTTCCGACACCGTTTACGGTATCGTCTCCAAGGAGAACGGCACGACTAAGGTTGATGACACCACCTACACCTCCTACACTGTTGATGTTGACACCAACACTCAGAAGACCGTTCTGATCGAGGGTGATGACTCCACTCTGAAGGAAGGCTATCTGGTAAGCTTCGATGAGGCT
>NZ_JAQCWA010000063.1:0-468 GCF_027684505.1 Butyricicoccus sp. AF18-9LB
GGGTTCGGGCTGGTGCCGATTGCCGCGATAACGCAGTCCAGATCGAGCACAAACTCGCTGCCCTCGACCGGAATCGGACGACGGCGGCCGGATGCGTCAGGCTCACCCAGCTCCATCTGCTGGCACTTGAGGCCGGTGACGTTGAAGTTCTCGTCGGAGAGCACCTCGAGCGGCGCGGTCAGGAACTTGAACACAACGCCTTCTTCCTTCGCGTGGTGAATCTCCTCGAGACGAGCCGGAAGCTCCTTCTCGGAACGGCGGTATACGATGTAAACCTCGTCTGCGCCCATGCGCTTTGCACAGCGGGCAGCGTCCATTGCTACGTTGCCGCCGCCGACTACTGCAACCTTCTTGGCGTGGTAGATCGGGGTGTCGGAGTTTTCCTTGTATGCCTTCATCAGATTGATGCGGGTCAGGTACTCATTCGCGGAGTAAACGCCGTTTGCGTTCTCGCCCGGAACACCGATA
>NZ_JAQCWA010000063.1:478-865 GCF_027684505.1 Butyricicoccus sp. AF18-9LB
TACGCCGCCTGCGGTGTGCAGCGCCTCGAAAACGGTAACCTCATAACCCATACGAGCCAGATCGCCTGCACAGGTCAGACCGGCCGGGCCTGCACCAACAATGGCAACCTTGTGACCGTTGGACTCCGGCTTTACTGCCTTTTCGGTGCTGTTTTCGCGCGCGTAATCGGCAACGAAACGCTCCAGACGGCCGATTGCTACAGCCTCGCCCTTGATGCCGCGGACACAGTGACACTCGCACTGGCTCTCCTGCGGGCATACACGGCCGCAGACAGCCGGCAGTGCGGAGGTCTCCTTGATCTTGGCTGCCGCTTCGAGAAACTTACCCTCTGCAACCAGAGCGATGAACTCCGGAATCTTAACCTGTACCGGGCAGCCGGTCATGCA
>NZ_JAQCWA010000064.1:0-860 GCF_027684505.1 Butyricicoccus sp. AF18-9LB
TTCTTCCGTCTGCTGGCAGTCCGGGACGAGTGGTTCTCCGATGATTTGCGGAAGCTGGACGATGACAATGTGTACCGCAAGCTGCAAGGTCACTGGATTATCGAAATGTCGGAAATGATGGCAACCGCAAACGCCAAGAGCATTGAGGAAATCAAGTCATTTTTAAGCCGACAGAAAGAGGTTTACAAGATACCCTATGAAACCCACCCAGCAGACCGCCCCCGTCAGTGCGTGTTTGGCGGCACTTCCAATGCCCTTGACTTCCTGCCCCTTGACCGTTCCGGCAACCGCCGCTTTATCCCCGTCATGGTGTACCCGGAGCAAGCCGAGGTTCACATTTTGGAGGACGAAGCCGCTTCCAGAGCCTATATCGAGCAGATGTGGGCAGAAGCGATGGAAATTTACAGAAGCGGCAGGTTCAAGCTGGCTTTCAGCCCTGCCATGCAGCGGTATCTCAAAGAACACCAGCGGGATTTTATGCCGGAGGACACCAAAGCCGGGATGATACAGGCGTATCTTGATAAGTACACCGGGAGCATGGTCTGCTCCAAGCAGCTCTATAAGGAAGCCTTGAACCATGCCTTTGACGAGCCGAAGCAATGGGAAATCCGGGAAATCAACGAGATTATGAACCAGTGCATTTCTGGCTGGCGGTACTTCCCGAACCCAAGAATGTTTTCAGAATATGGCAGACAAAAGGGCTGGGAGCGTGAAAACCCGGCAACGGACTCCGACAACCCGTCTGAAAAAACGATGGACGGTTTTGTGGAGGTCACAGAACAGATGGAGCTTCCATTCTGAAAATGACAGCCCGTTGCCCCCCCTGTTGCTATCCCGTTGCCGAGCCGGTTGCCGGGGAA
>NZ_JAQCWA010000065.1:0-423 GCF_027684505.1 Butyricicoccus sp. AF18-9LB
GACCGCTATGGCGGCGATTGCAGCGTCCCAGACCGCTATGACGGCGATTGCAGCGTCGAGTACAGCTTTGAGCGCTATTGCTGCCAGCACAACGGCTTTAGACGCAATTTATGCGCAGAAAAAGCGCATGAGTGGTGCCAGCGCAAGTCTGTCCGGCAAGTTTATTATTCTTCAGATTAGCAACGATAACGCTTTCGATACGTCTCAATACGGATATGCCATCCTGTCCGATGGCAGCAAGCCGAAGTGGGATAGCTATAAGGATAAATATGCTTACTTTAAGCAGTACAAAAAGATTGCTACCTACATGAAGAATGATACTGATAGAGATGATTGGATCGACTATTTTCAGTGCTGAGCAAGGACGCATTAACATTCTAATGCGAACGTAACCTCGAAGATAATGCCATATTAACCGGCTTT
>NZ_JAQCWA010000065.1:433-810 GCF_027684505.1 Butyricicoccus sp. AF18-9LB
TTAACAAGGGATGTAAACTACCTGCGAATAGTTGACATTGTCGTTCAGCGAGCCTGTGTATTCACCATAGCAAACAATACTGGTTGCAAACCTATTGATAGCGCGAGCCGATGCGTTACAGGTTGCCCGGTACGAGGACGAACCAAGCAAAAATGTGGAGATATTCCCGTAGTAGCTGGTATTGCTGGAGGTACCAAATTTAACAGAAATAATGAACGCCCGACCGGATCTGACGTTTCTTTTATTATTGGTGTGTCCATACCCACCGGAGTCAGTTACTTTTAGTGGGCTACTAATTAGCGCAGAAACCGCTGTGCTGCTGGCTTCGATAGCCGTTGCGGCCGTTTTAGACGAAGCCACAGCCGCCATAGCGGTCT
>NZ_JAQCWA010000066.1:0-294 GCF_027684505.1 Butyricicoccus sp. AF18-9LB
ATGGGGATGTGATTGATTTTGCCGCCGCCCTGTATGGGCTGAGAAAGAAAGAAGCCGCCGTACAGCTGGCACAGGACTTCGGGCTTTCCTATGAGGACTGGAAACCGCCGGGAAAGGAAAAAAAGCCAAAGCCCCGGCAGAAATCCCCGGAGGAACAGTTGCAGGAAGCAAAGAACCGCTGCTTCCGTATTCTTGCCGATTATCTCCACCTGCTTCGGGCATGGAGAACGGACTACGCCCCACACTCCCCGGAGGAAGCCTTTCATCCCCGGTTTATAGAAGCCTTACAGAAGC
>NZ_JAQCWA010000066.1:304-760 GCF_027684505.1 Butyricicoccus sp. AF18-9LB
ACCCCAGAGCATTGAGGAAATCAAGGAGGGGCTGGAAACTACCGAGAAAGGCGGTGTCCGTCAGAGCATACGGAACTGCCTGACTGTATTCCAGCGTGACCCGCTGCTTTCCGGGGCTATCGCATACAACATCCTGACTGACCGCAAGGACATCATAAAGCCCATCGGCTTCCACAGGGAAAGCACCGCCCTGAACGATACAGATATGAAGTATCTGCTTCTCTATCTGGAAGAAACCTACGGGCTTACCAATGAGAAAAAGATTGATAACGCCATCGGGATTGTGGCGAATGAAAACAAGTACCACCCCATCCGGGATTATTTAAGTTCCCTTGTGTGGGACGGGACAGAGCGAATCCGCTTCTGCCTGCGGCACTTTCTGGGGGCTGACGCAGACGATTACACCTATGAAGCATTGAAGCTGTTCCTGCTGGGTGCAATCTCACGAGCCTTTCA
>NZ_JAQCWA010000067.1:0-663 GCF_027684505.1 Butyricicoccus sp. AF18-9LB
TCTGAAAGAAAACAATGTTGACCTGTTTGCCGAGCGCGCAGAATTCGACGACGAGCACGGTGTCATGGCATACAACCGCACCCTCCAGCGCCCCGGCAAGGCAAACCAGATCCGTCCCATGGAGGAATGGATCGTGGCGGTGGGCAAGCATCCCGGCATCATCGCGGGCAGCGATTGGGGGCGGGTGCAGGCCATGCTGGATGTCAACAAATCCAAGAGCTACCGCAGACCCCGCAGCAACGCGGCGCTGCTGTCCGGGCTTCTGCGCTGCGACGAATGCGGCGACTATATGCGCCCGAAGCTGACCAACCGCAAGAATGCGGACGGCGAGCTGATCTACACCTACATGTGCTCCACCAAGGAGCGCAGCCACGGTACAGTCTGCTCTATGAAAAACTGCAACGGCAACACGCTGGACGCTAAAATCATCAAGGAGATCCGCAAGCTTTCCGCCGACAGGGAGACCCTTACCCGGCTGCTGGCGCAGACCAAGAAGGTCATCAGCGGCAGCAAGGAGGGCTACGATGCAGAGCTGGCGCTGCTCCGGGAAAAGCACACCGAGACGGAAGAGCGCATCAAACGGCTGGTGGAATCCCTGTCCGTTGCCAGCGACACCTCTGCGAAGTACGTCATGGAGCAGATCGACGAACTGCATCGGGAGAG
>NZ_JAQCWA010000068.1:0-279 GCF_027684505.1 Butyricicoccus sp. AF18-9LB
TCCTCGAGACGAGCCGGAAGCTCCTTCTCGGAACGGCGGTACACGATGTAAACTTCCTCGGCGCCCATGCGCTTTGCACAGCGGGCGGCGTCCATGGCTACGTTGCCGCCGCCGACTACTGCGACCTTCTTGGCGTGGTAGATCGGGGTGTCGGCGTTTTCCTTGTACGCCTTCATCAGGTTGATGCGGGTCAGGTACTCGTTCGCGGAGTAAACGCCGTTTGCGTTCTCGCCCGGAACACCGATAAAGGTCGGCAGACCGGCACCGGAGCCAACGAAA
>NZ_JAQCWA010000068.1:289-634 GCF_027684505.1 Butyricicoccus sp. AF18-9LB
GTAACCCATGCGAGCCAGATCGCCTGCGCAGGTCAGACCGGCCGGGCCTGCACCAACGATGGCAACCTTGTGACCGTTGGACTCCGGCTTTACAGCCTTCTCGGTGCTGTTTTCGCGCGCATAGTCCGCAACGAAGCGCTCCAGACGGCCGATGGCTACCGGCTCGCCCTTGATGCCACGGACACAGTGACACTCGCACTGGCTCTCCTGCGGGCAGACACGGCCGCAGACAGCCGGCAGAGCGGAGGTTTCCTTGATTTTGGCAGCCGCCTCGAGGAACTTGCCCTCGGCAACCAGAGCGATAAACTCCGGAATCTTAACCTGTACCGGGCAGCCGGTCATGCA
>NZ_JAQCWA010000069.1:0-532 GCF_027684505.1 Butyricicoccus sp. AF18-9LB
AGAGGTTGGTGCATTGCGTTCTCCGAAGGCTCCTCGCCGGAGGGCTGTGATTTTCCGCAGTCATGGTCTGCTTCAAATCAAACAGGGGACGCTACGCTTCCCCTGCGCTGGCTGCCGCCAGCTACCCTTTTGTGTACTTGCCATCTGGGGACACCTTGCGTTGCAAGCTGTTCCCAGCCGACAAGTTTCATAAAATATGCTATCTTTTCGATAGCCAATGAAGTATAATGAAGATGACAACAAATCGGCATTTGTAAAGGAGGATTTACAATGAAGAAAATTGGATTAGGTATTGCAATACTACTCTTTGCCATTATAATTTCTCTTTGCTCATCAGGAATGGGGCTGCTCGTTATCGGAATTGGGATTGTAGGATTGATTTTTTCAATCATAGGATTTATAGAACGCAAGTAAAATAACTTCCAGTTTGTCAGCTTCACATCGGGTCAACTTGCCCCGAACTTTTACAATTAAATACCCGCCGCCCACATAGCGGCACACCGAGCAGGAAATCTGAAAAAGGTCTCCTGCT
>NZ_JAQCWA010000007.1:0-84059 GCF_027684505.1 Butyricicoccus sp. AF18-9LB
CTTGTAAGGCAGATGCTCTCCCAGCTGAGCTAAACTTCCATTTTGGTGACCCAGCGGGGATTCGAACCCCGGACACCCTGCTTAAAAGGCAGGTGCTCTGCCGACTGAGCTACTGGGTCAGGTCAAAAAAGTTTTGCGCTGAGTATGAAATTGAGTCGCATGCCGTAATGGCAGGGACGGCTGGATTCGCTTTTGCTGCGGCAAAAGCCACGGCGGTTACAATATGCAACCGGCATATTGCCAAGAGCCGCCTTTCGAATCCAAGGATTCAAAATCTGCCATAATGGCAGGGACGGCTGGATTCGAACCAGCGAATGTCGGCGTCAAAGGCCGATGCCTTACCGCTTGGCGACGCCCCCGTATTCGTTTGCTCGAAACAGCGTTACCCTAAAGATAACGCGCTGCGTTCGCAGCGCGTCACAGGGTTATATGGGGTGGGTAAAGGGACTCGAACCCTCGACCCTCGGAACCACAATCCGATGCTCTAACCAACTGAGCTATACCCACCATATAAAGTTTGCAGCCGACGGAAATGGCACGCCAGGAGGGATTCGAACCCCCGGCCTACTGCTTAGAAGGCAGTTGCTCTATCCGGCTGAGCTACTGGCGCATATCAATTCCGACAAACCCATTCGAAGAAAATGGAGCGGGTGATGGGAATCGAACCCACGTGTTCAGCTTGGAAGGCTGACATTCTACCATTGAACTACACCCGCGGGTCTTTCTGACGCTCATTTAGTATATCAATAAAACCCTATAATGTCAACATCTTTTTTAAAAATTTTTTTAAAAACTTTTTTCGGCCAGATTTGCAAAGAACATCAAAAGGGCAGACGGTCATGCTATACTGTAATCAAAGGAGGGAGAGAGCATGAAAGCAACGATCTTACTGGCCGAGGATGAGCAGGCCATGCGGGAGGTGCTGACCGACTACTTCACCGCAAAGAGCGGCGGCGATTTCACGGTTGTGTCTGCGCCGGACGGCGACACGGCGCTGCACTTCATCGAAACCCGGCGGTTCGACCTGCTGCTGCTCGACATCATGCTGCCGGGCACGGACGGCTTCGCGCTGTGCCGCGTAGCACGGCAGCAGGGAGACGCGCCCATTCTGTTCGTCACGGCGCGCGAGGACGAGCAGGACAAGCTGCACGGCTACGGCCTCGGTGCGGACGATTATGTGGTCAAGCCGTTTTCGCTGGCGGTGTTGTACGCCAAGGCACTGGCGCTCCTGCGGCGAGCGCGGGGCCTCAATGCCGGGAATACGTTGACAGCGGGTACCCTGTCACTCGACCCGGAACGGGGGATTGTCACAGCGGACGGCAGGCGCATCGACCTGCCGCCCAAGGAATTTGCTTTGCTGCGGGCGCTGATGGAGCGCAAAAACCGCGTGCTGACGCGTGACGAGCTGTTGAACCTTGCGTGGGGCTGGGATTTTGACGGCACGGACCGGGTAATCGACGGGCACATCAAAAAGCTGCGCCGAGCACTCGGTCCGCATGCGGACTGCATCAAAACCGTGGTGAAGCGCGGCTACAAGCTGGAGGTGGACGGAGATGAAAACCAAGCCTAAGAATTTCGGAAATTTCTTTGTTCGAGTGGGCGCAGGCTTCCTCGCGTTCTGGCTGCTGTCGATGGGCGCGTTCTCACTCCTGCTGGGACAGCAGCGCGCGGAGCTGATGGCGGCGGATATTAAGGATTCTGCGGATTGGTATACCGGCGATTATGCAAGGTATATGCTGGATTCCAAGGAGCATGAAGAAAATGATCCGGCGGAACTGCGCAGGATGTTGAAGGAGCAATCCTATCGGAGAAATTCGTCTGACGCACTGATGATAGTGACGGCCATTACCGACCAGGGCGGAAATATACTGCAGAGCGACCGTTGGTGGCTGATCCTGACAGATGATACGGATATCGACCACATGACAGATAAGGAATACTTGGTGGATATGAGTGACCAGCCGCAGAATGTTCTCGAAGCAATCTACATTGGCAGCGGTGTAGTCGATCAAGAGTCGCTGCCATACGATATGCGTTTTGAAGCATGGGTAGATGGCGATGAAGCCTACTTGAAGTCGGTAACCGTGCGTCCGTATGAAGAAGTAAATGGCGAATTAAAGCTGACCGACGAAGTGAATACGGTCGAGTGCGCGTATGATGCGGACAAGATGAGCGATCTGCCGCTGAAAAAACTGGTATTACACCGCATGTCCTTTCCCGGCCATCCGGGAGTGAGCCTGACTGCAAAGCAAGTGGCAGCCGATATGACTTCTCCGAAACGAAAAGAAATGCGTGCCTGGGTGGAGAACCCGAGCGAAGCAGGCAGTGCTGCACCGGTCGTGCGTCCGTGGCTGGTGCGCCAGTATCAGCGGACAATGAAATACTGCGACTATGTCGATGGCGGCTATGTCATGATGTCGTTTGCCGCGGAAGGCTGCCCACTGAAAGCGTGCCTGCCGATTTTGGTGCCTGCAGGCGTGCTCAGCTTGATTCTGGCGATACTGTGTGCCATTATCCTCTCCTGCGCCTTACTGCGCGTCTGGCGCAAACAGGAGCGCATAGAGCGGGTACGCCGTGAAACGACAGCCGCGCTCGCGCACGAGCTGAAAACGCCGCTCTCCGTGCTCAGCGCCACCGCCGAGCTGCTCGGTGACAACCTTGCACCAGAAAAGCAGGCGCACTATCTGGGTGTCATTCAGCAGCAGGCGCAGCGGATGGACGGCAGTGTGCGGCACATGCTTGAACTGTCGAGACTGGAGACCGGCGCAAAGGCGCTGCGGCGAACCGCGTTCTCTCTGGCAGAATTGGCGCAGGAGCGCCTGCAGGCAGCTCTGCCGACCGATTCCACCATCCGCACCGAATTTGCAGCACAGGACAAATTTGAGGTCAATGCAGACAGGGCACTGCTTGCGCGGGCACTGGACGCACTGCTCGAGAACGCCGTGCAGCACACGCCGGAGGGCGGCTGCATTATGGTGTACCTCGCAGACGGTGTGCTCTCGGTGACAAACACCGGCGATGCCATTCCGGCGGATGCGCTGCCGCGGCTGTGGGAGGCGTATTATCAGGCCGATCCGTCGCGCAGCGCAAAAGGCGACGGATTGGGACTGTCGATTGCGAAAACCGTGTTCGATCTGCATGGATACGCCTGCGGAGCGGAGAATACCGAAATCGGACCGAAGTTCTGGTTCCAATTTGCAGATAAATAGCAAAAACCGCTCGAAAGAGCGGTTTTTGCTTTATTAAATAACTTTTTCAAATACCATGGTTGCCTGAATGCGGTCGCCGCCCATCAGACCCTTGCTGCCGCCGTTCGATGTAGTAATCGTGTGCAGGCGATAACCCTTTTGCGCTTGATGGTTAATCGCTTCTTCCAGTTCGGTCAGGTTGCCGGAACCGGTGCCGAGAAATTTTTCCTTCAAAGTAACCTGCAGAACCACGTAATGATAGTCTTTGCCGGATGCGGTGGAGAAAGTCGAGGAATCGCTGAAATCCATAAATAACACCTCCAGTAATTTACACGATTATACCGTATTCGACAGGAATTGTCAATCTGCGTGCAAAAGAAAACCGCCTGTTCAGGCGGTTTTCGCGTGTTAGATGGTATCCAGTTTTACCTTGCCGTCCACAGCGGACAGGTGAGCGCCCATCAGCGGCTTATCACCGGCGACGATGGCGGTGGCCAGCGGATTCTCAATCTCCTTCTCGATCAGGCGGCGCAGATTACGGGCGCCGTACTTGACCGAGTAGGACTTCTCGGTAAGCAGACCGAGCAGGCTGTCGTCCCACGTCAGGCGGATATCCTTGTCTGCGAGCGTGGTGCGCAGTTCACCGAGCATGATCTCTGCGATATGGCGGAAGTTATCCTCGGACAGCTGGTTGAACGCGATAATCTCGTCAATGCGGTTGAGGAACTCCGGACGCATAATTTCTTCAAGAGCCTTCATCACGCGGTCCTTGCTCATCTGAGACACGGTGCGGCCGAAGCCTGCAGGCGTGTTATTGGACTGCGAACCGGCGTTCGAGGTCATAACGATAACCGTGTTCTCGAAGCTGACAACGCGGCCCTGCGCGTCGGTCAGACGGCCGTCATCCAGAATCTGCAGCAGGGAATTGAGCACATCCGGATGCGCCTTCTCAATCTCGTCGAACAGAACGACAGAGTACGGACGGCGGCGAATCTTCTCGGTCAGCTGACCGGCTTCATCGTAGCCGACGTATCCCGGAGGGGAACCGATCAGGCGGGAAACCGTGTGCTTTTCCATATATTCGGACATGTCGAGACGCACGAGTGCATCCGGCGAGTCGAACAGGTCGAGAGCAAGCTGCTTGACCAGCTCGGTCTTGCCGACGCCGGTCGGGCCGACGAACAGGAAGGATGCCGGCTTGCGCTTGGGACTGATTCCCGCGCGGTTGCGGCGAATGGACGCGCAGACCGCGTCTACGGCTTCGTCCTGACCGATAACGTGCGATTTGAGGCGGGCCTCCATATCGCGCAGGCGTGCGGATTCCTGTGCGGCTACCTTGGATGCCGGAATGCCGGTCCAGATTTCGATCACCTCAGCCAGAAGCTGTTCGTCAACCTGCGGTGCAGGCTTGGTCAGCAGCTCGTGCAGCTGTGCCTCCACCTGCAGAATGCGGCTGCGGCAGGTGGCGATCTTGGCGTAGGTCTCCTCCTCCTCGGCGCGGGCAGAGGACTGGGTCAGCTCGTCAAGCTGTGCCTGCAGGCGCTCAAGCTCGTTCTGCAGCTCGGGAATCTCGGACAGCTGCGGAGAATCCAGATTGAGCCGCGAGCAGGCTTCGTCGATCAAGTCGATGGCCTTATCCGGCAGAAAACGGTCGGTGATATAGCGTTCGCTCATCTCAGCGGCACGGCGGCACATCTCATCGGAAACAGTAACGCCGTGGAAGGTCTCGTAGTACGAGCGGATGCCCTTCAAAATTTCAGTGGTCTCGGCAACCGACGGCTCACCGATATAGACCGGCTGGAAACGGCGCTCGAGCGCGGCGTCCTTCTCGATATACTTGCGGTACTCCTTGAGCGTGGTCGCGCCGATGACCTGAATGTCACCGCGGGCGAGGGCAGGCTTGAGGATGTTTGCGGCGTTCATCGAGCCTTCGGAATCGCCGGTGCCGACAATGTTGTGCACCTCGTCGATGACGAGGATGATGTTGCCGATACGCTTTACCTCGTCGATCAGGCCCTTCATGCGGCTCTCAAACTGGCCGCGGAACTGCGTGCCCGCCACGAGAGCGGTCAGGTCGAGCAGATGGACCTCCTTGTTGCGCATCTTGAACGGAATGCGGCCCTCGTTGATGCGGACTGCCAGACCCTCGGCAACGGCGGTTTTGCCGACACCGGGTTCGCCGATCAGGCACGGGTTGTTCTTCTGGCGGCGGTTCAAAATCTGAATGACGCGGTCGGTCTCGCGGTCGCGACCCACGATATGGTCAATGCGGCCTTCTGCGGCCTTTTGGGTCAGGTTCTCGCAGTAATTGTTCAGATATTTACGCTTTTTGTCCTCCTTGCGGGAAGAACGGGTACGGGTCTCATCGTGAGAGCCGCCTGCGGGCTGTCCCGGCAGAGTGCCGGCGGCAACCGGATCGGTCTCATGGGGGGCGTCGTCGTCCGTGCCGTCCGAACCGGCGGGAACCAGGTCGTTCAGGTCGGACAGGGAGCCGATCTCACCGGAGAGCGCTTCGAGGTCATCCTCGGTGATACCCATTTGCTCCATGATGTTATCGAGCGGCTTGACGCCCAGTTCGCGTGCACATTTGAGGCACAGACCCTCCTGGGTGGTCTTATCCGGTCCCTCGATTTTGGTGATGAACACCACCGCGATGTTTTTCTTGCACCGCGAGCACATTGGCATATTCATAGGTTAAACTCCTTTTAGGAATTGAGAATTGATAATAGAAAATGGAGAATTAAGGTGTTCTCCATTAAATGGCGATTGGTAAAGCGTCCACCAGCTGTTTTAGCAGCAGCGTATGCTTGACACGCTCCGGCGAGAGATAGCCGAGCGATGTGTAGGTGATCGGGAACAGCCACTGCAGCACGATCAGCAGGATGCAGACGAATGCAACGCCGGTTACAAAGCCGATGAGTGCACCGCCTGCAGAATCGAGTGCGCTGAGCGGTGTACGCCGCACAATGAGCTTGAGGCTGCGGCCGAAAATCCAGATGAGCCGTCCGAACAGCACGCTGAACAGCACCATCAGCATGGAGAACGCGATGCTCTCCGACATGCCGACAGCCGCTTCGGTGACGCTCTGCCGCAGACCGTCCAGCACGCCTTCGGCGGTTTTAAGTGCGGCCTGTTTTTCAAACAGCTGACCGACTGCCGGCACGACCACCCACTGCGCGATATACGGCGCGGTGTACTTGGCGGCGGCAACAGACGCGGCGATCATGCCGATGCGGCCAATCACGCCGTACAGCGCACCGACCAGTCCCCGACGGGCACCGAGCCAGACGTTGGCTAGCAGCACGGCAATGAGGATAAGGTCAGGCGCGTTGAGCAGCTGCGCCGCTGTGGAAATCATATCGTTGATATCAGTTATCTGCATGCACTTCCTCGGATCGTTCGGAATGCGCGGTAAAGATACGCGCGTTGCGGTTGTAGAGCAGGAAAACCGTACCGTCATCGGTCATGAGCACACGGCGTGCGCCGACAGCGTCATCATTGTGCCACTGCGGCTCGGCGGAGGTGTTGTAGACCGTAACGCCGGACGCAGACAGCACCGCCGTACCGGCGTTGGAGACGGCAAGCGCCGTCGGCTCCTCGGTCAGTGCGAACGGACCGTGCAGACTGCCGTTGCGGACGGTATAGAGGTCGCTGCGTGCATCGTTCAGGTAGGAGCGCACAGCGACAGCCATCGTACTGCCCTGAGAGGCAGTGGCGATCAGATCCTGCGAGCTGAGCTCGAGCAGCACATCGACCGTGCCTCTGCGGGTGACATGATACAGGCCGGTGTCGCACAGTGCGATCGCGGCGTTGTTCTCGGAATAAGTGAGCGTTACACCGAGCGCGTCAGTCAGTGCGGTGTCCGAAACCTGCTTGCCGGAGGACACATCAAAGAACAGCACATGGGACTCAAGCGTTACGCCGTTCTGCCGGAAGGCGAGAATGCCGAGCGTATTGCAGTCCGGCGAGAGCACGGCGGATACAATATAGTATTCCGAAGCGCGGTATTTGAAAACCTCTTTTCCTGCGGTGTCGTAAACGGCAGCGGCGGTACGGTAGCCGTGCTCATTGGTGGTGAGCACGAAACGGCCGCTGCGGCCGATCGAACCGTTTAGAATGGTGGATTCCAGCTCCAGCTCCGCAACAGCGCCTGCCGAGCCGACCAGTGCGGCTTTGACGCCGCCGCGGTCGTACACGAGCACATAATTTGTGCTGCTTTCCACCGCGGGATCGGAGTAGCCGAGCGAATAGCGCAGCGTGGTCATGCTGCCCGCGCGGGACAGGAACAGCGCGTCACTGTCCGCGTACGCCAGACCGGATTCAAACAGCGCACCGTCGCTGAAGGTCTCGTTTTCGTAGTTGATGGTGGTGATATCGCCGTCATGCGAGCGAATACCGGCCGCAATATAGCTGCCGAGTGTGCGCAGCGAGGTCGGCGTAAAAATACGGTAGTTGGCGATCAGGAACATGGCTGTTCCCAGCACCAGAGCCCAGCCGCAGAGCATGCGGAGCAGGGCGGTCGTGCGGATACGCGCGTCCTTGCTGTCGAGCAGGCGCTGACGGCGCTCCCGCCTGGAGAGCGGAAAGCGGATGATATTCTGCTTTGGGTTCTGTTCGCTCATGAAATCCCGCCTCCTTATTGTAGCGTGTTTTGTGGGTGAAAATGTGAATAGAACTTGAAAATTGTCACTCGGACAGGCGGAATCTGTCGAGTTCGGGCGTATCGTCGTACCACAGGCGGTTCATGAACAGACCGCAGGCAGGCAGGGTCGGTCCGGCCTGCTCTCTGTCGCACGCGAGCAGTACGTCGCGCACTTGCTCGGGCGCCAGCTTGCCGCCGCCGACATACGTCAGCGTGCCCGCAATCGCGCGGACCATGTTGTACAGAAAACCATCGCCGCAGACGCGGATGCGGATGAGGTCATCCACCGGCTCCACCTCGCACCAGAAAATGGTGCGAACCGTGCTCTTGACCGGTGTGCCCTGACTTCTCACGGATGCAAAGTCCTGCTTGCCGACAAAATACTGTGCGCCTTCCTGCATTTTTGTAATATCCAGCGGATAATTGTACCGATATGCGTACCGCGCGTGGAACGGGTCCCGCAGGGTGGAAGGGAACAGATAATAGGCGTATTCCTTTTTTGTGCAGTTGAAGCGCGCATCGAAGTCCTCGGGAACCTCGACTGCGCCGGAAACCGCAATGTCCTCGGGCAGAAAGCTATTGAGCGCATACGGCAGACGGTCCATCGGGATCGTGCAGTCTGCGTGGAAGTTTGCCACATACCGGCGGGCATGAACGCCGGAATCCGTGCGTCCGACACCGGAAACATGAACTTTTTGCTTCAGCAGATGAAAAATCGCGTCCTCCATGCTCTCCTGAATCGAAGGACCGTTTTTCTGAATCTGCCAGCCGTTAAAATTTGTGCCGTCATAAGATAAAACTAATGCAATATTCTTCATAGCTATAAAAGTTAAGCGTTGGAAGTGGATGATAATAAAAGTATTCCGTGCGGCGGGCTGAGGGCAGCCCGCCCTACAATATAGATTTACGTTACAGTCCAAAGTGTTTCAGTGCAATAATAACCACAAACAAGGCTGCTACCCAAAGTAGAGCACAAATATCCACCCGGGCGATCTTGAGCTGGCGCATGCGGGTGCGGCCAACATCGCCGCGGTACAGTCGGCACTCCATGGCGGTTGCGAGTTCGTCTGCACGGCGGAACGCCGAGATGAACAGCGGCACGAGAATCGGGATCATGGCCTTGGCACGCTGAATCAGGTTGCCGGAGTCAAAATCTGCACCGCGCGCCTTCTGTGCCGAGATGATCTTCTCGGTCTCCTCGATGAGGGTCGGAATGAAGCGCAGTGCGATCGACATCATCATGGACAGCTCATGCACCGGCGCGTGCAGCTTTTTGAGCGGAGAAAGCAGACGCTCGAGTCCGTCGGTCAGCTGAATCGGTGAGGTGGTGTAGGTGAGCATGGATGTTGCGATAATCAGCAGCATCAGGCGCAGTACCATGAAAATGGCCAGCTTAACGCCTTCCACACTGATGTGCAGGAAGTGCCACTGGAAAATGTAGGTGCCTGGTGTATAGAACAGGTTGAGCACCGCTGTGAAGATAACGATGAACAGGATCGGCTTGAGGCCGCGCAGCACCATTTTAGGCGAAATACGCGAAATACCGATGACAACAGCAAGAAATGCGATGATCAGCGCATAGGAAACCGGGCCTTGCGCGAGGAACAGCAGCACGATGAATGCCACCGTCAGCACGATCTTTACGCGCGGATCAAGACGATGCACCGCACTGTTGCCCGGAAAAAACTGACCGAGGGTAATATCCTTCAGCATTCGTGAGCAGCCTCCTTCCGCTTGCAGGCACGCAGAGCATCCATGGCCTGCGCTACGGTGTAGACCGAGGTATCAACATCGTGACCGCGCTTTTTCAGCTCGAGCATGACCTTGGTGATCATCGGGATGTCCAGTCCTGCGGCAATGATCTCGTCCGCGTGCGAGAAAACCTCGCGCGGCGTGTCGCAGAACAGCACCTTGGCGTGGTTCATCACAAGCAGACGGTCGGCAATCTGTGCGATATCCTCCATCGAGTGGGACACGATGAGGATGGTCGCGCCGGACTGCTTGTGGTAGCTGCGGACCAGCTCAAAAATCTCGTCACGGCCCGCCGGGTCGAGACCGGCGGTCGGCTCATCGAGCACGAGCACATCCGGCCGCATCGCGATAACGCCTGCGATGGCTACGCGGCGCTTCTGACCGCCGGACAGCGCAAATGGAGACTGGTCGGCAAGCTCAGGTGCAAGGCCGACTGCCGCCATGGATTCGCGCACGCGCTCGTCAATCTCGGCCTGCGGCAGTTTCATGTTGGTCGGGCCGTAGGCAATGTCCTTCGCGATGGTCTCCTCGAACAGCTGGTATTCCGGATACTGGAACACCAGACCGACGCGGAAGCGCGTTTCGCGGCTGCACTTGCCCTTGGCATCCCAGATGGACTTGCCGTCGAGCAGGACCTCGCCCTCGGACGGCTGCAGCAGACCGTTCAGGTGCTGAATGAGCGTAGACTTGCCCGAACCGGTGTGACCGATCACACCGAGAATTTCGCCTTTTTCGATTTTCAGGTCAACATGGTCAAGCGCAACACGCTCAAAGGGGGTGCCTGCGCCGTAAACGTGCGTCAAGCCCCTCGTTTCAAGTATGGTTGACATAAGATTCTCCTTCGGATAATCAATTCAAGTATTCTTGTTCGAGAATATCTGCACATTCCTCAATCGAGAGTGCGTCGATCGGCAGTTTTTCGCCGTCCTGCTGATCGAGGTCGTACAGGACTTCGATGGTCTGCGGTACGGTCAGGGAAGCCGCGCGCAGCTTGTCCACCTGCGTGAAGATCTCGCGCGGAGTGCCGTCCATCAGCACGTTGCCCTTGTGCATGACAACCACACGCTGCGCCTGTACGGCTTCGTCCATGTGGTGGGTGATAAGGATAACGGTGATGCCGAATTTGCGGTTCAGCTCACGGACAACATTCATGACCTCACGGCGGCCCTGTGGGTCGAGCATGGCGGTCGGCTCATCGAGTACAACGCAGCGCGGCATCATGGCGATAACGCCTGCGATTGCGATTCGCTGCTTCTGTCCGCCGGACAGACGGTGCGGCGCCTGTGCACGGTATTCGTACATGCCGACGGCACGCAGTGCATCGTCAACGCGCTTGCGGATTTCCTCGGGAGGCACGCCCATGTTCTCCAGCGCGAATGCGACATCTTCTTCAACAACGGTGGCGACAAGCTGGTTGTCCGGATTCTGGAATACCATCGAGACGGTCTTGCGCACCTCATAGGTGTTGTTTTCGTCGCGGGTGTCCATCATGTCAACGTAGCATACGCCGCCGGTCGGCAGACGGATCGCGTTGAAGCAGCCGGCAAGCGTACTCTTGCCCGAGCCGTTGTGACCGAGCACCGCGACGAACTCGCCGCGCCGGATGGAAAGATTTACGCCCTTTAGCACAGGAACGGAAAGCTGTCCGTCCTCGGTGGGATAGGCGTACTGCAGGTTTTCGGTTTTGATGATTTCACTCATTTATTTTCGTCCTTCGGTAAAAAAGGTTATTATTCTTCCGCGATAAACCGTGCCGACGAGCCGCACGGCAGCACCAGACCGGTCGATTCAACCGGCAGGCCGAGCTCCTGTGCCTCAATCTTGCCGGCGGCGCGCTTGCCTGCGGTGATGCCGAGCAGATAGCTCATCACGGACGGCGCCAGACCGGTGGAATAGCTGGAAATGAGCACGAACAGCGGCTTGTCGCTCAGCACGCCCATGGTCAGGTCTACGAAGTCGGCAACATCCTCCTCGATCTTCCACGTTTCGCCGGACGGACCGCGGCCGTAGCTCGGCGGGTCCATGATGATGGCGTCATACTTGCGTCCGCGGCGGATCTCGCGCTGCACGAACTTTTTGCAGTCGTCCACGATCCAGCGAATCGGGCGGTCGCTCAGACCGGAGGACGCGGCGTTCTCCTTGGCCCACTGCACCATGCCCTTGGATGCGTCAACGTGGCAGACGGATGCGCCGGCGTTTGCCGCCGCAAGCGTAGCGCCGCCGGTGTACGCGAACAGGTTGAGCACGTTGATCGGGCGGCCTGCGTGACGGATCATCTTGTCGATAAAATCCCAGTTGGCAGCCTGTTCGGGGAACAGACCGGTATGCTTGAAGCTCATCGGCTTGAGCTGGAACGTCAAATCACCGTAGTGGATAGCCCACTGCTCGGGCAGCTTGCGGATTTCCCACTTGCCGCCGCCCGCGTTCGAGCGATGATAGATAGCGTTCGGCTTATTCCAGATTTTGCAGTCCTTGTCGCGCGGCCAGATAGCCTGCGGGTCGGGGCGCTGCAGAATCTGATTGCCCCATCGTTCAATTTTTTCACCGCCGCCGCAGTCGAGCACGGCGTAGTCCTTCCAATGATCTGCGATCCACATAAATATTCTCCATTACATTATATATAAGTAGTTGTTTACACAATAATTCAGTATCTATTCTACCACCAAATATGCACTAACGCAATGAAAAGCGATTAGAAATAAAAGATGTCAAGACAGCGTATTTTGGCGAATACAGCAAAACGGCTGCACCGTAAGGTACAGCCGTTCGAGCGGGAAAAGCGGTCAGAACCGTTCGCAGAAGCCTTCGCCGCCGTTTGCAAGCGACTTGAGAGCCGTCGCGCGGCGTTCCTCGGGTTCGTCTGAGATACATACCGCATCGGTCAGCACCTGCCGCGCCTGATACGGCAGATCAAAGAACTGCTCCATTGCCCGCGGACTGTGTCCCATTTCCTGCATAAAATCAAAGGGAATCTCGCCGGAGACCTGTTTTTTCCTGTCCTGCGCCATAATTGCACGCTCCTTTCGATTGCAGTATCTCCGAAGTTCGTGCTATAATACCATTATAAAAATTAGTAATTAGGAAGTAGTAATTGAGGGGAGAAGTTCACTTTCCATTCTCCATTCTCAATTTTCCACTATTGAGGGGTTTTTATGGATTTGCAGAAGAATAAGACGTATCGTTGTCAGATTACGGATTATACGGCGGACGGCACGGGGTTTGCGAAGATCGAAGGCCGGGCGGTATTTGTGCCGCGCACAGCAGTTGGCGATCAGTGTGATGTCCGCATTGTCAAGGTGACGAAAAATGTGGCGT
Source organism: Butyricicoccus sp. AF18-9LB (assembly GCF_027684505.1). NCBI lineage: Bacteria > Bacillati > Bacillota > Clostridia > Eubacteriales > Butyricicoccaceae > Butyricicoccus > Butyricicoccus sp. AF18-9LB. The sequence continues at coordinate 12,898 of NZ_JAQCWA010000007.1, forward strand.
TCGGCAGGGTAGAGAAGATTATCGTGCCGTCGGGACAGCGCATTGCGCCTGCATGTCCGGTGGCGGACAAGTGCGGCGGCTGCTGTTATCAGCACATCACCTACGGGGAAGAACTGCGTGCAAAGGAGAAAAAGGTGCGTGATGCGCTGACGCGCATTGGCGGTCAGGACGGCGCAAAGCTGCTCGGCATTACGGGTGCGCCGACGACTGAGCATTACCGCAATAAGGCGCAGTATCCGGTCGGACGGGACAAAGAGGGCAGCATCGTTACCGGCTTTTACCGTCCGCGCAGCCACGACATTGTGCCGGTGGACAGGTGTTTGATCCAGTCCGAGACGGCAGATAAGATTGCCGCTGTGGTGCGTGAATGGATGACGGAATTTTCGGTCAAGCCGTACGATTATGCGAGCAAGCGCGGCACGATTCGCCATATTTATGTTCGAGTGGGCGAAAAAAGCGGCGAAAGCCAGCTGACGCTCATTTCCGCGACCAAGAAAATGCCCGGACTGGACGTGCTGGTCGAGCGTTTGCGCGCGGCAGCACCGTCGCTGACGGGTATTCTGCTCAATCACAACCAGCGCGATGACAACGTGATTCTGGGTGACCGGACGGATGTTCTCTGGGGTGAACCAATGTTGGAGGACCGCCTGTGCGGGCACACGTTTTTGCTCTCGCCCGAGGCGTTTTATCAGGTCAACCACGCGCAGGCCGAGCGTCTGTATGCGTGTGCGGTGGACTACGCCGGTCTGACCGGCGAGGAGACCGTGCTTGACCTCTATTGCGGTGCGGGTACGATCACGCTGGCGCTGGCCGAGCATGCAAAGACTGCCATTGGCGTGGAAATCGTGCCGGAGGCCATCGAAAACGCCAAGCGCAACGCGCTCCGCAACGGCATGGAGAACACAGAGTTCTTTTGTGCGGATGCGGGTCAGGCGGCGCAGCGGTTGGCTAAGCGCGGCATTGATGTGTTGGTGGTCGATCCGCCGCGCAAGGGTCTGGACGCGACTGCACGCGACGCGATCCTTAAAATGCAGCCGCCTAAGGTTGTGTATGTTTCGTGCGACCCGGCAACGCTTGCGCGCGATGTGGCGGAGCTGTGCGGCGCAGGCTATACGCTCGAGAAGGCACAGGCGATCGATCTGTTCCCGAGAACTTTTCATGTTGAGACAGTTGTCTTGCTTTCCAAGGGTGAGGTCGACTCGAAAAAGATTCGGGTTGAGTTCTCTTTGGAAGATATGGATATGTCCGAATTTCAAGATGGGGCAACCTATCCGCAGATCAAGGAGTATGTGTTGGAGCATACCGGGTTAAAGGTGTCCAACCTCTATATCTCACAGATTAAACGAAAATGTGGGATTGGGGTTGGTAAGAACTATAATCTGCCGAAGTCCGAGGATTCCAGACAGCCCCAGTGTCCACCGGAAAAAGAGAAAGCAATCCGAGAAGCATTCAAATATTTTGGGATGATCTAACATCCAGCAAAGTGGAGGTTTCTTATGGATAGGTTGATTTCTTGTGAGTTCAACATGGATAATGCCTGTGTGGAACTGAAATTCTTAGATGGCAGTATGATTGCTATTGATACAATAGCAGTGGAGAATGAGGTTGCTGACAATATGTATCAGCGGTCAGAGCTGGACTATCTAATCTACAATGACCCGATTGGATATGCAGACCTTGTTTTGAACGGAAACCCCGAAATTTATCTAAAAACTGTAACTGAATGTAAACCCTTAGATTAAAACTCAGCCCTCTGCCTTTTCATTGGCAGAGGGCCGTTTTTTGCTTAACAGTTATTGAGCATCCCTTAATTGCTCTACAACGCTGCATTTCGCTGCGTTGTCATACATCATGCAAGGAATCAGCCACCCCAGCAGAAGAAATACCGGAATTGTCAGCAGGACAGGCAGAATGGTGAATCGATACTCAAAGAACCAGAACATACTGCCCAGCATTTTTCCCGCAAGAGGTCCCACCGCCAGCGACAGAATAAAGGCCGCCGCTACGGAGGACATTGCGTAAAACAATCCCTCGTAGATCAGCATGGTTTTGAGCTGCCGGTTCGTCATTCCTACAGCCTGAAGTACAGCAAATTCACGGCGGCGGGAAAGAATACCGGTCATCATGGCGTTGAAGAAATTTAAGAGTCCCACCAGCCCGATGATAGCACAGAGGATACCACCTATCAGAAGGAACATCTGCCGGAACTGAGCAAATTCAGAGCGAGCCGTGGCCTTGCTTTCATACATCAAGGGCGAAAACTCACCGGCAGTAAGCTTCGATAGATATTGCTCTGCTTCGGTCTCGTCAACTTCGTCCGCTGTGTCGAACAGGTAGAGCATCGGAATGGCTGCACCACCGCTGTCCCTCTGTGCGGTGTCCACAGACAAAACTACGTCATATCCAATACCACCATAACGATAACTCATGGAATTCGGAAGTTCTACCAAGGCGCAGACCGTGTACTCTACATCTCTGGCTCCATACAATTTTGCCTGAAAGTACTCCTCCGGTGTATCTTCGGTGCGGAGTTCCCCGGTGCGGCTGTCGATATATTTCACATCATCCGCATAGGTAGCGGTGATCGTGTCTCCCACCTTGGGGTAGTATTCAGGATTGGGCAGATTGCCGTAATCATCCAAAGAAACCGCAATGGCAATGGCGTTATTGTCCGGCTCCAGCATAGGAGAAATATCTCCGTCGAACACTTGCAGCTTGTCAAACAGGCTGTTATCCAGAGCCTCGATTCTGGTATCTCCCATCACCATATTGCCCCGGTGCTCCAGACGGCTCATATGGCTGTCCAACTGCTCGGCGCTTTCGTACCTTGCATAGTCCTGCCGCAGAGCATCCTCCGTCATCCACAGATATGCGGGTTTTCGCACAGCATATCCCGTGCCGGAAAGACTGGCCTTTGTGTTTGCTGCGATCTCTTCGATCTGTTCCGGCGTGATGAATTCATCTGCCGGGTTGTAACGGAAATAGTCGGGCGTGCTGACGATAAAATCGGCGCAGGTCATGAAGGATACATACTTCTCCATGCTGAAGCCGCCCACAAAGGCACACAGCGCATTGAACAGCGTCACCGACAGCGCCAGAGACACCACCACCAGCACCGTCTTTTTTTTGTTTCGTCCCAGATTGGCAAAGGCCATCTGATGGAGCTTCGCTCCCCGGGTGCTGCGCTGTTTTTTCTTGGTCTGCATTGCATCCGTATATTTGGTAGCCTCCACCGGAGAAACCCTGGCTGCCATTTTCCCGGGCTTGGAGCAGGACAAAAGCACCGTCAGCAGGGCAAACAGCACGGAGCCAACAAAGATCACAGGCGAAGTGCTGATGGTGGTGATGCCTGCATCCAACCGGGTGGAGCGCAAGACAACAGGCACCAGAACAGCGCCAATGCCATAGCCCAACAGCAGCCCCGCCGGAATGCCGATCAGACAAAGCAGAAGTGCCTGCTGGCGAATGATGCGTTTGAGCTGCCGGGGCGTTGTGCCAATGGTTTTCAGAAGCCCGTAAAACCGGATATCCCCCGCAACAGAGATCTGGAAAATGTTATAGATGATAAGATACCCGGTGAAAATCACCAGCAGCAAAAAAGCTGCTATGGCGATCACAAGTTCCGGATCGAGCTGCGACTCCAGCTGGGATGAGGTATATCCCCAGTTGACGCCGATTCGAACGCTGTTGGGATCGGTATAGCTGTCCCATGTGTAGCCGAGATCGGTATCCACCTGCTCCATCTGCCCTTGAATGTTTGTACTGGAAGCCATCATGACATTCAGGTCAGTGCGGAAGGGCTGTAGCCCTGTTTTCACTGCCTGCGCTTCGATGTCATCTGCGTAATCACGGCTGATGTTGATGTAGTGAACAGGCATTAGTTCATCATAGTCCCAATAGCCTACCAGCGTAAAGGTATCTGTTACAGTAAAGGCGGTTTGATCCTTGTCCGTAATGGAATAGGAAACCGTGACCTCGGCGCCCAGCTCCGGCGTTACGCCAAGCAGCTGCAACGCTGCCGTATCCATGGCTACCTCTTTGCCGCTTTCGGGCATCCGTCCGATAGTAGGGGTTGCATAGCTCCATTTAGTGCAGTTGGCATCCATGTAGCTGATCTCTGCCGGTATTTTGGCAAAGACCCCCTCCGCAGTGATACCGATTACCTTCCGTGCCCCCGTAGCCTTCACCTTTGGGTGGGCAGCGATGCGTTCCGCCTGCTCGGGGGAAACATCCTTAAAGGTGCCATGCGCATAGCCGCCTACCTGCCGAAACTGGTAGGTTTCATAACTGGCGTTCAACGACAAGACAATGGTGAACATGGACGTAAATAGCAGCGTTGTCAGCGCAATGGCAAAAATGGCGATCAGATTGCGGCGACGGTTCGCATAAAGAGATTTTAAGCTGAGCTTTCGAATACATTTTCTGTTTTTGACATTCATCGTAGCCACCTCCCGTTAGTTCTGGGAGACGATCCGACCATCTTCGATACGGATAATGCGGTCTGCCATCTGCGCAATTTCTTCGTTGTGAGTGATCATTACGATTGTCTGGGCGAACTTTTGACTGGTGACTTTCAAAAGGCTCAATACATCCTGGCTGGTTTTGGAATCCAGATTGCCGGTGGGTTCATCTGCCAGAATGATAGCGGGTGCTGCCGCTAGCGCACGGGCAATGGCTACTCGCTGCTGTTGACCGCCGGAGAGCTGATTGGGCAGGGCATCCAGACGCTCATCCAGCCCAAGGGTCTGCACGATCTGCTGTACGAAATCCTTGTTGACCTTGCCACCGTCCAGCTCAATGGGTAGAACGATATTTTCATACACATTCAGCACCGGAACAAGATTATATGCTTGGAACACAAAGCCGATTTTCCTGCGGCGGAAGATGGTCAGGGCTTCATCCTTCAAGGAGAAAATATCCTGTCCGTCCACCATGACTGTGCCGCTTGTAGGGCGATCCAGCCCACCCAGCATGTGCAGCAGGGTAGACTTGCCGGAGCCGGATGTGCCGACGATTGCAACAAATTCGCCCTTCTTTACACTTAAATCAACTCCATCCAACGCATGAACTGCGTTATTGCCGGAGCCATAAATCTTTTTCAGGTTTTTTGCCTGTAAAACTTCCATAAATGAGTACCTCCATGAAAAAATCTGTATGTATGAAAGGAAATGATCCTTTGATACATACAGATTATCGCATAGGAATCTTTCCACATTCTTTCCGGCGAAAAATGAAATCTAACAGTTTTGATAGAATTGTTGTTATTTCGGGAGAAATATGGAAAACGTACTTCCTTTTCCCGGAACGGAAGCAACCTTGATATAACCGCCCTCGCCGGATACGATCTGTCGGGCAAGGTATAAGCCGATGCCGACCCCTTCTTGTTTCTGCACACTATTTGAGCGGTAAAAGCGAGCAAATATCTTCGCTTGCTCATTTTCCGGGATGCCTGAACCGGTATCCGATATATCGATCCTTGCAAACATTTCATAGCTTACGGCAGAAATAGTAATGGTGCCATGCTCGGTATATTTGATGGCGTTGTCTACGATATTAGCCAGCGCTTCCGCTGTCCATTTGAAGTCGAATACAGCAAAAGCATCGGTATCTTGCAGTCGCAAAGACAATCCTTTTTCAGAAGCCTTGGCGGCATATTGTTCTACTACGCTTTCAAGCAGCGGCTGCAGCGCTGCTTGCTGAGGGGAGAGTGAAATGATCCCGTTTTCCAGTCTGGAAAGCTTTACGAGAGAATCGATCAGAAATCGCAGCTTTTCCGATTGTTTGTACAGCGCCTCCACATTTGCCTTCGCCGATGCAGGCAGAGTTTCCTCCATCAGAAGCTCGCTGTATAACAGCAGATTTGCAATCGGCGTTTTCGTCTGGTGGGAAATGTCCGCAATCAAGGTTTTGATTTTGTCTTTTTCCTGCGCTATATTTTGAGAAGATGCTTCTGCGGCGGAAAGATAGTGCGCAAACTTCGTTTCCAATGCAGACAGCTGGCTTTCATCAAAATTGGTTTCAGAAAAGGAACCGGTTATGGCAGCGTCCAGCATCCTTTCGATTTCTTCCATCGTTTTTCTGGCCTTTCTCCGCTCCCATAATACAACAGCTATCGCCGCCAGAAAACATAGCAGTATGATCACAATGCCGGTTTTATTCATCTTTTGTCACCCAGCTATAACCGATTCCATAGACGGTTTTAATATATTTCTGTGCGCCAAGCTTATCCCTCAGTCGCTTGATCGTAACAGACAAAGCATTTTCATCCACATATTCTGAGCCATCTGTCCAGATCCGGTCTACAAGGTCTCCACGGGTCATGGTTCGGCCTCGGTTTTCAACAAGCAGACGCAGTAATTTTTGTTCTGTTTTGCTCAATTCCACTTTTGAATCTCCCACATAAAAGGTCATAGCCTCAAAGTCAAAGTGAAATAGATCCATATGGAACGGCGCATTTTTATGGTTTGACGCTTGCTTTCGCAGTTGGGTATTCACCCTTGCCCGCAAAACCGAAAGAGAAAAGGGCTTGGTAATGTAATCATCAGCGCCCCTCTCCAGTCCGTCTACGATGTCCAGATCGGTGTCATTGGCAGTCAGCAGAATAACAGGAATATAGGGTGTGTTTTCCTTGACCTCCCGGAGCAGCTCGAGCCCGCTGCCATCCGGCAGATTGATATCCAGCAGGATCAGGGATACACTCCCGCAAAGCAATTGTTCTCTTGCCGCTTTTAGATCATGGCAGGATATAATCTGACGGTCATCTGCTTTCAGCGCTTTGCATAAGCCTTGATTCAAACCGATATCATCTTCAATAATCAATAATTGTTCCATGTATCTCACTCCTTCGTTATTCAAATGCCACCATCGTTTCCTTGGGCAATTTTTCGTTCTCACAGTTCAGAAGATAGGCTACGGCCTTGTTCGCAAAGCGGTTGGTTTTTATCGTATCCCAATCGGCAAGGCGAATGATCTCTGCCGTACCATTCTCAAAATCAAATGAAATCTCGCCCCATTCGCCGTCGCAGTCTGCCTGATATTCGTAGATTGCGGCGGCGATTTTCTTTTTTCGCTTGATCTTGGATTTCTGTTTTAGCCGGACTGCATGGATTGCGCCCTCGGCAACCAACAATTCCGTCAACTTGTCCACTGCTTTTCGGTAGGCTCGTTCTGCACCGCTGGCTGTACTGCCCTCAAACATAACCGCCAGTTCTTCAAAGGTGGGGCGGTTCTTCCATGAGCCAACTCGCCCACAGGTCATGCAAATTGCTAACCGTTTTTCGAGCAAGGTCTGTTCCCGGTAATTCAGTTTCTCAAATGCCCGCTGCACCTTTTCTGCCTGTATGCCGTTCCAGAGGATATCGGTATAGTTCCAGCTATCGTCAAGGGCTACATCCTCGCCTGTTTCTTCGCCGTCCTCGTCTGTGACATAGAAAGGCTGCTGATTGCGGATTCCACGGACAACTTTCAGATATTCTTCCGCAAGGGCAAGATCGCAGTTGTATTTCTTGGAAAATTCGTTGACCGCATCCTTGGTATTGTGGTACAGCCAAGCCATTGACCGCACCATTTTGTAATTGGTCAGAGAGGACACCGACCATTTTTCTTCGCCCATGCGAAAACGGAGCATAGCATCCCGGATGAACGGGAAAATGTATGTAGCATACTCTGCACCCTTGGCAAGGTCATAGTCCATCAGCTTTTGGAGCATTTGCTCCCGGCAGGAGAGCTTTATATCTATAAATCGGTCTGTGTCATACAGATCGCCGCCATCCACACCGAGAAAGTCTTTGATGCGCTTGTTAAGCTGCGGCTCGTAGTGGTGTAGGAAGAATGAGAAATATATCAAATTCTTTTCCTGCAAGGCAGACAGGATATATTCGTTCAGATTGCCCACCGCTGGAGGCTCCGGTTCCAGTTGAAAGATGCGCTCTGCCGCATAAGGAATGATGCCGTCACCGTGCGGATTGACAGCGTGTTTTGGTATGTATCCGGTCATGTCCCATGAAAAATCACTCAGCATAGCGCACCTCCCTTCTCATTTCTATAAGAATCCCTTAAGACATTCTTTCATAAAAAGCATGAAGTATTTCTGCCAATTCCTGCGGTGATTCAATATTAACTTCATGTCCGGCACCAATAATCGTTTTTAATTCCACGTTCTTAAGCAATTCTGCCAATTCAATAGAAGCATTTTTATTCGCAGTATCTTTCTCGCCATATAACAATAGTGTAGGGCATGATATTTTGTGCAGAGAGTTGTTAAAGTCCAACTCCATCATGGTTTCGCATAGAAGTAAGAAATCAGCTTTTCTAAATCCCATTTGTTGAAACATGGATTTAGGCATAAATCTAAAGAGAAGATTTTGAAATTTCAGAAGCTTCTTGGGCATTTTATATTGTGTGGCGATAAGCACCAAGGAGCGAACTTTTTTCGGATATTGTATAGCATAGTTCAGAGCTAATACGCCCCCAAGCGATAAACCGCACAAATCAATAGGCTCATCATATTGATTGCAGTAATCTGAAAATGCAGCATATAGATTATCATAGGTCACTTCTTTGCTATGAACTAAATCAGGAAGATTCGGACACAAGCTGTAATCAGTAGTTTGCAAAATATCTATTGTTTTTGTCCAACTGTCAGATGTTTGTCCTAATCCATGCACATATATTTGTTTCATATTGTTCCCCCACTAAATATGTATCTTAGCTTCTGCAAGCAAAGCAGCCTGTTCCATTTCTTTTTCATAAGCTCCTTTGGCATAAGCAACATCACTTTTTGCCCGGAGTTCTTTATCTTTTGCCAGTTTCTTCATGACCTCCGCAAGGTCAGCGTCCAGAGTACCACGCTTTACATAGCGATTTATGGTGTTCAGCCTCTTTTCATATATCTGGATAATCGGATGATCGTCTGCAAGCTCTCGCTGTTCTCTGCCTTTTAGATTGCCGATCTGCCGGCAAGTGCGGTGCAGCTTGTCCCCCGGTGCATAGCCGCCGCAGTATTTGGTGTGCCTTGCGTTGGTGGTGAGGAACCACTTGCCGCAGATTTTGCATTTTTTCGGGGCATGACCAACACATAAGCCCTCAAAAAGATCAGACCGGAACATCCCTACAAAGGATACATAGTGCATCCGCTTGACCAGCTTCGCAACTTTTTCGCCGGGACGGATGACGGATACATACTGAACGGAATTGTTCAGGGTAGACATCCAGGCATTGCCTTCCGTGATGGAAAACTCCGGCGGGAAATAGCTGCCGAACATTTTTGCAAAACCCTCTGCGGTGCGGTCTGCTTCGTTGCCGTCTGTTTTTTCTGCAAAATCAAGCATGGCCGTTTGGTATTCCCTAAGGGAGTATGCCAGATGCCCGAAAACTGCGGTATAGCGTTGGAGCATCATCGCATCGGTAAAGTTCTGGATTTCTTCAAATTGCAAAGAATTGGTTGCGGCTTTTATGGCAAACTCCACATATTTCAGCGCATTGTCCACAGTAAAGACTTTTTCAATCCGTTCTCTGTGCTTTGAGATATTCATATAGGAGAACGGCGGTGTTTGACTGAGAATATCGAGCATCGTCAGAGCAGCTTCCTTTGCAATAGGACAGAGTGCAGAAGCATCCTGTCCGGCGTTTAATATTCCAAGCAGCAGATTGATTTTCTCGCATTGCTCGTTTATTTTTGCAATGGTATTCACAGGAACATTCAGTGCATCACAGGCAAGCGTACCGACAGGAAATGTTTTGCTCTCATATATGACCGTATCCTGCCAGAAATCCAATGTCATCAATTCTTGATTCATGCTTGCCCTCCTGTCCTGTTTTTTCATTTTTCTAATTATATCATGTAAATGTGAAGAAATCTACGTCCTCAGATAAGTTGTCCTGTTTTTTGAAACAGGATTGTCCTGTCATTAGCCTGTTTTTTGAAAAATCCGTCATAACCATAATAGAAGGAGCGAAGCACCTGCCAATCACGGCGGGTGCTTCGTGCTTTCCAGAATATTATGAACGGAGGGTTTTCTATGACAATCTATGAAACCATCAAGGCGGCAATCAGCGTCAAGCAAGCCGCCGAACACTACGGGCTGAAAGTGAGCCACAACGGCATGGCTTGCTGCCCGTTCCACAACGACAGGCATCCGAGCTTGAAGCTGAATGAGGACTATTTTTTCTGCTTCGGCTGCGGAGCCAAAGGGGATGTGATCGACCTTGTGGCAAGGCTGTTCAATCTGAGCAGTTATGAAGCAGCGCAAAAGCTGGCTTTGGACTTCGGGCTTGACCCGAAACCGCCCACTGCCGCAGCTATGGTCAAGCCGAAGCGTCCCTATATCCGTCAGTTCCGGGAGGATGAAGTGCTGTGCTTCCGGGTGCTGACGGATTATTTGCATCTGTTGGAAGATTGGAAAGTGCGCTATGCTCCCAAGACACCGGAAGATGCTCTGGATGACCGTTTTGTGGAAGCCTGCCAGATGCACTGCCATATCGAATATATGGCAGATGTGCTGACGGTGGGTGATCTGGAAGAACGGGTGGCATTGGTGGACAAGCTGATGCAGGACGGCAAAATTGCTTTTCTGCAAGAGTATACCGCACGAAAGAAAAAGGAGGTGGCGCACCATGGCGAAGAACCGGAAAACGCCTGATATGAACTTGCCCATGTGGTTTGACGGGCAGAACATCAACGAAGCTCTGTTTTGTGAAGAATTTCTGCAAGAGCGCAGGATCATCTTCGCAAACGGAGCTTTTTTCACGCCCGATGGTCGAGTGACGGACGATCTTCCTCTGCGTGGGGAGATTTACGACAAGCTGAAATTCTGTGCCGTAAACAATATCCCCCGGAAGATCACCAACATTCTGGAAGTGCTGAAACTGGAAGCGCAAGTGCCGGACTTTCCACCGGAGCAGGATCGGATTCATTTGTCCAACGGTACGCTGCTATTGAACGGCACATTTACCGAGGGCAGACCGGCTATCGTGCGGAGCCGTTTGCCGGTTGCTTACAATCCCGATGCTACTGCGCCGGTGATCTGGCTGAACTTTCTGGATGGGTTGCTTTACGCCGAGGACATTCCAACTTTGCAGGAGTTTATCGGCTATTGCCTGATTCCCTCCAACAAGGGGCAGCGCATGATGGTGATTAAAGGCAACGGCGGCGAGGGTAAATCTCAAATCGGTGCGGTACTGTCTACCATCTTCGGCACGGATATGAAAGACGGCAGCATCGGCAAGATTTCTGAAAACCGCTTCGCCCGTGCCGATTTGAAACACATTCTCCTGTGCGTGGATGATGATATGCGGATGGAAGCTCTGCGCCAGACCAACTATGTAAAATCCATTGTCACCGCACAGGGCAAGATGGATTTGGAACGCAAAGGCAAGCAGAGTTATCAGGGTTGGATGTTCGCCCGATTGCTGGCATTCAGCAACGGTGATCTGCAAGCCTTGTATGACCGCAGTGACGGATTTTATCGCAGACAGCTTGTGCTGACCACCAAGGAAAAGCCAGTGGACAGAGCTGACGATCCCGACCTTGCGGAGAAGATGAAACCTGAAGCCGAGGGTATCTTCCTGTGGGCATTTGAAGGCTTACAGCGGCTTGTTACCAACAACTTTAAGTTTACGGAGAGTGAGCGTATCCGGGAAAACCGGGAAGCGGTCAAGCGTGACAACAATATCTTTGATTTCATGGATTCCGAGGGATACATCCAGCGTAAAGCGGATGCGTCCATCAGTTCCAAGGATTTCTATGAAATCTACCGGATGTGGTGCGAAGAAAATTCCCTTGCACCGCTGAAAGCCCGCAGCTTCAGCGACGCCATGATTGCCAATGCCAAGAAATTTAATCTGGAACATTGCAACAATATCACCAACTCTGCCGGACGGCGGGTTTGGGGATTCATGGGAGTGGAAGCCATTGCACGACCTCATATAAATGGGTTTTACGGAGATTCGCCGTGTACGTACGTACCGGAGGACATTCCGGAGGAATGGCGGCAGGTCGAGTAAATCCCATTGGCTGGTACGTATGTACGCAGCAAAAGAGCGTGAAACGCTTGTGATAGAAACAGCTCATTTCCTTTATTTGGGCTGTTTCTATTGCAGTGAAAGATTTGATTTTCACTGCCGCCGGGATGGGTGGTGTTTCGCAAAACAGCAGCTATCCGGGCTGAACAACAGAAAACGATGCAGACAGTTTTCGGGCAGTTCAGCAGAGGTCACCGCAGTGACCGCATTCCCCCTCGGGAGAGCCCTCGGAGAGCCCACGGCACTTTGCAGCCAGTATGGATGAAAGTGTCATAGTGGGTTATTACACTTTGAAAAAGTGCCTCTCCGTAGTTCTCCGCTGTCTGCAAATCTCAAAGAAAGGACAAAAATTCTATGGCAAGAAATGATGGAATAGACCGTACCGTAGCCAGAAATCAGGACTTGGAAACCCCGGCAGATGTGGCTAAGGTACAGGAACACAATGAGCGTGAAAAGGACAGCTACAGCAATCAGGACATCGTGCCGGAACGCACTTCTCTGAATGTCCATTTCAAAGCACCCACGGACGATTATGTAAAAATGTTTGAGCAGATGGAACAGGATGGCGTGATCTCCACCAGAGGTCTGAAACCGGATGCCGTCAAATACGGCGAGTTGATCTTCGATGTGAACTCTGCTTACTTCTACAACCACGGCGGCTATGAATTTGCGAAACAGTTTTATGCCGATGCCTACAAAGCAGCCGTGGAGATCGTGGGCGGTGAACAGTATATCCTCTCCGCTGTGATGCACGCCGATGAGCGCAACCGGGCAATGTCCGAAGCTCTGGGCGAGGATGTGTACCACTATCATCTTCATGTGGTTTATATCCCGGTGGTGAAAAAGCAGATCCTTTGGTCGAAGCGATGCAAGGATGAAGCCCTCCGGGGAACCGTCAAGGAGGTCATCACACAGGTCAGCCGCAGTAAGAAATGGGAGTCCAAGCCGGTGCTTGGTGAGAACGGAAATCCCATGTTGAATGCAAAAGGGAAAAAGATTTTGAAGTCATCCTACAGTGTGTTGCAGGATGACTTTTTCAATTTCATGCGAACTGCCGGTTACACCGATGTGGAGCGTGGAGAGCGTGGCAGCACCGAGGAACATCTGACGGTGACGCAGTTCAAGGTGCAGGCAGAACAGCAGCGTTTGGAAGCTGTGACCGGACAGGTGGCACAGGCGGAGCAGAGTTTGGAGAATGCCAAAGCTGCCACGGAGAAACAGAAAAGGAAACTGAAAGCGCTGCAAAAGGAAACCAAGACGGCAAAGACTCTTGCACTGACGGTGCAGGATATTGAAGCGATGGGCAAGAAGGCCACATTCGGAAACAATATCACTCTGACACCGGATGAATGCCGCACACTCAAAGATTATGCTGTCAGTAGCTTTGCGGAAAAGGCAGAGAAGATCAAGTACAAGCAGAAATTCGAGCAAGCGGAGAAAAGTGCAAAAACATGGAAGCAGCGGTACGATGCGCTGCATGAACAATATCAAGAGCTGAAAAAGAAAGCCCAGCCCTTCTTGGATGCACTGGAAATCGCATCCGAAAGGGTTCGGGCTTTTCTTGATGTTGTCCTCAGCAAAGGAAAAGAAACGCAGGAGCACGAACACACTGCACGGAAGCGTGGACAGGATATGGAACTTTGATGGAGGAATCGCCTATTGAAGAAATATTATGAGGAAGCGAAATATAATGCGGCATTTGACCGCTGTGTGGATGTTATGAGCCAGATGCTCCAGAAATATGGACATCAGGTTTTGGATAAATTGGAACAGGACGCTCCGCAGGAAGTGGAGCATTCCGAGGAAAGTAATCAAGCGCAGCCTTTGACGGATAAGGCTGCGTAAAAATTTACAATTTACACGTTGCGTACTTGTTGCGGATATGCTATAATATGTACGCAACGTGTATTTTTGCTTTTAGGGAGATAGGCAGATGGATTGTAAAAACAGAATTATAAAGTTGCGGGAAAGCACGGGATTAAACCGGAAGGACTTTTGCAAGTTGGTTCATATACCATACCGGACGATGACCGAGTGGGAATTGGACAACCGCCATGCACCGGATTATGTGCTGTGGCTTTTGGAGTATTATATCCGTAACGAAGGACTTGTGGTAAAAGAAATGAACGAAGGAGGTGGCGATTCTGAAAAAGAAACAACTTAAATGTTATCTATATACGAGAGTGTCCACCTCCATGCAGGTTGACGGGTACAGCTTGGATGCCCAACGTGACAAGCTGCGGAAGTATGCGGCATACGAGGATATGATCGTTGCCGGGGAGTATTCTGACGAAGGATTTTCCGGCAAGAACATCCAAGGGCGGCAGGAGTTTCAACGGATGCTGAATGACATCCAGGACGGCAAAGATGATGTTTCTTATGTGCTGGTCTTTAAGCTGTCCCGATTTGGCAGAAATGCGGCGGATGTTCTGAACTCTTTGCAACTCATGCAGGATTTCGGTGTCAATCTGATCTGCGTGGAGGATGGCATTGACAGCTCCAAGGATGCAGGAAAGCTGATGATCTCTGTGCTGTCTGCGGTGGCAGAGATTGAGCGAGAAAATATCCGCACACAGACAATGGCAGGACGTGAGCAAAAGGCTCGTGAGGGCAAATGGAACGGCGGTTTCGCTCCATATGGATACAAACTGGAAAATGGAAACCTTGTCATTGCAGAGGATGAAGTTGAGGTGATCCGGGTCATTTATGACCGCTACATCCATACCAACGAGGGCGTTGCCGGAGTAGCCAAATATCTGAACCGCAACGGTTTTATCAAGAAGCTGCGGCAGAATAACACCATTCCCGGATTTTCAAGGAACTTTGTGCAGGACGTACTGGACAATCCCGTTTATATGGGTAAAATTGCTTACGGCAGACGGAGAACCGAAAAGAAACAGGGTACAAGAAATGAGATGCACGTGGTCGAGCAGTCGGAGTTCCCTGTTTACGATGGGCAGCACGAAGCCATTATTTCCGAAGAAGATTGGTATCTGGCACAGGAAAAGCGCAAGGTCAATTCCTTTAAGCGGGAAAAGGTCAATAATCCAGACCACGCCCACATCCTGTCCGGTATCTTGAAATGCCCATGCTGTGGCAAGAGTATGTACGGCAATATCGCCAAGGCACACAGCAAGGACAAGAAAACCCGGTATTATTACTACTGCAAAAATACGGTTACGCCTACCGGACATGAGTGCAGCTTCCGGCTGAATATCGAGCAGACAGAGATCAACAAATTTGTGGCGAAGGTTATCTCCGCTATGGTCAATAATCCACGGTTTGTAGAAGCGATTCAGGCGAAAATCGGAACAGCAGTTGATACAGAAGATATGGAAAAGCAGATAGCTGTCCTACAAGGGCGGCTAAAGCAAGCCTTTGGAACGAAAAGCCGCTTGGAGCGTCAGATGGATACCTTGGACATCAACGATGCCCACTATGACAGAAAAATTTTGGACTTGCAGCGCCGCTATGATGAGCAGTATGATACCATAGAGGAAATTGAAGTTCAGATTGGCGAATTGCAAAGTCAGATCCGCAGCATTCAGCAGGAGAAGATTTCCGGTGACAATATCTATCGCTTGTTGCTGGCATTTGATGAAGTCTACCATTCCGCAACGGAAGCGGAGCAGAAAGAGTTTATGAAGGCCTTTATCGAGCGAATTGAGATGTTCCCGGAGAAAAGGAAAGACGGAAGTTGGATAAAGAAGATTGTATTCAACTTCCCTGTGCCTGTTGATGGTGAGGAAGTGAAAGAACTTCCCTTGGAAACTGAAACAACTGTTGAGACGGTCGCCCTCTTGTCACGGGAACAAATCCACTGACGGTTGAGGTCAGAATGGAAGTGGAAACCGGCGAGGTCAAGGAGCATCCGACCTATAAGCGTATTCAGGAGTATGTGCAGGAGAAGTACGGCTTCAAAGTCCATACGGCATATATTGCAGAGGTCAAGCGTATGGTCGGACTGGATATGCACAAAGCACCGAACGCAGTGGAGCAGAGAAAACATGAGTATCATCCCTGCCCGCCTGAAAAGGTCGAGGCAATCAAGGATGCGCTGCGGCATTTTGGCTTAATATCAGAGTGAGTTTACGGCTAAAAACCCAGCATCACGTCAAACGGCGTGGTGCTGGGCTTATTTTTGTCGTGCTTCGGGGCTTTTTTGAGGATAAAACCGCCTGTGTGCCGTTTGCTTTTCTTTGACATATTGACACGCTGCCCTCTGTTCGTCGTGGCGACTGTGCGTTTTCGGGATAGAAAATGGACACTTATCTTTGTATAGGGAGAAAGCAAGAGAGGAAAAAGAGAGTGAGCGCAGGCTGTGGGAACGGTGCGTAAACCGCTTGCGGTTTTCCACGGTTTCCATAGCTGCAGCGAGGGAGAAAAGGGAGAGGTGGCTTTCTCGCTCAGGCGGCTTGCCGCCGCTCTTTTGCTCTCACTTTTCTCCCTGAATATCAGGGATTATTCTGCGTCATTGCTCGGCGTAACAGGACGAAAGTCCTCCTGAACGCCCTCATTGAGGTCAAAGCACATGGTTTTTGCATCAGCAACCCAGAAACCACGCACCTTGTAACGCTTGCCGGGAATCCAGTCCTCGCCAGTAACAGCGCGAAGCGGGTCAAGCAGATTCTTGTTGGAGATCGTAACAACACCTTTCTGTTCGCCTCTCGGCTTGGAGAACTTGAAGCCCTTCGGTTCGTTGCTCTTGCAGGAACGGATCGCAAATACCCTCGCTTTCGCATCCAGCAGACACAAAACAAAGGCGGGATAGCCCAAGTCCTCAAGCACCTTCTTGGTGATGGTCACGCCATTCTGATTCAGGAATATATCCGGGTAGGCGTTGATGTTGGAGTCGATGGTTTCAAAGTTCAAAGCGGAAAAATCAAAGTTCATAGTTAAAATCCTTTCATTTCATGGTGTTTTGCGCCTCATCCACGTTTTTCATAAACTCCTGACGCTCCATAAAAGACCACCGGGAATCCATAATCAGATAGCCCTTGAAAAGACCATCTTTCACGCGGTATGCGACGAAGTGATTGCTCAGACGGCGCAATGTAGCTCGTTTGGCTGTGCTGTGCCGCTCTGACAGCAACTTTTGTACCTTGATCCAATCCTCTTTTTTGATAATCGCTGTGTGGTGATTTTCCTTGAAATACATATTTAAATCCGTATTTTTGACGGATTTATGGGTGCGAAAATCCTTGGTATAGGTTTTCTGCATCAAAGCATCACCGCAGTATTTATCATTTCGGAGGATGCTGCGGACAGTACTGGCAGACCAGAGATCGTTCCCCATTGGAGATTTGATACCCTATTCCGTCAGCGCAGCGGCGATTTCTGCCGGGGGTGCGCCCTCCAAGCAGCTTTCATAGATGTACGCAACAATTCTTGCCTCGGTCGGCTCAATGACATGAAGGACTACGGTTACGCATGGGCTGGCGTTCTTCCCGCTGGACAGGAAGCGGCTGAGAAGGCTTTGGAGAAGGGCTGCGAGGTTTACCGTCTCTATTCGGATAACACCGAGGGCTTGTGCGTGGATGCAAAGGAGATTACCGATCATGTGGCAAAGGGCGGAATGCTCGGTATCAGCAAGGAAAGTTGGATGGTGGCTCTTGAGAAGGAAAACTACCTCAA
Organism: Butyricicoccus sp. AF18-9LB; assembly: GCF_027684505.1. NCBI lineage: Bacteria > Bacillati > Bacillota > Clostridia > Eubacteriales > Butyricicoccaceae > Butyricicoccus > Butyricicoccus sp. AF18-9LB. Next base: position 30,553 of record NZ_JAQCWA010000007.1, read on the forward strand.
GGCGGCGGAGATGTCGATGGAGGATGACTACGGCATGATTGATGGGATCATCAACAACGGTCCGAAGGAGGACAAGACCGCAGAGGTCAAAGCCCCCGAAACCGGTGAGAAGTCCTCCATCATGGACAGGCTCAAGTCTGCAAAGGCAGAAAAGCAGGAGGAATGCTGCTCTCCCAAAAAGAACAAAGGAGAGATTGAGCTGTGAGCAGAAGTCAGAAATGGCGGCAGGAGTGGTCGTTCTTCATAGGAGACAGCGGACGCCGGAAGTATAACCGCTTCTGCGTCCGCTGCGTCCATAGCTGCAAGCAGAGCTTCCGCGCGGATCTCATCGCCTGTCCGCACTTCTCCCGCAAGGCATCGAGGTGTAGACAGTTAGGGGTCGAAAAAGCCTGTGATTGCAAGCCTCAGAGCGGCGCAAATTGACCAGCCTAAGTGATTGTATTCCCTGCGTGGTTTCATCTTTAGCGCGGAAATAAGTGTCGATTTCGGCACTTGTTTGAATGCCCGGAAAACGAACCAAGAGCCTCTGTCGATGCCCGGTTTGGGTATCGGCAGAGGCTCTTTTTTTATGACATATTCAAAATTGCGGACAGCAGCTCTTGAACCTGTTGCCGGTATTCCGGCTTTATATCCGAAATACGTCTGGCAAGCGCAAGGGCTTCCGCTTCTGGCTCGTCAGTCCCAAAGATATTCGGTCCGCACTGACGTCGAGAAAACGGCAAAGGCGCTGCAAGGCTTCAAGAGAGATACCGGAAGCACCACGCTCAATAGCACTCAGGTGATTCGGCGTCATGCCAAGCATTTCTGAGAGCGTGTCCTGCGTATAGCCCGCCTGTTCTCTTGCCACTTGAATATTGCCGCCGATTTCAATATTGATGTCCTTCTTCTCTCGCATAGCCTCACCACCTTTGCATTTAGTGTACCTAACAGCGGTGTCATTATCCACGGTGCGCCGTCGTTGATTTTGCTAACGACATTGCGTTGACTGTCCGTGATGAGGGTGATAGAATGGAGCTACCTACCAAAAGCCGGTAGGTAGCCCGGTCGTCCTATATAGATAGGGTAAGTAACCTGCCCCTCCGGGTTGTCCATTCTTTGTTCAATCAATTTTAGGAGGGATTCTTATGGACAAAGTAAATGGAAAGCTGACAATATTTTTTGAGGAGCCGTTTGGGGTGGGGATCTTTGATCAGTTAGGGCTAAAAATAGCCGTTGACCTGTTCTTTGTAGGAAGAACGGACAAGGTTGAGACGATGGCGGGTCCTCGCAAAATTTGACTTTTATGTTTGAATCACTATAAAGGTAAGCTGCCGCCCATCTTGAGCGGCAGCTTGCTTTTTATAGAATCTACTATCCCTGATACCTTATTCTTTCTACCAGCGTTTCCTTTTTCAGATTACTGCTTAAAACACAGGAAAGCACAATTTGTAGAATACCAACCAGAAGAATCATAACAAGAATCGGGATAAGAGGAACGTGATAAACGTTCATTCCAAAAATCCCATTATGCTTCGCATAGGAAAACAGTGCATAGCCAAGGGGCAGACCGGCAGCAAGTGCGACGCAGATGGTGCCAACCGTAAAAATCAAGCCCTGTATTTGTAAGCACAGATTCAACTGCTTATTGGTCATGCCTACCGCTTGCAGCACACCGTATTCCTGCTTCTTCGTGGTGATATTGATGATCATGGTGTTTGCCAGATTCATAAACCCGATGAGACCGACAATTGCCATGAACAGATAGCAGCCAAGCTTCATCATACGGCTTGCGTATTCTGCAGATTGTAACTGTGCATGATAGGTATCCATTTTTATATGCGAAGTATTAGAAATCAAAGTATTCAGACTCTGTTCCACAGATGCAACATCTTTTTTATCACAGTCCACCCACAGATAGCCATAGGCTGTTCCCCTCGGATTCATGGAACGGTATACACCTTCCGGAATGACAAGATAAGTGTCCGCGCTTACAAAGGAGCCTGCGATTTTTCCCTGATAGGTATAGGTTCCGCTTCCGTTATCAAAGTTGAATGTAATCGGTGCACCCGCAGAATACCCGTCAGCTTCCATCCACATGGACCAGCCAAAGAAAACATCCCCGTTTTTGACAGCCTGTGCATAGTCCATGGAACCGATATCGCCATCCCCGCGCATCCTTTCAAAATCCTCTTGATTTACGATTGCAACCGGAAATTTTGTTCCGTTCAAATCTGCAGAGACGATTTCTCTCGTCAGTACATCCGTTACACCGGGGATGGATTTGATTTCTTTAATCAAAGAATCATTCAGTGGGTCGTTCTGTAGGATTGTGTCCAGATTATTCTCCGAATAGGCTTCATCATAATTCTGGGAATAATCCAGCTGCAGTTCAAATTGTCCATGATTAACGGAAAGACGTGCTTCATGCTCCGTATCAATATTTCCTACATAATTAGAGACAATTACAAACAATACACAGGAAAGCCCCATGGTAAGAATCGTAGCAATGGTTCTTTTCGGATTGCCTGTCACATTTGCCATTGCCATGGAGAAAACGGTGACATCTTTTCTGCCTTTTCGTCTGCCCTGTTTTTGCGTTTTGGAGCCGCCAAGATACCGTGTCGCTTCGATGGGTGAAATCCGGGAAACAATTTTCATGGGTTTGCGCAGAGCCAAAACGACCGTAAGAAACGATACAAAAATGCAGATGAGCATAATTGTCAGTGAAAACAGAGGCACCTGATGGTTCTTGATTCCGGACGATACCAGATTTCCCTGCTCCACCAGCCAGTTGAAGCTGACTTTTGCAATCAGGAAACCAAACAGCAGCCCCAGCGGTATCGAAGGAACCGCCAGAAGAATGCCCTCACGAAAGATCAACTGCTTCATCTGCTTTCTGGTTGCACCCAGCGCCTTGATTTTTCCGTACTCCTGAACCTTCTGGGCGATCCCGACCTGGAAGATATTATAAATGACCACAACGGAAAACAGCACGATTCCGAGGATCAGGGTTCCACAAACCACAATCATTTCATAGCTCGGCTGCAATACCCACTGCAGGTAGAGGTCATTGATGATCACGTTTTTCTGGTCAATGCCGCAGGAATCCGCGATTTCTTTTATAACAGGCGCAACATTATTCATAGATACATTTGCAGAATCGCTCAAGGTAAAATAGATATTATATTGCCTGTCACCCTCCGCAACACGCTCATTATAAAAATCCTGCGAACCGAATACAACATAGGAAGCCTCGATGGTATATTCATCCCGGTCATATAAAATCCCGCTTACAGTAAATTCCACCGGTGCGTATTCCGACTGCATACCGGAACGGTACTCCAATGTTACGGTGTCTCCGACCTTTACATCATGGTATCCCACTGCATCAAAGAAAGCGCGTCCTGCGGCAATTTCCTGCGCCTTTTCCGGATAGGTACCTTCCTTCAACACATATTCCTGATTATAGGGAAGCATTTTCCTGACCGTTTCATCCGCACTGACAAAGCCGCCATTTTCATTTCCTTTCAGGATGCCATCCGTACACATGATGCCGATATCAGATATCTCAGCTCTGCGTTCCACTTCTTTTAATTGCGTACCATCTGCGGCGATAAACAGGCCGTAGTTGCTTCCGTATGAGCTTGCAGCCTGATCCTTCTGTAAGCGGATCAGTCCATTTCCAATTGTACTGATAATGACCAGAAGCGTGGTAGTCAGGCAAATCGCCGTCATAATGAGGACACTTCTTGTCCGATTTCTTTTGTCGTTGCTGAATGCAATTTTGCTGATCGTCCTCAATTAAAATCCACCACCTGTCCATCCTCGATGACTAAAATACGGTCAGCAACCTGCGCGATCTCATCATCATGGGTAATCATTACAATCGTCTGTCCATATTTTTTTGCGCTCATTTTCAGCAGCGCGATCACCTCGTCACTTGTCTTGGAATCAAGATTTCCGGTTGGCTCGTCCGCAAGCAAAATCTCCGGTCTGTTTACCAAGGCTCTTGCAATCGCAACGCGCTGCTGCTGTCCTCCGGAGAGGGTATTCGGAAGATTATGAATCCGGTGTTCAAGACCCAGTGTGGTGATAATATCATTGACATAAGCTTTATCCACTTTTTTTCCGTCAAGCCCCAACGGAAGAACGATATTTTCCCACACATTAATGGAGGATACCAGATTGAATGCCTGAAATACAAATCCGATCTTTCTTCTCCGGAAAACGGCAAGCTGATCCTCCTTCATGGAATACAGGTCCTTGTCAGACAAGATCACGCTGCCGCTGGTTGGTGTATCCAGCCCGCCCAGCATATGCAGCAGGGTACTTTTTCCGGAGCCGGATTTTCCGACAATGGCGACAAATTCTCCCTGCTCAATCTGGATATTCACATGATTGACGGCTTTGACCTGATTTTCCCCCGTCCCATAAAATTTGCAAAGCTGATTCGTTTCTAATATCACGCCCACTCCAATGGCCTCCTTTTCTTATTTACCAGCATTGTATCAAAGGAACCTTTCATTTCACTTTCAAAAAGAGAGCAGAAGTCTTACAGATTTGAAAGACTTCTGCTCATCATCTCTACGAAAGTCCATTCTCCGGCAGCTGAATCAAAAAGGTACTTCCTTTTCTGACTTTGCCGGAGGCTACCGTGATTGTCCCACCATGCTGCTCAATAATCTGTCTGGACAGATACAGACCGATGCCAGTTCCGCTCTTTTCGTGGACTTCCGGCGCAGTCCCTCTGTAAAACCGCTGGAATATTTTATGGTATTCACTCTGCGGGATTCCGATTCCCTGATCCTCGATCTCAATTCTCACAAAGCCGGTTCTTTTTTGTAGACGGATCGTGATTTTTGAATGTTCTGGGCTGTATTTGATGGCATTGTCCAAAACGTTAATGATTGCTTCTCCAAGCCAACGTTTATCCTGCATGAGTGCACAATGCTCCAGTGATTCGTTGCAGTCGAAAATAAGTTCTATCCCTTTCTCCGCTGCCTTTGGATACGTTCGGTTTACTGCGGAGATGATCGTATCCATAATGGGAAGTGTTTTCTGATCAAGCTGAATCAAACCTGTCTCCAGTTTGGATATTTCCAGCAGAGACTGCAACAATGTTTCCAATCCGTCCAATGCACTCCGGCAGCGGATGCGAAATTCCTGTTGCTCCGTCTCACTCAGATTGTTCCGCAGCAATATGCTAAAGCAGGTATCCAAGGCTGCAACCGGGGTTTTCAGCTGATGGGAAATGTCGGATACCATTTCCTTTGTGCTTTCCTTCTCCGCTCTGGCTTCCTCTTGCAGCAGCTGGATATGATGTCCGATTGCTTCAAGCTGAAATTTCAGTCTTTCCTGCCCGACATGATCTTCTGTGTCCGGCACTACCTCAAAGTGATTTTCCCGAAATGCAATCAGGATTTGCTCCAGTTGCTCCAATCGTTTCCGACTTTCTTTCGCCTCAGCTTTCTTCCGGTAAAACAGGAACGTTAGCAAAGACAGACATAGCACTGCACTTGTACAGCCGGTTATCATGATATTCTGCCGGAAGCGCACATAAAACGAAGTCCCTTTGTTTTCCCAGTACCCGTATTGCTCTAATAATTGCTTACCTTGTTCATTGGCTTGATGGTCGTTTCCTTTCAGCCATCCTGCGGCAACATCCATGCCGGTGGTCTCTGCGCCCGCCGCAACTTCTGTCAGGATATCCATTTTACATTGATAATCCTGATAATATAAATAGGTGGTAAAGCAGTTCAATACCGCAAAAAAGAGTAGAACCGGCAGCACCAGTGACAAGGCATCAACCCACTTTTTACGATGTCGTTTCGTCACTGACTTACCTCCTGATTCCATATATACCCAAGACCTCTGATATTCTTTATATAGACCGGTGCAGCCGGATTGTCTTCGATTTTCTCACGGAGCCTTCTGATATTGACAGCGATTGTATTTTCATCCACAAAATCCCCCTCCAGATCAAATACATTTTCTAATATTTGTGTTTTTGAAAGAATCTGTTTCGGATTCTGAAGAAAAAAAGTCAGCATTTTCAACTCCGTTTTTGTCAGACTGATTTCACGACTCTTTATCAGGACTTTCATTTCTCCTGCGATAAATACGATATCTCCCGAAATCATCTTTCCGGCTTCCGTTTTCTCCTGTCTGCGGCGGAAATGTGCTTCTATTTTCAAAAGAAGTACCGAAAGACTAAACGGCTTTGTAATATAATCATCTGCCCCTGCTTCATATCCCATGACCTGATCCATCTCCTGATCTAGTGCGGTAAGACAAATAATGTATGTATTATAATTGCATCTCATCCACCTTACAAATTCCAATCCATTCCCATCCGGAAGATTCACATCACAAATGGCAACATCCACATTATTATCACTTGCAATTCTTTTCGCTTTTTTCACTGATTCTGCTGAAAAAACCTCATATCCGGATTTTTTCAGTGAAAAAGTGATTCCACGATTCAAGTTTTCATCGTCCTCAACCACAAGGATATTTGGCATAATTCAAACCACCCTTCCGTCTTAGCTATATATGTTAAACGTTACATCAAATACTGCAAATGCTTTTATTGATTCAGGCGAACTCTGCATTCCTGTTGGCACACGATTTTCCGCAGGAAAGTCTAGTGTGCTATACCTTTGCTTCCGGCTGACGCGGAAAAGGGACTGCATTCGCCCTCCCTCCCCAAAACTAATTTTATTATATTCAATAAATTTCAGGAGCTGTGTCTCGGAAAAACGCGGGATCGGGTACAGCATGATGTGAGTTTTGTCACCACGAGGCATTTTTGTTCCTTTTGCCCCTGACATGACATAATCGAAGAATCCATCTTGAAACATGATGGATTTCAGAAGGTATGCGTACTTCTTGTCCAAGGCTCTAAAACACAGGACATCGGCGTTACACCCGCCCGAAGTTGTTGCGAACCACATCTTTTTGAAATATGGACGGATGTTGCTAACAAGCACGTCCTCCGCTTGAAAATATGTCACTCGCTCTGAAGAATCAGTCGTGCCAAAGGAAGCAACACCTTGCTCGTCCGGCAGAATGTTTTCCGTTGAGACATGATGCGGCTCATTTTTCGTTTTCGGCGGGCTTCTTGATATACTTGCTGTTCTTGATTCTCGCGTCCGCTGGCTTCTCTGCGTCCTCTGGAATCCCCCAGACCGAGCCAATGCGGATCGCACCGGGGACGCGCCCCTCGCCGCATAAAATCTGAATACGGCGGGTGGAGATACCCCGGCGTTCGGCGGTTTGCGCGATAGATAAATACTTCATGGGCAGCACTCCTGTTGCAGTTCCGTTCTGCGTCTGCTTATAAAATCACAGTATAATTATAATCGTCAAAGCGAATAAAAGAAAGGGCTTTTCGGAAAAGCCCAGAAAGTATCTACAACTTAAAAATCAAGGGTTTGGGGCTTCCCCAAAAATCAAAATGGGCGTATCGGCTGCAAGGCTGAAACGCTCATTTTTCCGGTGGGTACGGACACCGGATGTACTTGCTATTCTCTCAAATCTCATATCCGCAAATACAACGCGCTCCCGCTTTTGCAAAAGCAGGGGCGCATATTTTTTGAAAATCTTTCGTTTCGATACCTGCGTTTCGACGAAGAAATGTCCGTTGTAAAGTGAGGGGCAACGAATCGCCAATGTCCTTGTCTTCAAAATTTTCTTTTCGTCACTACCAAGTTTTTGAGAAAAAATGTCCGTTGTATTGTGAAAGGAGTGTTTCAATATGCCAGACCGCACACGACCCATCCGCAAAGAAATCTGCCTGAATGAGCAGGAATTGAGCATGGTTCGCCACAAGATGAACCAGCTTGGCACCCGCAACTTCGGCGCGTATGCCCAGAAAATGCTGATTGACGGGTACATCATCAAGGTCGATTACACCGAGCAGAAAAAGTTAGCCGCCGCTGCGTCCACGATTGCAAGCAGAGTTTCCGGGCGGTTGTCGTTATTTGTCCGCATTATCAGTCAAAGAGGGCAAAAAAGGGTGGCACAGCTGCGTACTCCCCTCGCGGACCTGACAGAAAACCGCCATAGCAGCCGTATCACACCAGACCAGAGAGGATGTGATGAAAAATCTATTTCAAACTGAACACCACATTGCCGCCGTTCATTCCCTTGCCGCGCTTCATGCTGGCGGGCGAATATTCCATCAACGCCAAGCTACTTTATGGGCTGCTGCTCAACCGCACTACGCTTTCCCAGAAAAGCGGCTGGGTGTCCGAGGATGGGAATGTGTATGTGATCTATACGATCAAGCAGATGGCGGATGACCTTGACCGGAGTGAGCGGACGGTCAAAACCGCCCTGCGGGAGCTGGAAAATGCCGGGCTGATCACCCGCGTCCGTCAGGGCTGGAATCAGGCAAACCGTATCTTTCTGCAAATCCCGGACAGGGTGCAGATTTCTTCCCGTCCAGAGGGCAATACCTGCCCAATGGACGTGCAGGATTCTTCCCCTTGCATGGGGCAGAAATTGCCCACAAGTAATACTGATGCAGAGTATAAAGAACATAGTAAGACCGACCGATGACAGCCTTTTCAAAATGCTGTATCTGGCGATGATCGACATCACGAAAAAGTGGACCGGCCGCCGGCAGGACTGGAGCATGATTCATGCCCAGCCGGCAATCTACTTCGAGGATCGGATGCCTGATTAACAACCTGGCTCGAAGGGCAAGGGGCACTATATCGCCGGCGAAGCTCCAATGGACGAGGGTGCCCCTTGACTTCCGCCCCCGTTGGCATTATGTTCCTCGTAATTCTCGATGTCATCCGTGTGTTGCGTGTGCACAATCGGCAGGATTGCTGTATAATAAACATTGACAACTCCCACTCATAGGAGAATAATAGTCTACGAGTATAGAGCAAAACTGTCGACGGCACGAAGCCGCGAGGAGATATAGATATGACATTGGATAAATTGAAACCGCATGAAAGTGCAAAAATCACCGCAGTAGGCGGAAGCGGAGCCTTACGCCATCACCTGCTCGATATGGGACTGACGCCGCAGACCGAGGTCACGCTGCAGAAGGTCGCTCCGATGGGTGATCCGGTGCAGTTTGAGCTGCGCGGCTATGAATTGACCCTGCGCCTGGATGAAGCGCGGAAGATCGAAGTCGGCACGCCGTATCAGCGAACAAAAAAGCCTTCAGCCGGACAGGTACGCCACCGTCCTGCGGCGCACCCCGGCATGGGTGAGCTCAGAAAATCCAAGGACTACTACATTTATGAGCACGCCAAAGCCGCGGCTGCCGATAAAAAACTGACATTTGCGCTTGCCGGCAATCAGAACTGCGGCAAAACGACGCTGTTCAATCAGCTGACCGGTGCCAACCAGCATGTCGGCAATTTTCCCGGTGTTACGGTGGACCGCAAGGACGGCACGATCCGCAGCCATCCGGAGGCAACCGTTACCGACCTGCCCGGCATCTATTCGCTGTCACCGTATTCCAGCGAGGAGATCGTAACCCGCAGCTTTCTGCTGGACAACAAGCCGGACGGCATCATCAATATTGTAGACGCGACCAACATTGAGCGAAACCTTTACCTGACCATGCAGATGATGGAGCTGGGCATTCCGATGGTGCTGGCGCTGAATATGATGGACGAGGTCCGTGCAAACGGCGGCACCGTCCATGTAAATGAGCTTGAACAGGCACTCGGCATTCCGGTAGTGCCGATTTCGGCAGCAAAAAACGAAGGCATTGATGAGCTGATCGACCACGCGATCCACATCGCCCGCTATCAGGAAACACCCAGAGGCATCGACTTCTGCCAGGACAGCAGCGACAAGAACGATCCGGTCGCCGCTGTTCACCGATGCATCCATGCAACCGCCCTGATGATCGAGCCGAATGCCAAACGAGCCGGTCTGCCGGTGCGCTTTGCCGCCACCAAGCTGATCGAAAAGGACCCGCTCATCGAAAAGGCACTCGCGCTGTCCGATGACAATCGCTCCGCTTTTGACCAGATCGTATCCGTCATGGAGAAGGATTCCGGTCTGGACCGCGAAGCGGCGCTGGCAAACATGCGGTTCAGCTTTCTGGAAAACCTGTGCAGCACAACAGTCGTCCGCCCGCACGAGAGCAAAGAGCATAAACGCAGTATGGCGATCGACCGCTTTCTGACCGGCAAATACACCGCTATCCCTTGCTTTGCCGGTATCATGGGTCTGATCTTCATCATGACCTTCAGCTGGATCGGCGCATGGCTGTCCGATGGCATGACCGTTCTGGTCAATGCCTGCATTTCGTGGTTGGATGCCGGGTTATCCGCCCTGCAGATCAACCCTGTTGTTCACTCACTCGTTGTAGACGGCATCGCAAACGGCGTTGGCAGCGTACTCAGCTTCCTGCCGACCATTGTAACGCTGTTCTTCTTCCTTTCGATTCTGGAGGACACCGGCTATATGGCGCGTGTGGCCTTTATCATGGATCGGCCGCTCCGCAAGCTGGGACTGTCCGGACGCAGCTTTGTGCCGATGCTGGTCGGCTTCGGCTGCTCGGTTCCGGCCATTATGGCTACTCGTACACTGTCCAGTGAGCGTGACCGCCGCATGACGATTTTACTTACCCCGTTTATGAGCTGCTCGGCCAAGCTGCCCATCTACACCATGATGATCAGCGCCTTTTTCCCCAGGCGGTATCGTGCGCTTGCTATGATAGGCCTGTATCTGTTCGGCATTCTCTGCGGCATCCTGTATGCGGTCATTTTGAAGGTCTCCCGCTTCAAGGGCGAACCGGTTCCGTTCGTCATGGAGCTGCCGAATTACCGTCTGCCCAGTGCCAAAAGTGTTGTGCACCTTATCTGGGAAAAGGCAAAGGGCTTTATCCAGAAGGCATTTACCATTATCTTTGCCGCTTCTATCGTAATCTGGTTCCTGCAGACCTTCGATGCACGCTTTAATGTGGTGTCTATGCCGGAAAGCAGCCTGCTGGCTGCGCTGGGCAGCATTTTTGCACCGCTGTTCGCACCGCTCGGCTTTGCGGACTGGCGTGTGTCCACCGCCCTGATTACCGGCTTTACCGCAAAGGAAAGCGTTGTATCCACGCTGACGCTGCTGCTCGGCGGCGAGGTATCCAGCATCGGCACCCTGTTTACGCCGTTTACCGCGGTCGTATTTCTGGTATTCGTGCTGCTCTACACCCCTTGTGTTGCGGCAATCGCCACCGTAAAGCGTGAGATGGACAGCACACGGGCTGCCATCACGACTGCGCTGACACAATGCGTGATTGCATGGCTCATTGCCTTTGCCGTCCGCTGTGTCGGTCTTGCATTTGGTCTGGCATAAGGAGGCACGGTATATGAATCTCCCCACTATTTTGATTCTGGCATTGATCGGCATCGCGCTGTTTGCCGCGCTCCGTTCGATGAAAAAGCATCCGTCCGGCTGTTCCGGACACTGCTCCGGCTGTCCCGTGCAATGCAAAAGTGAAAAACACAAATAAAACAGCAGCCTGTCCGTTCCAAGAGCGGACAGGCTGCTGTTTATCGGTTTCTGAAAAAAGAGGACAGGCATTTCTGCCTGTCCTCTGAATAGTCTCAATTACTTGTTGAAGTAACGCTTCAGCAGGCCCTCGAAAGCCTTGCCGTGACGAGCCTCGTCGCGTGCCATCTCATGTACGGTGTCATGGATAGCATCGAGGTTCAGAGCCTTAGCGCGCTTTGCCAGATCAAACTTGCCGGCGGTTGCGCCGTTCTCAGCGTCTACACGCATCTGCAGGTTCTTCTCGGTGGAGTCGGTTACAACCTCGCCAAGCAGCTCTGCGAACTTAGCAGCGTGCTCTGCTTCCTCGAATGCAGCCTTCTCCCAGTACAGGCCGATTTCCGGATAGCCCTCGCGGTGTGCAACGCGAGCCATTGCCAGATACATACCAACCTCGGAGCACTCGCCCTCAAAGTTAGCACGCAGGTCAGCCATGATGTCCTCCGGAGCACCCTGTGCAACGCCTACAACGTGCTCAGCTGCCCAGGTCTTTTCACCGGCCTGCTCCTTAAACTTCTCTGCCGGTGCGTGGCAGATCGGGCACTCTGCCGGAGCTGCTTCGCCTTCATATACATAACCACATACGGAACAAACAAACTTTTTCATGATTTTTTCCTCCTGTATCGTTGAACAAATTTATTTTTGAGGGGGCAGGAAACGATCCATTGTTATTGAACAAAGCTGATCGCGCAGAGATCGGTTGATCTCCGAGAACACGCGATGAAAATCACATTCATTCTGGGTGCCCATGTGTGTGCACTGGAACTCATTTGCAAGGCAGTGATTGATGGCGATCGGACCATCAATGCATTCGATGATCGCGCCGAGACTGATCTCCGATGGGGAGTGGTTCAGCTCATAGCCGCCGGCAACGCCCTTATAGGATTTTGTAATACCGGACTGCGTCAGCTTGCGGAGAATTTTAAGTGCAAACCGGAGTGTTACGCCGGTTGCCTCGGAAATATCCTTCGCGCACTGCTTTTCGCCTGCAAGTGCCAGACAATAGGTCACACGAATTGCATAATCCGCTTCATGTGTGATTCTCAAATCGTTCCTTCCTTTCTCTCCTTGGAACAACTTTAGTATAACCGTGTTGTGCCAAAATGTCAATAGGTTTTCTTAAAAATAAATAATATTTTTTATTTGATAATAGTTATCAATAAGTAACTTGCTTTTGGATCGGATTAACTATACCAGATAAGGACAGTATACCATGGCGGGAGACTTTTGTCTATCGGTTCAGGAATGGAGAATGGAGGATGGAAAATGAACGTGGAGATTCAGCATTCTTCATTTATTCATTTGTATTGTGCGATACGATGGGGAAATGCGCTTTGAATCTTTGCACCGATTTCATTCTGTGCGCTTGTACTGTATAATAGGTAATGCAAAATGCAAGTACGAAAAATTTTCCCTTTCACAAAACCATTTGCCGCACCGAACCGTCTAATAGATGAAAGCCGCAGACAGGAAGCGTTTTTGACGAAACCTGTCTGCGCTGTCCGGACGCTTTCGGAAAGGAGAACCCGCTTATGATGGATAGAGAGCAATTTACCTCCGCGGTGCTGGCAGCCGAGCCTACGCTGTACCGGGTTGCGAAAACCATGCTCCGCAGTGAGCATGACTGTGCAGACGCGGCGCAGCAGGCAATCCTGCGGGCGTGGGAGCAGCTGGATTCGCTGCGCAGCACGCGGTATTTCAAAACGTGGCTGGTCCGCATACTCATCAACGAGTGCAGCACGATATTGCGCCGTCAGCAGCGGCTTGCGCCGTATGACGCGGCTGCTGCAGAGGCGATACCGGCGCCTGCGGCTGATGATTACAGTGACCTGTATGCCGCTATCACCGCACTGGAGGAAAAGCTGCGCCTGCCGGTGGAGCTGTACTACTTAGAGGGCTTTAAGACCCGTGAGATTGCCGGAATGCTCGGCATACCGGAAAACACGGTCAAGACCCGTCTCCGAGCGGCAAGAGAGCATTTGCGCAAGGACTTGAAAGGAGCGTGCTTCGCATGATGAACCATAATGATTTCCCGAAAATGACCGAAGAATTTGACCGCAGTGTCCGCAGGGCGCTGGACAGCCTGCCCGAGCGAGAAAGCAAGCCGGTACGCCGTTTCTCAGCGAAGAAAATCGTCTGCGCCGGACTGGCTGCCGCGCTGTGCATCGGTGGAACCGCATTCGCCGCGAATGCACAGAGCTGGTTTCCACTGCTGTTTCCGAATGGCGGAGACGCGAATCTCGAAGGGTATGTGCAGACGGCGGACAACGCCAGGCTGACCGACGAGAACGAGCATTACCGTCTGTCGGTGGAGTCAGTGCTGTTTGACGAGAGTGCGGGTACGGGCGTTATCAGTCTGCACCTTGCAAACAAAAAGCAGGACGGCGTAAAGCCGTTCACGCTGGCGCACCTGATCGACAGCTATCAGAACAAGCCAGACATCACATGGTCCACGCTGTCCTCGTGCTATGCCGAGGAGGGACAGCTTGATTTCGAGGTCATGTACGGCGATAGCGGCTTCTGCGGCAGTGAATTTTACCTCGATACCGCGCGTTCGACCGACAACGACTACTATTTCGAGGGCGCATTTGCGATTTCGAGCGATTACAGGCAGGGAGAGCCGCTCCGTCTGGAAGCACTTGATCCGAGCGGAACGACCGTGCGTGCGGACGGAGCAGGTACCGCAAAGACAGTTCTGGCAGTCGATCTGCCGGAATTTCAGCAGATGCCGTACCTGACGAGCGCAGACGGTGATGTAACCCTGTCGCAGATCGGCATTCGCATCCGCAACGCGGATATGCACTGCACGGTGGATGATGTGGATACGCTGAGCGTGCAGCTGAAGGACGGATCGGAGTACGTTATTCTGGACGAAAACGCCGATATCGACCGGACATTGTACACTTACGGTTTCAATTCCACTGAGGACACCGACCGCATCGACACCGAGATTGCGGTGCTTGCGCGTGCATTTGATCTGGATAATGTGCAGTCGGTCACCATCAACGGTGAGGTGTATCTGCTCTCGTGATGAACGGCAGGATAGAGCAAAACAGACCGCAAATGCGGTCTGTTTTGTTTGTTGAAAAAGTCCATTATGCGGTGAAAAGCTGTGCCCAGTATGCGGTTCCGTTCACAACGGTACAGCCGACGCCGATCGAGGTGAAGCTGCTGCTGAGAATGTTCGCGCGGTGGCCGGACGAGTTCATCCACGACTGCACAACAGCCTCCGGCGTGCTCTGACCATAGGCGATGTTTTCGCCGGCACGCGCGTAGGAAACGCCGGCCTCGGTCAGCGCGGTAAAGCAGGACGCGCCGTTCGGGCGCGTGTGCGAAAAGCTGGTTTGCAGTTCTCCTGCGCGGGTCTGCGCCGCCTGCTGCACCGTGGTGCTGATGGTCAGCGCGGGCAGTCCCTGTCTGGCACGCTCGGCGTTCACCAGTGAGACCACCTGCGCGGCGTAGCTGCTGTTCGCGGCGGTGCTTTGTGAGGGCTTGCTCGCAGAAGGACGGCTGACCGTCTGCGTGTAACTCGGACGCACGACGAACGAAAAGCGGTTCTGCTGCAGATGTGCAGCTTCTGCAGCAGTGGTGGATGCGATGACAAGCGCAAGTGCCAGCGGCACGAGTCTCTTGAACTTCATAGGTAGATACCTCCTTGGATTTTGCGGGAAATTCCCATGCACCGTATGATAGCGGGTTTTGTAACCGTTTTGCAATGGAAATCCAAGGGGAAACTGCCGAAGCACGGAAAAAACCGACCGAAACAGGGGAAATTCGGTCGGTTTGGTGAATTTTATCCAAGCTTTTCGATGTCGTACAGGCTGTTCAGCACGAGCCACAGCTGCGGAAAATACCGCATGATATTCCAGATGCTGACGCCTGCCAGCTGATATTCTCCGGCAAGCGCCAGCTTGGCACGGACAGAACGCGCGTCCTCAAACCAGACCTCGTGCTCGGCACGGTCGCGCCAGTAGTTGTAGTGCGGAGACTGTGCCGTGTCATCATAATGAATCGGCGCACCGACCTGAATCGCCTGCTCGACGGCCTGCACGTTGCCCAGACTGCGGGCGCGCGACTGTCCCTGCACATAGGGCAGCGCCCAGTCGTAGCCGTAGTTCGGGATGCCCATGAACAGCTTATCCGGCGGCACCTGCGACACGGCAAACCGCACGACCTGCTCTACCTTGTTAATCGGCGCGACCGCCATCGGAGCGGACAGCGTGTAACCCCATTCATAGGTCATCAGCAGGGCACGGTCCGCCGCAGAGCCGAGCGCGGCATAGTCGTGCGCCTCATACAGAAGACCTTGCTGCGCGGCGGAGGTTTTAGGCGCGAGTGCCGCGAAGACCGTGTATCCGGCAGGCGAGAGCCGCTCGCGGACCGAGCGGACAAACGCGGCATATGCGTCCGCGTCCTCCGGCGGCACATACTCAAAGTCGATGTCCACACCGGCGAAGCCCTGCATGGCCAGTACCTGTGCCAGATTTTCGATCAGCGCCGCGCGAGCCGTCGGGGTGTTCAGCAGCCGGTGGGCACGTTCGCCGGAGAACTGCCCGTCCTCGCCGAGTGTTGTCAGAACGAGCAAAGGCTTTACCTGATACTGCCGCGCCATGCGCACGAGCAGCTCGGCGGAGAACGGTAAAATGCGTCCGGCGTTGTCAAAACCGACAGAAAATACGGATAAGTACGTCAGATAGGGCAGTGTCCGGCGCAGAACGCGCAGGTCGATGCTCGGATAGGCGTAGCCGTTCACCGCAAAGCGTCCCAGCTTGTTTCCATAGCTGAGTACAAGCATCTGCCCCGGCTGAATGCGGTCGGTGCCGCCAAGCTGCGGATTGTTCTGCCACAGCTGCATCACGGTTGTGCCGTTCTGCGCGGCAATGCTGCCGAGCGTGTCGCCGCGGCGGACGATGTACGTTTTTTCCGGCTGCGGAACGACAATGGTCTGCCCGGGCGTTAAGCGGTACGGCTCGTGCAGCTCGTTCTGCTGGATGAGGAACGGCAGGGGAATACCGTGCAGCTGCGCAATGCGGTACAGCGAATCACCCGGCCGAACAACATGGATCACCATAGAAAAACCACCTTTCTTCCTGCATTTTATGCAGGGGAAAGGTGGTTTTGTGAATGGAGAATGGATAATGGAGAATTAGGGTATCGCGCAAGGATAGCGACATTCTCCATTCTCAATTTTCAATTACTGCTTACAGCAAAATAGCAGAGCCGATGGAAACGATAAGTGCCGTCAGCAGACCGGCAACGCCAATCGCCAGACCGGAAATTGCGCCTTCGGTCTCACCCAGTTCAATGGCACGCGAGGTACCGACTGCGTGAGCTGCCGTGCCGATGGACAGACCCATCTGCACCGGATTGCGCACGCCGATGCACTTGAGGAAGGTCGGCAGGATGATCGCACCGATGATGCCGGTGACGACAACCGCAATCGCGGTGATGGAGGTTACGCCGCCGAGCATTTCGGCTACCGCGACTGCAATCGGAGTTGTTACCGATTTCGGCACGAGAGAAAGCGTCGTGCTTTCGCTCAGACCGAACAGATGGCTGAAGAGCAGCACGCTGCCGATGGACACCATCGAGCCGACGAACGCGCCGAGCAGAATGGGCAGCAGGTTTTTCAGCAGTACATCCAGCTTGCGGTAAATCGGGATCGCAAGCGCTACCGTTGCCGGCGTCAGGAAGAACGAGATCAGCTTGCCGGATTCCTCATAGGTCTGGTAGGGGGTGCCGGTTGCGATCAGCAGCGCACCGACCAGAATCGAGGCAATCAGCAGCGGATTGCAGACCGCAGAACCGGTTTTCTTTTGAATCTCTACGCCGAGTGCATAAAAACCGATGGAAATCAGCAGCCAGAACTGCGAAGAGGAGAGAAGATCAGTCATGGTCGAACGCCTCCTCGGTTTCACGGTGCTGCAGACGGAACACGATATGTACGGTCAGCGCGGTAGCAGCGGCAGTACACAGCGTGGTCAGCAGGCAGACGGCAAGGATGGCGAGTGCTTCGCTTTTGATGTCGTTCCAGATTTCCAGCACGCCCAGCATGGCGGGCAGAAAGAAAAATGCCATGTTCTGCAGCAGAAAATCCGCTACGCTCTCTACATGGTGCAGGCGTACCGCGCCGAAGATGAGCAGGGCGAGCAGCAGGGTCAGACCGAGCACGTTGCCGGGCAGCAGACCGCGGAGTAAAAGGGAGAGCAGTGAGCCGCCGACACAGCAGGCAAGCAGCACACCGAGTTGCTTCATGTGTTTCAAGGTTTTTGCGCTTCTTTCTCGTTTGCGTAGTTTTTGGTCATTGCGGTGAGCAATGTTTGATAGACGGCCTCGGCGTTTTCCTTAAAGGTACGCTCGAGCATGGCAGCCTGTCCGTGACTGACGACGTTCATTTCCACTGCGAACACCTGCTCCATTTCCATGCGGACGGTCAGGTCGTTCGGGCCGTGCTCGGTGACGGCGGTGTGGATGCCGGCGTCGCGCCGGATCTGGCGGACGACACGCAGCGCAGAGCGCTGTGCGGCTTCGCGGACCGGATAGGGAAGCTGCTTCTCGAAAATGCGGGTAGCCTCGCGTCCTTTTTCGGTGATGGCGTACAGGGTTTCTCCTTCGTCGGATATCTCCTCGATGTGTCCGGTCGGAACCATCTCGTAGAAAGCCTCGCTCAGCTCAAAGTAGCCAAAGCCTTCGTCACACCAGGTCGTTAAGTCCACAATGGTGCTGAAGCTGACCGGAAATGGCAGCAGATCCATGGCGAACAGGACCAGAAACTTGATATCCTCTTTGGTATGGATAAAACCGTAGCGAACCATATGCGCGATGCCTCCTTCTCTTCCCCGGCAGGGCGAAACGCCTTTTTCGTCAGTGCTTTTCATAGTATACTACTCGGCAGGGTAAAATGCAATCGGCTGAAATGACAAAGAATATTATATAGAACGGCAAGAATTATACTGTAAAAAAATCAGCAGATGCAAGGCGAACAAATGTGCGATTTTTTGGCAATCTCCTATTGAACATAAAAAATGAATGCGGTATACTTATATCGAGATTATGTCGAAACGAGGAAAAAATCATGCCGGAAGTTGTTCTGCGTTCTGCAGAGGAAGAAGATATTGCCGAGATGCTTGCGCTGTATGCGCCGTATGTTATTCAAACCACTGTGTCGAGCGAGTACGATGCTCCTTCGATAGAGGAGTTTACCCGCCGGTGGCGCACCTATACCCAAAAGCTGCCGTGGCTGGTCTGCCGCATTGATGGCGAGGTCGTCGGCTATGGCTATGCTGCGCCGCACCGTACCCGCGCTGCCTATCAGTGGTCGGTCGAAACGTCCATCTACGTTGCACAGGAGCAGCACCGCCACGGTATCGCCGGTGCGATTTACGCCGCGCTGTTTGAACTGCTGGCGATGCAGGGATACTATAATATCTACGTCGGCATCACTTCACCGAATGAGCGGTCGATGAAGTTCCATAAAGCCATGGGCTTTATCATCTCGGGCGCATATCAGGAAAGCATGTATAAATTTGGTCAGTGGCGCGATGTCCTCTGGATGGGCAAGAGCCTGCGTCCGCATGACGGCGCACCGCAGCCGACCGTTCCGTTCCCGGAGATTAAGGACAGTCCGCTGGTAACCAGAGCGCTCAATCAGGCGGTGGAGAAGATACACCTTTAATTACTAACTACTAATTAAAAAGAAAGGTGGTACACCATGCCGGAAAATCACCATATGGGTCACCGACAGCGCATGCTGGACAAATTCCGCCGGTTCGGACTGGAGATCTTCAGTGACCACGAGGTGCTGGAGATGCTGCTGTATTTTGCGGTGCGGCAGGGCGATACCAACCCGACAGCACACCGGCTGATGCAGCGGTTTGGTTCACTGCATGCGGTGCTCGAGGCAACCGAGGACGAGCTGCAGACGGTCGAAGGCGTCGGTCCGCGCTCGGCGGAGCTGCTGCACCTGTGCTTTGCCCTGTTTCACCGTTATCAGGCGGATGTGGCGAAAATGGAGCAGTTTACCGATAAACTGAACACCTATGACCGCATCGGCGCGTATTTCGTGCCGCAGCTGTGCGCCGAGCGGGAGGAAGTGCTGCTGGCCGCCTATGTGGATGGCGCGGGACGTGTGCTCAAGTGCGAGGAGATCGCACGCGGCGGACATGCGCGGGTGCAGGTGGACAGCTACAAGATTGCCCGCGGTGCCTTGATGGCCGGTGCGGCAGGCGTTGCGCTGGCGCATAATCATCCGAACGGCACGCCGACACCCTCTCAGGAGGATTTTGATATGACCGACCGCCTGCAGCGCACGCTCTCCGAACTGGGTTTGGAGCTGGTCGATCACTGTGTTGTGGCACGCAGCAATTTCACATCTATCGGTCGATTAAGAAGCGGAAGTTTGCGAAAAAGATACTGAGTGGCAAAAAAGGAGGTACGCTCTGTGCCGGAATTTAAAATACACAGCCCCTACCAAATGGCAGGCGATCAGCCGGAGGCGGTGGCCAAACTGGTGGAGGGCATCAACAACGGTCTGACCGAGCAGACGCTGATGGGCGTTACCGGCTCGGGCAAGACGTTCACCATGGCGAACATCATCGAGCAGACCCAGCGCCCGACGCTGGTGCTCGCGCACAATAAAACGCTGGCCGCACAGCTCTGCACCGAGCTGCGCGAATTTTTTCCAGAGAATGCGGTAGAATATTTCGTATCCTACTACGATTATTACCAGCCGGAGGCGTATATCGCCTCGACCGACACCTATATTGAGAAGGATTCCGCCATCAATGACGAAATCGATCGTCTGCGCCACTCGGCGACCTCGGCATTGAGCGAGAGACGCGATGTGATCATTGTGTCGTCCGTGTCGTGCATTTACTCACTCGGCGATCCGATCGACTACAAAAGCATGGTGATTTCCATCCGTCCGGGCATGGAGATGAGCCGCGAGGAGCTCATCCGCCGACTGATAGACATTCAGTATGAGCGCAACGACATTGCGTTCGAGCGCAACCGCTTCCGCGTGCGCGGCGACACGGTGGAAATCTGGCCGGTATACTCGGATGAGGATGTTGTTCGTATCGAGTTTTTCGGTGATGAGGTGGATCGCATCAGCCGTATTAACCCGCTGACCGGCGTTTCGCTCGGTGAACTGGGTCATATTGCTGTTTTCCCGGCGAGCCATTACGTCACGCCCAAGGAAAAACTGGAGGAAGCCATCAAGGATTTGGAGGATGAACTCGACAAGCGCGTAAAATACTTCGAGGAAAACGGCAAGCTGATCGAGGCACAGCGTATCGCGCAGCGCACCCGCTACGACATTGAAATGCTGCAGGAGATCGGCTTCTGCTCGGGCGTTGAGAACTATTCGCGCGTGCTGTCGCGGCGTGCGCCGGGAAGTGCGCCGTATACGCTCATCGACTATTTTCCGAAGGATTTCCTGCTCATCGTGGACGAGAGCCACGTCACGCTCCCGCAGGTGCGCGCCATGTATCACGGCGACCGCGCCCGCAAGGAAAGTCTGGTCGAAAACGGCTTCCGCCTGCCGAGCGCGTATGACAACCGCCCGCTCAATTTTGACGAGTTTAACGACCGTCTGAACCAGATTGTGTATGTTTCCGCAACACCTGCCGAGTATGAGCTGTCGCGCTCGGGTCAGGTAGTCGAGCAGGTCATCCGTCCGACCGGTCTGCTTGATCCGGAGGTTGTTGTCCGTCCGGTTGATGGTCAGATCGACGATCTCATTGGCGAAATCAACGCCCGCACAGCCAAGGGAGAACGGGTTCTGGTCACCACGCTCACCAAGAAAATGGCCGAGGATTTGACTGATTACCTCGAAACCGCGGGCATCAAGGTGCGCTACATGCACCACGATGTTAAGACCATCGAGCGGCAGGAGCTGGTGCGTGATCTGCGTCTCGGCGTGTACGATGTGCTTGTCGGCATCAACCTGCTGCGTGAGGGACTCGATATTCCCGAGGTATCGCTGGTTGCCATCCTCGATGCGGACAAGGAGGGCTTTCTCCGCTCGGAGACCTCGCTCATCCAGACCATCGGCCGCGCTGCGCGAAATGAGCACGGCATGGTCGTGCTGTACGCAGACAGCATTACGCCCTCAATGAAACGCGCCATGGACGAGACCGAGCGACGCCGTGCGCTGCAGGATGCGTTCAATAAGGCACACGGAATTATCCCCAGATCTGTGCATAAAAAGGTGCAGGATGTTATCGAGATCACCTCGAATGTGCCCTCGAGCAGCAAGAAAAAGCTGCGCAGCAAGGGCGAAAAACAGCAGGAAATCGCCCGCCTGACCCGCCAGATGAAGGAAGCCGCGAAGATGCTCGAGTTTGAGATCGCAGCACAGCTCCGTGATCAGATAAAGGCGTTGGAAAATTGAAAATTGAGAATGGATAATGAGGTACGCCGCTGCGCGGCGATCAATAAACGTGCAAAGCACATCACCACAATTTTCAATTCTCCATTATTTTGTGATAAGGAAAAAATACAATGCAGGAATATATCCATGTAAAGGGTGCGCGAGAGCACAACCTGAAAAACATCGACATCAAGATTCCGCGCGACAAGCTGGTGGTGCTCACCGGCCTGTCCGGCTCGGGCAAATCGTCCCTGGCGTTTGACACGATCTACGCCGAGGGTCAGCGCCGCTACGTTGAATCGCTGTCCAGCTACGCGCGGCAGTTCCTCGGCCAGATGGACAAGCCGGACGTGGACTACATTGACGGTCTGTCGCCCGCCATCTCCATCGACCAGAAGACCACCTCGCAGAACCCGCGTTCGACGGTCGGCACGGTCACCGAGATCTACGACTACATGCGCCTGCTGTGGGCGCGCATCGGTACGCCGCACTGTCCGAAATGCGGCAAGGAGATCCACCAGCAGACCATCGACCAGATCATTGACCGGCTGATGGCGCTTGAAGAAAAGACGCGCGTGCAGCTGCTTGCGCCGGTCATCCGCGGCAAGAAGGGCGAGCACGTTAAGGTGTTTGAGGATGCCCGCAAGCAGGGCTATGTCCGCGTGCGCGTAGACGGCGAAATCCATGATCTTTCGGAAGAATTCAAGCTGGCGAAAACCAAGAAGCACAACATTGAGATCGTTGTTGACCGCGTTGTCATCCGTCCGGACGCCCGCGGACGCATTACTGATTCGGTGGAGACCGCGTCTGCGCTGTCCGGTGGTCTGGTGATTGCGGATGTCATTGGCGGCGAACCCATCACGTTCTCGCAGAACTACGCCTGCGACGACTGCGGCATTTCTATCGAGGAGCTTACGCCGCGCATGTTCTCGTTCAACAACCCATACGGCGCGTGTCCGGTATGCACGGGTCTGGGCATTCAGAAGCGCGTTGACCCGGACCGCGTCATTCCGAACCGCCACCTTTCCATCAAGCAGGGCGCTATCCGTGCGTCCGGCTGGGGGAACGCCGACCCGGGTACGATCGCGGGCATGTACTACACTGCACTCGGCAAAAAACACGGCTTTACGCTCGAAACGCCCATCGAGGAGTTCTCCGAGCAGGCGCTCGACGAGCTTCTGTACGGCACCGGAGATGAACCGCTCGAGCTGTCGGTCAGCCGCATTTCGGGCGGCGTGATGCGCCAGCCGTTCGAGGGCATCATCCCGAACCTCGAACGCCGCTACCGCGAGACCAACAGCGAGTGGTCGCGCGGCGAGATTGAAGAAGTGATGAGCGAAAGTCCGTGTCCGGCGTGCCACGGCCGCCGTCTGCGCCCGGAGGTGCTGGCGGTCACGCTCGGCGGACTGAACATCGCAGAGTTCGCGGAAAAGTCGGTCGTCAAGGCGATGGAGTTCCTCCACACGCTCAAACTGACCGAAATGCAGCATAAAATCGGTGACAGAGTAATCAAGGAGATTATGGACCGCCTCGGCTTCCTGCAGTCGGTCGGCCTGGAATATCTGACGCTTTCGCGTTCGTCCGGCACGCTGTCCGGCGGCGAGAGCCAGCGTATCCGGCTGGCAACGCAGATCGGCTCGTCGCTGATGGGCGTGCTGTATATTCTCGACGAGCCGTCCATCGGTCTGCATCAGCGCGACAACGACAAGCTGCTTGCGACCCTGGGGCGGCTGCGCGACCTCGGCAACACGCTCATCGTGGTCGAGCACGACGAGGACACCATGTTTGCGGCTGACCACATCGTGGACATCGGTCCGGGGGCGGGACGCAACGGCGGTGAGGTCGTTTTTGAGGGCACGATAGACGAGCTGCTGAAAAGTGATAAATCCATCACCGGACAGTATCTTTCGGGCAGAAAATTCATTCCGGTGCCCGAAATCCGGCGCAAGGGCAGCGGCAAGAGCATCACGGTCAAGGGCTGTGCGGTAAACAACCTCAAGCATACGGACTTTACCATTCCGCTTGGCACGCTCACCTGTGTGACCGGCGTTTCGGGTTCGGGCAAGTCCTCGTTCGTCAATGAAATCCTGTACAAAAAGCTGGCAGCGGAGCTGAACGGCGCGAAGACCCGTGCAGGAGCGCATGACGAATTCATCGGCATCGAGAATCTCGACAAGGTCATCGACATTGACCAGTCGCCCATCGGACGTACGCCGCGTTCCAATCCGGCGACCTATACGGGGGTGTTCAACGATATCCGCGAACTGTTCGCCAAGACGGCAGATGCGAAGGCACGCGGCTATAATGCAAGCCGTTTCTCCTTCAATGTCAAGGGCGGCCGCTGTGAGGCCTGCTCGGGTGACGGCCTGCTCAAAATTGAGATGCACTTTCTGCCGGATGTGTACGTTCCCTGTGACGTGTGCAAGGGCCGCCGCTACAACAAGGAGACGCTCGAGGTGCGCTACAAGGGCAAGAACATCTATGAGGTGCTGGATATGACGGTGGATGAAGCGTGTGAGTTCTTCGCCAACGTGCCGAAAATCGCACGCCGATTGGAGACTATGCGCGAGGTCGGTCTCGGCTATGTTAAGCTGGGTCAGTCCTCCACGACGCTGTCCGGCGGCGAGGCGCAGCGCGCCAAGCTGGCTACCGAGCTGTCCAAACGCTCGACCGGCAAGACCATCTATATCCTCGATGAGCCGACCACCGGTCTGCATGTCGCAGATGTCCACAGGCTTGTGGATGTTCTGCAGAAGCTGGTGGACGCAGGCAACACGGTTGTTGTCATCGAGCACAATCTGGATGTCATCAAGACTGCGGACTATATCCTCGACCTCGGTCCCGAGGGCGGGGACGGCGGCGGCCGTCTGGTCGTTTGCGGTACGCCGGAGGAGGTTGCACAGTGCGAGGGTTCGTATACCGGACAGTATCTCGGCCCGATTCTCGCCCGCAAAAACGGCGGAAAACGCGATAAATAAAGTCGAAATGTGTAATAAAACAGGTGTTTCTTAGCGAGACACCTGTTTTTTCTGTATTTGATAAAGATGTTGTGATTTTGGGTGTGTTTTGGTATAATAGTGATAATATAAAATCGGAGTTACTATACGCAGGCGCCGGAAGGCGTGCTGCTGCCGTGACTCAGGAAGGGATCGTTCAATATGAGAGCAAAGCGATGGGTGATCGCCTCGCCGGACACCGAGCGGGTGCGGGTGCTGTCGCGGGAGACCGGCTATACACCGCTGACGGCGGCGGTGCTGTCGGCGCGCGGCATCGACACACCGCAGGCTGCGGCGGATTACCTGAGCTGCGATGCGCGAGGACTGCATGATCCGTTCGGTTTGACCGATATGGATAAGGCAGTCGAGGTCATCCGCGATGTAATAAATCGCGGAGAGAAAATGGTGGTCTACGGTGATTACGACGTGGACGGCATCACGGCAACGTGCACACTGGTGGATTATCTGCGCAGCAAGGGCGCAAAATGTGAATATTACATTCCCAATCGTCTGACGGACGGCTACGGTCTGACTCGTCCGGCGATGGAGCAGCTGTACGAGCAGGGCACGCGCCTGCTCATCACGGTGGACTCGGGCATTACAGCCAACGAGGAGATTGCCGTCGCACGCGAGCTCGGCATGCAGGTCGTCATTACCGACCACCACGAGTGCCACGAAAACCTGCCGGACGCGCAGGCGGTCGTGGACTGCAAGCGGACGGACGATACCTATCCGTTTTCCAGTCTTGCGGGTGTCGGTGTGGCATTCAAGCTGATCTGCGCACTCGAGGGCGACACGCTTTCCGTGCTCGACCGGTACGCCGACCTCGTAGCGCTCGGCACGGTAGCCGATGTCATGCCGATTGTCGGTGAAAACCGCATTATTGTGGCGGAAGGACTGAAAAAGCTGTCCGTGACGGCAAATATCGGTCTGGAAATGCTGCTGCGTGAGGCGGGGATGAAGAACCGACGCCTGACCTCCTCGACCATCAGCTATGTGCTCGCGCCGCGCATCAACGCGGCGGGCCGCATGGGCAAGGCCGAACTGGCA
The DNA here is from genome assembly GCF_027684505.1 of Butyricicoccus sp. AF18-9LB. Lineage (NCBI taxonomy): Bacteria > Bacillati > Bacillota > Clostridia > Eubacteriales > Butyricicoccaceae > Butyricicoccus > Butyricicoccus sp. AF18-9LB. The sequence goes on from NZ_JAQCWA010000007.1 coordinate 56,467, forward strand.
GCAGAGTTGTTCCTGACGAAAGATCCGATACGCGCACAGGCGCTTGCCGCCGAGCTTTGCGAGCAAAACAAGCTGCGCCAGAACGAGGAGAACAAGATACTCGAGCAGACGCTCACGCGTTTGCGCCGGGAATACAACCCGCTTGAGGATAAGATCATCGTGCTGGCCGGAGAAGGCTGGCATCAGGGCGTTATCGGCATTGTGTGCTCGCGCCTGTGCGACCGCTACGGCTGTCCGGTCGTGCTCATCTCGGTGGACGAGGACGGCGTAGGCAAGGGCTCCGGCCGCTCGATCGGCAGCTTCAATCTGTTTGAGGCGCTCACCTCGTGTGAGGACCTGTTCGAGCGCTACGGCGGTCATGCGCTTGCCGCAGGACTGACCGTGCAGGCGGACAGGATCGAAGAACTCCGCACGCGCCTGCGCAAGTACGCGGAAACGCATGTCACCATGGCGGAGCTCGTTCCGCAGCTGCACATCGACTGCATGGTGCAGCCGGAGTGGCTGACGCAGGAGAACATCGAATCTCTGGGCGTACTCGAGCCGTACGGCATGAAAAACGCGGAGCCTGTGTTCTGCATGAAGAACATGACCGTTGAGGAGATTACGCCGCTGTCCAGCGACCGGCACGTTCGTCTGTCGCTCATCAAGGACGGCAAGCGTTTTTCTGCAATCTGGTTCGGCATCGGTGCGGGCGGTCTCGGCTTTGTCGAGGGCAACACCGTGGATGCCGCCTTTCATCTGGAGATCAACGAATTTCGAGGCCGCCGTTCGGTACAGCTGACCATCTGCGATGTGCAGCTGAGTGACTGCGAGCATCTGGCGGATCAGAAGATTCTCAATCTGTATAATACACTCATGCAGGACGGCCCGCTCACCGCAAGGGAAGCGCGTCTGCTCCTGCCCGACCGCAAGGATCTGGTTGCTGTCTGGCGGCATGTGACCTGCCGCGCGGAGGACGGACGGCTTTCCGTACCGGACGGGGCACTTTCCCGCCGGGTTGCGTGGGAAAGCCGACGCGACATTAACATCGGCAAGCTGTTCGTCTGTCTGGACGTTTTTCAGGAGTCCGGACTCATCAGCTATCATTTCAAGGAAGGCATGCTCAATATTTTGCTCAAACCCTACGAGGGCAAGGCCGATATTTCCGGATCGGTTGTCCTTGCCACATTGCAAAGTATGGCGGGGTGACACGAATGGGGGAAGGATCTATGCAAACGAAACTGGATTTTTTGATCGAACGCGTACAAAAACAAAACCCGCAGGCGAATATCAAGAAGATTCGCGCGGCATACGAATGTGCGGCCAAGGCGCATGAGGGACAAAAGCGCCGCAACGGTGAGCCGTATATCATTCATCCGGTCGCTGTCGCCGAGATCGTTGTGGAGATGGGTCTGGATACGGATTCCATCTGTGCAGCGCTGCTGCATGACTGCATTGAGGACACCGAGTTCGGCTACAAGGAGATCGAAAACAAATTCGGTACGCCGGTCGCGGAGCTGGTGGACGGCGTAACCCGACTGGGCATGCTGCGCTACTCCAAGGAGCAGGAGCAGTTCGAGGACCTGCGCAAGATGTTCCTCGCCATGGCGAAGGATATCCGCGTTATCCTTATCAAGCTGGCCGACCGACTGCACAATGCCCGCACCTTCCAGTTCCTGCCCGAGCGCAAGCAGCGCGACAAGGCACTGGAAACCATGGAGATTTACGCGCCGATCGCGCACCGTCTCGGCATGAGCCGCATCAAGTGGGAGCTGGAGGATCTGTCTCTGAAGGTTCTCGACCCCATCGGCTACAACGAGATTGTGGAAGGCTTAAAGGCTCAGAGCGAGCAGCACGAGGAATTCCTGCAGGGCATTCAGGACCGCATCAGCACCAAGCTGAAGGAAGCGAACATCCACAACGCAATTTCGGCCCGCGTCAAGCATATTTACTCGATCTACCGCAAAATGTATGCCCAGCACAAGACCATCAACGAGATCTATGATATCTGCGCCGTGCGCGTCATTGTCGATACCGTGGCGGACTGCTACAACGTGCTCGGCTATGTCCACGACCTGTACAAGCCGATTCCGGGCCGCTTCAAGGACTATATCTCCACGCCGAAGCCGAACGGCTATCAGTCGCTGCATACGACGGTCATCGGCCGAGCGGGCATCCCGTTTGAGGTGCAGATTCGTACCGTAGAGATGCATAAAATGGCGGAATACGGTGTTGCGGCGCACTGGAAGTACAAGCAGGGTCTGGATAAGAAGGGCAACGAGGAAGCGTTCGCGTGGATTCGCCAGCTGCTTGAAGCCCAGCAGGACACCGAGGCCGAGGACTTTATCAAAAACATCAAGGTTGACCTGTTCGCGGACGAGGTATTCGTCTTTACGCCCAAGGGCGATGTGGTCAACATGCCGGCAGGTGCAACGCCGATCGACCTTGCGTATGCGATTCACTCGGCAGTCGGCAACCGCATGACCGGCTGCAAGCTGAACGGCCGTATCGCACCGATCGACAGCCAGCTGAAAAACGGCGATATTGTCGAGATCCTGACCTCCAAGGAGGCGCACGGTCCGAGCCGTGACTGGGTGAAGATCGTCAAGACCACCGAGGCGCGCAACAAGATCAAGCAGTGGTTCAAGAAGGAATGCCGCGAGGAAAATATCGTCAACGGCAAGGAGGATCTCGACCGCGAGCTGCGTGCCAACCTGCTGTATAACGGCTTCTATGAGAACGAAGAGGTGCAGAAGAACACGCTCAACAAGTTCTCGTTCAACACGGTCGATGAGCTGTACGCGGCCATCGGCTACGGCGGCATTATGCTGACCAAGGTCATCAATAAGGTTAAGGACGATGTCGGCAAGCTGCGCCGCCAGCGCGAGCAGGCAGAGCGTGCCGCACATCCGCAGAATGAGCAGCAGCAGCGCCGCCAGAATAAATCCAGCGACGGCGTTGTTGTCGAAGGCATTGATAACTGTCTGGTCAAGTTTGCCCGCTGCTGTACGCCGATTCCGGGCGACGAGATCGTCGGCTTTGTCACCCGCGGCTACGGTGTTTCCATCCATCGCCGCGACTGCGTGAATGTCCATATCGAGGAAGAACCCGACCGCTGGGTCCGTGCCTGGTGGGATGAGGATATGGCGGCCAATGCCGGTCATGTCAATAAGTTCTCTACAGGTCTGCAGATTTCCACGCGCAACCGTATCGGCGTGCTGAGCGATGTTACGCTGGCGTTTGCATCGAGTAAGATCAATGTGCATGAGATTTCCGCACGCGACCTCAACGACGGCTACGGCGTTATCAACGCCATGGTTGACGTCACGAGCGTCCATCAGCTGGATAATATGATCAGCCGCCTGCGTTCCATCAAGGGCGTCGTGGATGTCACCCGAACGGTTGATACGAATTGATAATTGATGATTGAGAATGGAAAATGAGACGCGGAAAGCGCTTGTGCCTGCGCGTTTCAGGCTCCCCTAAAAGGGGAGGCATTGGCTGGTGTAGAAGGTTTACAAAGGCTCGATGGGTCATCGAGCCCCACGATGTATCTAACTGGTATCATCAAAGGAGTTGCGCGGCACTGCTATGCCGCACCCAGCGTAGACCCCAATTGGATGTAGCAGTACGGTATCCGAAATGCGAATAAGTGGATACCATGCGGAAGAAAAAATCCTCTGCCGTTCCTTTCCTGCTTGCGAAGTCTACCATCTGCACTCAGGGTATCCCAAAAAGGAAACGGGAGTCCCAAGAGGGTAGAAACCATTGGTGTCTACCCTTTTGGAACCCCAGCCAAGGTTTGGCACCCATTCCAAATCAAAAAAATCAACAGATTAAATTCAAAACTTACTACGAAAAGAGGAAAAATAATGCGGGCACTGGTTCAGCGCGTCTCCCACGCGTCGGTGACGATCGACGGCAGGATTCACGGACAGATCGGACAGGGCTTCCTTGTCCTGCTCGGCATCACAGACGGTGATACCGTGGACGATGCGGTTTATCTGGCCGATAAAACAGTTAAAATGCGTGTATTCACGGACGAAAACGACAAAATGAACCGCTCACTCGCGGATGTCGGCGGCGGTCTGCTCATCGTGTCGCAGTTCACGCTCTACGGTGACTGCCGCAAGGGCAACCGCCCGAGCTTCACGAGCGCTGCCCGTCCGGAGACCGCCATCCCGCTGTATGAAGCATTCATCGCGCGCTGCCGCGAGAGCGGCCTGCCGGTCGAGACCGGCGAGTTCGGCGCGGATATGAAGGTTGACCTGCTCAATGACGGACCGGTCACCTTATGGATGGACACCAAAGATATGCGGAAATAATTGGTGATGAGTAATTGAGGTATCGCGCACAACGCGATGATTAAAATGGCAGCGAAGCTGCCCACCGCAATTCCTAACCACTGATTTCCTGAAAGGATATTACTATGAAATTGTTGCAGCTTTGTGTGGGCATGGTCCGCACGAATTGTTACATTGTATATGACGAAGCAACCCGCAAAGCCGCGGTGATCGATCCGGGCGACAACGCCAAGTCGATCCTGCATGCGGTAAACGAGGAACAGCTGAATGTCAGATATGTGCTGCTGACGCACGCGCATTTTGACCACATTTTGGCGGCGCACGAGGTGCTCGAAGCGACCGGCGCACAGTATGTTGTGCCGGAGAAGGACACCTGGCTGCTGAGCCGCGACAACATGGGTCAGTTCCGCGGGCTGGCGCGCAATTATGTGCAGGATACGCCGGATATTCTGGCGAATGAGGGCACCGAGGTGACGTTCGGCGGTATGACCGCGACCTACATGGCAACGCCCGGTCACACGCCCGGCTCGTCCGTCATCAGGATCGGTGACTGCCTGTTCACCGGCGATACGCTGTTCCGTCACGAGTGCGGCCGCTGCGACCTTGAGGGCGGCGATTTCTCTGCCATGCTGCGCTCTTTGAAGCGTCTGCATGACCTTGACGGCGATTACAAGGTATTCCCCGGCCATGAGGGCATTTCTACGCTGAACGAGGAACGCGCATACAATCCATATATGCTGCAGGCGATGGGAAAATGATCTATACACTGGAAAATCACGAACTGAAACACGCGGTAGAGGAAATGCTGTTTCATCTGCTGCCGACTGAAACGCTGAGCAGGGCAGATTCGGTCGAGCAGCTTACCGAGCCGTACTGCCGCAGCATTTTGACTGAGGAGAACGGCGAAGCCGCCGCGCGTGCGATCGTCTGCATGGACGGTGTAACGCACGAGGCGGAAAAGCACGCGTCCGTCGCCGGACTGGCAACGCTGGACTACAAGCGCACCATCACCGAACTGGTGAAAACGACCGTGTACGACGCGGCCGTGCCGTTTCTGCCGCAGGCCCCGGTCTGGGGCAGCCTGACCGGCGTTCGTCCGGCCAAGCTGGCGCGCGGCATGATCGAGCGCGGCATGACGCGCGGCGAGGCGGCGATCGAGCTGCGCGAGCACTTTCACGTTTCGCCCGAGCGCACGGCGCTGACCATCCGCGCGGCCGCAACCGCGATGGAGATGGACAAGACCATCGGTGAGAACGATATTTCGCTGTACGTCGGTATTCCGTTCTGTCCGTCGAGGTGCTATTACTGCTCGTTCGTATCGGCAACCACAGCGCAGTCGGGTAAACTCATCGAGCCGTATCTGGACACGCTCTGCCGCGAGATCGAGGAGACAGCCGCGCTCGTCCGCGCAGCGGGCAAGCAGGTGCAGAGCGTCTACATCGGCGGCGGCACACCGACCACGCTGGACGAACATCAGCTGGCACGGCTGCTGTCGGCGCTCGAAAATCACTTTGATTTTTCACATTTGCGCGAATATACTGTAGAAGCGGGCCGTCCGGATACCATCACACCGGAAAAGCTGCGCGTGCTCAAAAGCGCGGGCGTTGGCCGCGTAAGCATCAACCCGCAGAGCATGAATGACGCCGTTCTGGCCGCAATCGGCAGAAAACACGGCTCGGCAGACGTGCTCCGCGCGTTTGACGAGGCACGGCAGGCGGGTTTTGACGAGATCAACATGGACCTCATCGCGGGTCTGACCGGCGACACCGCCGAGACTTTTGCACAGACTGTGGATACTTTGCTGCATCTTTCGCCGGAGAATATCACGGTGCATACGCTCGCCATCAAGCGCGGCGCTGATCTGACCGATAAGGCGGCTGCCGCTGCACAGCGCGAGACCGTTTCTCAAATGCTGGACGGTGCCGCGCATGCACTGCAGAACGCAGGCTACGGCCCGTATTATCTCTACCGGCAGAAATTTATGGCAGGCGGCTTCGAGAACGTCGGCTGGTGCAAGCCGGGCACCGAATGCTTCTACAACGTGAGCATGATGGAGGAGCTGCAGACCATTCTGTCGCTCGGTGCAGGCGGTGTTTCCAAGCGTGTCGTGCGCGAGACCGGCTGGATTGAGCGCGCGAACAATCCCAAATATCCGCTTGAGTACATTCAGGCGGCGGACAGATTGGCCAACGGCAAGAAAAAGCTGCTGTTCCCCAAGAAATGATCAGGATAGGGAAATGAGTGAGTAATTCCGTAAGAAGGGACTGGCTATGGCAGAATACACACTGAAATACATCAATCACCGTGCCGAATGCGACGCGGAAGCCTTTGTGAACGACTGCGAGGATCATTATCATCGTCAGCTGCATCTGGTGGCTGACCAGATCGCCGCGAACTGCAAGCGCAAGCCGGTCGTGCTGCTCAACGGCCCGTCCTCATCGGGCAAGACCACCACGAACGACCGTCTGGGCCGCATTCTCGAGCTGGCGGGCATTCACGCGCACATGATCTCGATGGACGACTATTACCGTACCTCGGGCACCTACGACATTCCGTTTGACGAGGAAAACGGCGTCAATGACCTCGAAAGTCCGGAGTGCATGGATCTGGATCTGCTCCGCGACCACCTGACGCGTCTGGTGGCAGGCGAGGAAATCATGGTGCCGCGCTTCGACTTTGAAACGCGTACCTCGCATCGCAACGACCGTCCGGTGCAGCTGCATAAGGACGAAATTGTGATGATCGAGGGCATTCACGCGTTCAATCCGGTCATCATGGGCGATCTGGAGAAGCATGCGACAAGCGTCTATCTTTCGGTGGCGAGTGTGCTGTTTACGGACCGCAACGTCCGCGTTGAGCCGCACATGCTGCGCTTTCTGCGCCGCGCCATGCGCGACAGCCTGTTCCGCAGCTCGCCGGTGGAGTACACCTTAAAGCAGTGGAACTCGGTGCGGAGAGGCGAGAGACTGTATATTTCGCCGTACCGCGGGCAGGCTGATCTTACGGTGGACACCTATCTGCCGTATGAGACCAACATCCTCATGCAGTACCTGAGCGAAAAGCTGCAGGTCGAGGAAAAAATGCTCGAGCAGGCCGACCTTGCACCGCTCAGCGCGATTCTGGATAAGGTTTCGCCGATCGACTACAAGCCGTATATGCCGGAGGATTCGGTTCTGCATGAGTTTATCGGCTGAAAAGTGTCCGGATTATTGCTTTTTGGCAGGGTATGAAGTATAATGGCAATACCACATAATTGAAACTGCGGCGTTTTGCGGAAATTTTCCCGCAAATCGCCCTTGTTCCATTACGCAATATTACCATGAGACCGGAAACGGAGACATTCCGTCGGAAGGAGCGACAAGCTATGGATATGAAAATGCAGGCGTTTCTCGATAAGGTAAAGGACATGGCGGATAAGACCGGCAAGGTCTCCCGTCATGCGGCAGGCGTAGCCGGTAAAAAGGCGAACGACCTTGCACTGGCGACCCGCATCAACCTGCAGATTTTCGATCTGAACACCGAGTGCGAAGCACTGTACAAGGAAATCGGCAAGCTGGTGTACGATCTGCACCGCGGTGCAGAGGTCACCAACGAGGAAATGGACGAAAAGATGGCGCAGGTCGATGCTAAGCAGGAAAAGCTGGCCGCGCTGCGCGACAAGCTGGCGGAAATGCGCTCGGTAACGGCGTGCCCGCACTGCGGCAAACCGTGCGGCAAGGATGACGCATATTGCTCGTCCTGCGGTGCAGAGCTGTAACATAATACGGTTTGATGCATCATATTGTAATATCGGGCAAGGGCAGCTATGCCCATTCTGATCAAAGGAAGGGGCGTACGGCGTTTGCAGCGTAAAAAACAGAATTTCATTCAGGGTGCGTTCATTTTGATGCTGGCCAGTCTGCTGGTCAAGGTGATTGGCGCATTCTTCCAGATACCGCTGCTCAACATGATCGGCGGCAAGGATTCGCCTGCGTTCGGCATGTTCAGCGCGGCGTACCGCGTGTACACGGCGATGCTGATGATCTCGACCGTCGGTGTTCCGGCGGCGCTGGCGAAAATGGTCGCAGAGGCCACAGCCCGCGGCAGAGAACATGAGGTGCGGCGCACCGTCCGTGTGGCGGGAAGCATTTTCATTCCGCTCGGCGCGATCTGCGCGGTCGTGCTGTTCCTCGGCGCGGGCACGTTTGCATCCTGGATCAAGAGCGCGGATTCCCGGCTGGCGGTTATGGCCATCGCACCGAGTGTGCTGATGGTTGCTGTTCTGGCGGTGTTCCGCGGCTATTATCAGGGCCGCTCGAACATGGTGCCGACGGCGGTTTCGCAGGTGATCGAGTCACTCGGCAAGCTGTTTATCGGTCTTGGGCTGGCGTATTACGCGGTTCAGCATAACTTTTCCGATCAGGCAGTCGCGGCAATGACCGTCCTCGGCGTTACCATCGGCGAGGTGGCTGCCGCTGTTTACATGCTCATTCAAGGTGCGATCACGCATCGCAGCAGCTCGGCGGTGCACACGCTGGACGACAGCGTGCGTCCGGCGGGCCAGCTGGCGAAAACGCTGCTCAGTCTGTCCATCCCGATCACGATCAGCTCAGCGGTTATGAGCCTGACCGACCTGATCGACGTGGCGCTGATTTCCACGCGTCTGCAAAGTCCGGCGGTCGGCATGACGGCAAGAGAAGCAATGTCTACCTACGGCATTTACACCGGTCAGGCCATCAACTTCTTCAACCTGCCGCAGACGCTCATCACCGCACTGGCGGTCAGCGTGCTACCGACTATCGCAAGCGCACGCGCAGCGGGCAACCATGCCAAGGTTTCCAAAACACTGGGTACCACGCTGCGTATGACGGTTATCATCACCCTGCCGGCCGGCGCGGGCTTCATCATGCTCGCCGGACCGATCCTGCGCATGCTGTACTCGCAGGGCACGGAGCTTGGCGGTGTGCTGATGGGTCTGCTCGGCTTTGCCGTACCGGCGGCGGCACTTGTGGCTGTCACCAACTCGACGCTGCAGGCGTTCGGCCGTATTGACCTGCCGCTTGTCTCGATGTTTGCGGGCGCGGTTGTCAAAATGCTAGGTGACTATTTTCTCATCGGCAATCCGGCGCTGAATATCATGGGTGCGCCCATCAGTACGGCGCTCTGCTACTGGCTGATCGCGGTCATCAACCTGTTCCACATCAGGCGTTTGACGGGCTCGCTGCCGCCGATCGGAAAAACGGTCTGCCGTCCGCTGGCGGCCACCATCGGCATGGGTGCGGCGATTTTCATTGTGCAGCGCGTACTGAACGGTGCGTTGAACGCGGCGCCCGGAACCATGCCTGACAAGCTGATCACGCTCGCGTGCATCGGCGTGGCGGTTGTCGTGTATGCCGTTCTGCTGCTCGCGCTCGGTGCAGTCGAGCGGGATGATGTTCTGCTGCTGCCCAAGGGCGAGAAAATCGCAGATATTTTACATCTAAAGTAATCAGGAAGTGCAAAAATGGTTGATTTTGAAATAAAGGATTGTTACAAGTTCGATGATCTGCTCCGCATTATGGAAATCCTGCGTGCGCCGGACGGCTGCATGTGGGACCGTGAGCAGGATCATCATTCTATCCGCCGCAACTTCATCGAGGAGACCTACGAGGTCTGCGAAGCCATTGACGACGAGGACACCGAGCATATGAAGGAAGAGCTTGGCGATGTTCTGCTGCAGGTGGTATTTCACACCCAGATGGAGAAGGAAAAGGGCACATTCGACATCGACGATGTGGCGGACGGCATCTGTAAAAAGCTGATCTTCCGTCACCCGCATATCTTCGGCAATGTCGAGGTCGCCTCGTCCGAGGAGGTCCTCAGGAACTGGGATGACCTCAAGCGCAAGGAGAAGCATCAGGAGACCGATACGCAGGCGCTTGAAAGCGTAGCAAAGAGCCTGCCGAGTCTGATCCGTGCAGAAAAGCTGCAGAAGAAGGCGGCAAAGGTCGGCTTTGACTGGGATAACGTGAAGGATGCACTTGACAAGGTGCAGGAGGAGCTTGACGAGGTCCGCCGTGCCATCGACGGCGACGGCGATCCGGAGGAGGAGCTTGGCGACCTGCTGTTCGCGTCCGTCAACGTGGCACGTCACCTGAAGATCGATCCGGAGGCTGCCGCCGAAAAGACCTGCAACAAGTTTGTCAGCCGCTTTGCGGAGATGGAGCGTCAGGCGACTGCCGCAGGCAAAAAGCTGGCTGACCTGTCCCTTTCCGAACTGGATGCACTGTGGGACAGCGCAAAGCACGAGGAACACGCATAAGGAGCAAAACCATGAAGAAAAGCGAACTGGTGACGCTGGTCGCAGAAAAGACCGGCTTTTCCAAGAAGGACACCGAAAAGACGATCGACACCGTGTTTACCGCCATTGCGGATATCATGGCAGCCGGTGACAGGCTGCAGATCAGCGGCTTCGGCACGTTTGAGACCAAGGAGCGCGCAGCACGCACGGGACACAATCCGCGTACCGGCGAGGAGATCAATATTGCAGCGGCGACCATGCCGGCGTTCAAGCCGGGCAAAGTTTTGAAGGATAAGGTAGACGGAAACAAGTGAGATTAGACAAGTATTTGAAGGTATCCCGCCTGATCAAGCGCCGCACGGTGGCGAATGATGCATGCGATGCAGCGCGCATCACGGTCAACGGCAAGCCGGCCAAGGCTTCATATCAGGTGAAGATCGGCGACGTGATCGAGATCGCATTCGGTCAGCGCACGATGAAGGTGGAAGTGCTGAATATCGCGGAGCATACGCTCAAAGCAGATGCGTCCGCGCTGTATAAAGAACTGTAAACCGAACATAACGTATCCCGCTCTCGCATATATTGCAGAGCGGGATACTTTTTTGCAGTCAGGAGGGGAGTTATATGGCACAGGAGGAACGAAGCCGTGAAATGCCGCACAGTGTCATTCTGGAGGGGAGAGAGAAGCTGACCATTTCCGGTGTGACCGATGTGCACAGCTTTGATGAGGAACAGGTGCTGCTCGAAACCGTGCGGGGCATGCTGGTCGTGCGCGGTCAGGGACTGCATGTAGAGCGGCTGCAGCTGGAGGCCGGAGAGCTGATCATTCAGGGTGAGATCGGCCTGCTTGAGTACGACGACAGCGTGCAGCCGCGCGACAGCCTGTTCCGGCGGATATTCGGCGGGTGAGCGGCCATGCCGGTGTTTACGAACAGCCAGCAGGTCACGCTCGTGCTGCAAAGCCTGCTGCTCGGTGTCGGGATCGGGGCGGTGTATGACATACTGCGGGCACTGCGTCTGCATTTCCGGTGCGGATGGGCAGGGGTGGCGCTGCTCGATACGCTGTTCTGGGCGATCGTGCTGGCGGCCTTATTCGAGTTCGGGCTGATCGCGGCCGCCGGTCAGCCGCGCGGCTTTGTGCTCTTAACGGCGGCAGGCGGCGTGGAATTGTACCTTGCAGCACTGAGTGAAACCATGCTGGAAGTGCTTATGAGGCTCCTGCAGGTGCTTGCGAAGCTGAGACGCGCCGTATACGGCCTGCGGGTGCACTGTCAAACGGTGGTAAAACAGCGGTGCAGTTCGGTAAAAATTCGGTTTTTGACGAAAAAATTTAAAAAAGACTCTTTTCTTTTTCGCAGAAAAGGTATAAAATAAAACCTGTATCAGTCTGACGCGCAAGCAAACGATATGAGGTGAGCAGATGACAAGGCGCACGCGGATGATCCTTATCAGGGCAGCGGTAGTGGTGTTTCTGCTTTACGCGGTCGTCAATGTGGTAAACCTGCGCACGCAGATCAAGAGCAAGCGGGATGAACTCGCGTCTCTGACGTTGCGGGTGGAGGAATATCAGAAGGCGAACGAGACGCTCCGGCAGGAAATGCAAAGCGGCATTTCCGAGGAGGATATCGGAGAGATGGCGCGGACAGAACTGGGCTATGCGGAACCGGGCGAGCGTATTTTTGTAGATACGTCCAGCCGGTAAAAGGGAAATAATAACGGAGGCAAAACAGCTTATATGGATTTGGCAGTGGGAGCAATCGTAGAGGGCAAGGTAACCGGCATCACCAAGTTTGGTGCATTCGTTGCGCTGCCCGAAGGCAAGTCGGGTATGGTGCATATTTCGGAGGTCGCTTCGACTTTCGTAAATGACATCAAGGATTTCCTGCAGGAGGGCCAGCAGGTCAAGGTAAAGATCATCAATATTGATCAGGCAGGCCGTATCAATCTGTCGATCAAGAAGGCGCAGCCGCAGGAGCCGCGTCAGCCGAGACAGGAGCGCCGTGAGGGCGGCTTTGCGCCGCGTCAGCCGCGTTTCCAGCGTTCGTCCGCACCGCGCGGACGTGTGCAGCAGGCACCGAAGGACCCGTCCACGATGAGCTTTGAGGATAAGCTGAAGGCGTTTATGTCGGACAGCGAAAGCCGTCAGGCCGATGTGCGCCACGCAACCGATCGAAAGAACGGTTCGCGCCGCCGCAGATAAAGAAGAAAACCGAGGGAAACCTCGGTTTTGCTTTTATATGCCGGTGCACGAAGCGTCGGCAGGGCTTTTCGGCACTGGCTGTCCGGTGCGCATGAACTGCGTAAGCGTGTTCGCCCCTGACGGGCGGTGCGTTTTTCGCTGAGATTCAGCGGGAGTTTGCCTGCCCGGCATAGCTTGTGCTGAAAAAGCAATGAAATCCTGCTTTTATGCAAAAAAACGCGCTCTTCCTTGCGAAAGAGCGCCAAAAGTAGGATTGTGGGGATAAAGATATGAACGGTGCATGGCGGCTTTCCCAACCGCCATGATAAATATACCATAAATTACCACACTTGTCAACAGTTTTTGGAAGAGGTTTTCCATGAATCAAACACTGATCAAAAATATCAATATTTGGACGATGGATGAGCGTGATTCCCGCTTTTTTGGCTGGATTCTGCTTGAAAACGGCAGAATTGCCTCGATGGGCGAGGGCGAAGCGCCGGACTGCGAAAGCGTCATTGACGGCGAGGGCGGCGTGCTGACACCCGGCCTGATTGACATTCATTCGCACATCGGTCTGTACGAGGACGGCCTCGGCTTTGAGGGCGCGGACGGCAACGAGGATACCGATCCGGCGACGCCGCATCTGCGTGCACTGGACGGCGTCAATCCGTTTGACCGCAGCTTCCGCGAGGCACTTGAGGCCGGTGTGACGGCTGCCGCAGTCAGCCCGGGCAGCGCAAACCCCATCGGCGGACAGATTGCGTTGCTCAAGACGGCAGGCCGCCGTGTGGACGACATGATTCTTAAGGCGCCGCTTGCGATCAAGTTCGCGCTGGGTGAGAACCCGAAGTCGGTCTATCACGACAAGGACGAAACGCCGGTCACGCGCATGGCAACCGCGGGCATCATCCGCGAGGAGCTGTACAAGGCGAAGGAGTATTTCTCGCGCAAGGCGCGTGCGGAGAATGACCCGGACCAGGACGAGCCGGATTTCGACATCAAGATGGAAGCGCTGCAGCCGCTTCTCTGGGGCAAGGCTGAGGCACATTTTCACGCGCACCGTGCGGATGACATTTTCACCGCGCTGCGTATTGCGAAGGAGTTCGGTCTGCGGGCGGTTATCATTCACGGCACGGAGGCGCATCTTGTGGCCGACCTGCTGGCCGAGGAGCACGTTCCGGTGGTCAGCGGTCCGTACATGACCGACCGTTCCAAGCCGGAGATCCGCAACCTGTCGGATGCCGCGCCCGGACTGCTGTGCAAGGCCGGAATCGAAACCGCCATTACGGTCGATCACCCGGAAATTCCGCTGCGGCTGCTGCCGATGGCGCTTATGCTGGCGGTGCGCGCGGGTATGGATAAAACGGATGCGCTACGCGCTGTCACTTCGGTACCCGCGAAAATTGCGGGCATGCAGGACAGAATCGGCAGCCTGAAAACCGGTCTGGATGCAGACTGTGTGCTGTGGAGCGGGGACCCGTTGGATATCGCAACTCAGGTGCAGGCTGTTTTTGTAAACGGCGCACCGGAATATAGGAGGACAAAATGAGGACGATTGAGGTTTCGGAAGTAACCAAGCTGGTGCGTCAGCTGTGCATTGATGCCAACTACTATCTGCCCGCAGATCTGCGGCAGGCGTTCGTGGATGGTCAGAACGCGGAGGAGTCTCCGCTCGGCAAGACCATCTTCGGTGAAATGATCGCCAACTGCGACCTTGCACGCGAGAACAACGTGCCGGTCTGTCAGGATACGGGCATGGCGATCGTGTTCGCGGAGATCGGTCAGGACGTGCATCTGACCGGCGGCTCGTTCGAGGATGCAGTCACCGAGGGTGTTCGCCGCGGCTACATTGACGGCTATCTGCGCCTGTCGGTGGTCGGTGATCCGCTGCGCCGCGAAAACACCAACGACAACACGCCGTGTATCCTGTACACCTCGGTCGTTCCGGGTGACAAGGTGAAGATCACGGTTGCACCGAAGGGCTTCGGCTCGGAGAATATGACCCAGATGAAGATGTTCACGCCTGCCGCTACCAAGGCGCAGATTGTGGATTTTATCGCGGATGCGTGCATCCATGCGGGTTCCAACCCGTGCCCGCCGATCGTTATCGGCGTCGGTCTGGGCGGCACGAGCGATAAGGCGGCATATCTCGCCAAGCGTGCGCTGCTGCGTCCGGTCGATCAGCACAACGCCGATCCGCTGTACGCCGAGATGGAGCAGCAGATTCTCGATAAGGTCAACGCATCCGGTGTCGGCCCGCAGGGACTCGGCGGCACGGTTACCGCTCTTGCCTGCGCCATTGAGCCGTTCGGCACGCATATCGCCGGTCTGCCGTGCGTGGTTAATATTTCCTGCCATGTTACCCGTCACGCAGAGGGCGAGCTGTAAGCAACCTTGACAAGAGATTGTAAAACATCTTGGGGAATGTGCTGAACAAATTGTGAACTTCTGAAAAATTGTTGGACAAGTTGCATAGGTTGTGCTATACTGAAGATAGCAAAAACCCAATACCGTTTCCGTCACACCACGGCGGCCGCGGATAAAGCCATCAAAGGCGGTTTACGCCTGTTAGGAGATGATTTTATGAAGTTCACTATCGTCGAAAGAAAAATCAAGATCGAGGACGAGCTGCGCCAGTACGCACTGCGTAAGGTAGAAAAGCTGGATCGCTACTTCCAGCAGGATTCGGATACCACGCTTACATTCAGCGAGCTGCGCGGCAAGCAGACGGTCGAGATCACGGTGCGTCAGGTTGGTCTGGTTGTCCGCGCCGAGGAAACGACGACTGATATGTATGCTTCCGTAGACGGTGCCATCAGCAGTATCGAGCGCCAGATCCGCAAGCATAAGACCCGTCTGGAGAAGCGCCTGCGTGAGGGTGCATTCGACAAGATGGCAGAGCAGAAGGCTGCACTGACCGAGGAGGATTTCGATGTAGTACGCCGCAAGCGCTTCGACGTAAAGCCGATGAGCGTGGACGAGGCTATCTTGCAGATGAACCTGCTTGACCACCAGTTCTACTTCTTCCGCAACGCCGACAACGACAATATCCACGCCGTTGTTTACAAGCGTGCGGCAGGCGGTTACGGTCTGATCGAGGGCGAGGAATAATTCGTTGAAAAGCACGCTTTTCAACGAGTAGAATATGCCGAACAATGTTCGGACATATCCAAAGAGAAAATCAGCGCGTCGCTATGCAGCACACTGATTTCCTCACTTGTATAAAAACCGTGATACATGCTCCCGGTTTTTATGGATTTTATAAATAAAATCCGATTAAAAATGCACTGCGTGCAAAATACATAAAAGAGCCGGCGGCATATGCCGCCGGCTTTTTTGAGCCACAGGGAGAAAATAAATGAATTTATGTGATATTGAGACAATTCGAGCGGTTCTGGGCCGTCATGGCTTCCATTTTTCCAAATCGCTCGGACAGAACTTTCTGACGGACGAAAGCGTGCCGCGCCGCATCGCGGAGATGAGCGGTGTTGCCGAGTGCGGAAACGCGGTTGAGGTCGGCCCGGGCATGGGCTGCCTGTCGGCGGAGCTGTGCCGGCGTGCGGATAAGGTCGTAGCGGTCGAGCTGGACCGTGCGCTCATGCCGGTTCTGGCAGAGACGCTCGCGGATTACGATAACTTCGAGGTCGTGCACGGCGATGTGCTCGAAACCGACCTTGCCGCGCTCTGCAGGGAGAAATTCGGTGACGGAAAGGCGATCGCGTGCGCCAATCTGCCGTATTACATCACCACACCGGCGATTACGGCGCTGCTCGAGAGCGGCGAGTTCGAGCAGGTGACGGTCATGGTACAGAAGGAGGTCGCGCAGCGCATCTGCGCAGAGCCGGGCACGGCGGCGTACTCGGCGTTCTCGATTTATGTGCAGTACCACGCCAAGGCGGAAATCCTGTTTGATGTTCCGGCGGACTGCTTTGTGCCCAAGCCCAAGGTGGATTCGGCGGTGCTCAAGCTCGTGCCGCTCGACAAGCCGGCGGTTGAGACTAAGGACGAGAAGCTGTTTTTCGCCCTTGTGCGCGCAGCGTTCAATATGCGCCGTAAGACGCTCGTGAACGCGCTCGGTCCGGTGCTCGGCTCGTCGATGAGCAAGGAGGAGATCACCGCACTCGTAGAAGCAGCCGGTCTGGATGCCCGCGTTCGCGGTGAACGGCTGAGCCTTGCAGAGTATGCGAAACTGGCAGATCTCGCGGCGGAAAAGCTGCAGTAAATTTTGATTTGTGGGTTTAATCAACCTGTACAGGCTATCGTAGGGGCGGACCGGTGTGTCCGCCCTTTTCCGTGGTGGGCGATCGGTCAGATTAGGGCGCACACATTAGTGCGCCCCTGCGGAACGTGTGCCGTTGGTGTTCATTGGTGCAAACCGGAGAGAAACGGCGGGATGACCCCATCCCGCCGTTTACCGGCTATACCTAATGGAATACTCAAACCTACCCCCACCCTGTGGATAAAAGAAATAAGCCTGCACACGCAGGCTTTTTCTCATACCACAATGGCTCTCGGCGGCACCGGCGAGGAAAACACGATCTGTGTTTCGGTCTTGCCGAATTTCTGCAGACGTCCGATAAAGCCGTCCAGCTCCTGCGTCGAGGCGAACGACACCTTGATCAGCATGGAGTAGTTGCCGGTCACGCAGTTGCACTCGAGCACATTCGAGCACGCAGCAATGAATGGATAAAATTCCTCTTTCTGGGTGGGCTGCATATCCAGATGAATGTACGCGAGAATGTGATGGCCAAGCTGCAGCGGGTCCAGATCGAGCGTATACGCACGAATAACACCCTGTTTTTCCAGCCGCTCAATACGCGCGGAAACCGCAGGGGAGGAAAGGCGAACCTCACCTGCAAGGGCCTTGATGGGGGTGCGGGCATTCTTCTGCAGCAGCCGCAAGAGCTTCAGATCAATTTCGTCCATGGGGCAAATAGCCCTCCTTATCCTAAAAATAAAAACAGGAGTCCGACCCGCCTTCGCGGGACGAACTCCTTTGTTCACTGTTTATTATAAAGCACGACCGGGTTGTTGTCAAATAAAATAAGGCTTCAAACAAAAGTTTTTATACATCCGAGTCGGTGATAGGCTTGAACACGATCCACTGGTTATCAATCAGCACCTCGATATGGTCGTCTATGCGTTGATAGCCGTAGCCCGTGCCGAAGTTGGACTGGCCGTTCTCGGTGGGCGCGTCCGTGCCGTTCGCCGTCTGCGAGGTGATCTCGCCGTCCATGTTGCCGCAGCGGCCATCGACCGTGCTGACCTCACCGGTAGACTGATACAGCGTGTTATCCACCATCACCATCATGGGTGCATCTGCGACCGGTTTCTGCTCGGTGGTATCCGGCAGGGCAGCTGCGTCATCCGTGCTCTGGCTGCCGATTTCTGCTTCCGTGGTTTTCGGCTCGGCATTGCCGCAGCCGGTCAGCAGCAGCGCCAGAAGTGCAAGAAGCATTGCTAAAGTACGTTTTGTCATAAAAAACACCGCCTTTCGTAACTCTGATAGTATAGACGAAAGACGGCGTAAAAAGTTCCGTATAAAATTATTTTTTCTTTTTCGGTTTTGCCCAGCCGGTTTTTTTACCCTGATTCGGCTTGCTCTGAGCCGGACGCGAAGCCGGACGTTTGCCGTTCGGTGTACTGTGCTTGCCGTTATTAGGCGCAGAATGACGGCGGTCGTTATTCTGCTGTCTGCCGCCGTTGGACACGCCGTGGCGGCTGACGCTGTGCTGCTTGCTGCCCGGCATGCGCTGGTCGCTGCCTCTGCCCGGACGAATGAGACATTCCCTGCCAAAGCCGATGAGATCCTCACGGTGCGCCTTTTTGAGCGCGGCAATGACGATCGGGCGCTTGTCCGGTCGGCGCCACTGCAGCAGCGCACGCTGCATGGCCTTGTCCTCGGGCGTTTTTGCCACGAAAACCGGCTTCATGGTGCGCGGATCAATCTCGGTGTAGTACATCGCGGTGGACAGCGTACCCGGCGTGGGATAAAAATCCTGCACCTGCTCGGGCATGTAGCCGACGCGGTTGAGGTACTGCGCGAGCATGATGGCGTCATCAAGCGTTGCACCCGGATGCGAGCTCATCAGATAGGGCACAAGATACTGCTTGCGGCCCAGCTTTTCGTTGATGCGGGCATACCGCTCGCGGAACTGCTCGTACACCTTGAAGGACGGCTTGCCCATATAGTACAGGGCGTTGTCGCTCATGTGCTCCGGCGCGACCTTCAGCTGACCGGAGATGTGGTGCTCGACCAGTTCGCGGAAGAACGCATCGTTCTTCTCGGCCATCATGTAGTCGTAGCGCAGACCGGAGCGGACGAACACCTTCTTGACACCCTCGATGTGGCGCAGCTCACGCAGCAGTTCGAGGTAATCCGTGTGGTCGGCCTCGATGTTCTGACAGGTGGTGGGGAACAGGCAGCGCTTGTCCTTGCAGCAGCCGAATTTCTCCTGTTTTTTGCAGGCCGGAAAGCGAAAATTCGCGGTCGGGCCGCCGACATCGTGGATGTATCCCTTAAATCCGGGCATCTGCGTGATCTTTTTCGCTTCTTCGATCACGCTCTCGTGGCTGCGTACCTGAATGTACCGTCCCTGATGGAACGCGAGCGCGCAGAAGTTGCACGCGCCGAAGCAGCCGCGGTTGTGGATGATGGAGAACTGCACCTCCTGAATGGCAGGTACGCCGCCGAGCGCCTCATACGACGGATGATAGTTACGCATGTACGGCAGCGCGTAAACATGGTCCATCTCCTCCGTGGTCAGCGGCTTTGCGGGCGGGTTCTGCACAAGGATGCGCTTGCCGTGCCGCTGGAGAATCGCCTTGCCGCGCACGGCATCCTGTTCGTCGTACTGGATTTTGACCGAACGGGCGTAGTCCGGCTTGCTGGCGCAGACATCCTCGTACGAGGGACATTCGACCGCATCATACTCCAGATCGTCCGTATCATGCACCATATAGGCCGTGCCGCGGACTCCCTTGCACGCGTCTGCGCCCTTTTTGCCGTGCTTGAGGTTGTTTGCCAGCTCAACGACCGAGTGCTCGCTCATGCCGAACATCACGCCATCCGCGCCGGTGGATTCCAGAATGGACGGCATAACACGGTCAGCCCAGTAATCATAGTGTGCAAATCGGCGCAGACTGGCTTCAATGCCGCCGAGATAGACCGGCGTTTCCGGGAAGGCGCGCCGCGCAAGCATGGAATAGACGGTTACCGCACGGTCCGGCCGCTTGCCGCCCACACCGCCCGGCGTGTACGCATCGTCCGAACGGCGCTTTTTCGCCGAGGTGTAGTGCGCGACCATCGAGTCGATGTTGCCGCCGTTGATGAGCACCGCATAGCGCGGACGGCCCATTTCGAGAAAATCGTGCTCATCGTGGAAATCCGGCTGGCTGAGGATAGCGACCTTGTAGCCTGCATCCTCCAGCACGCGTGAAATGATCGCCGTGCCGAACGACGGATGATCGACGTACGCATCGCCGGTGACGATCAGAAAATCGCAGTAATACCATCCGCGGTCGGTCATATCTTGTTTGGAAATAGGGAGAAAACCGTTCATATATACCTCTTTGGCTTTACAAGGTGAAAATTATAGGTTACAATAAAAATACGGGTAATCCGGCAAAAGATGTTGAAGACGGTTGACCATACTCCCTGAAGGGAGGTGGTATTGTGGATCAGATTCTGCAGATTATTACATTGATCATTCTGCTTGAAATCGTTAAAACCATAAAAAAATAACCGTCCTCGGCCAAAGGTAACGGTTATTTTTTCAACAAAATAATTGAACCCAGGTCAACCGTCTTCTGCCGGATTGCCCTTTTCTATCTATAAGTATAGCAAATCTGCGGTAAAAGTCAAGCCGCAGAGAACGGAAATGTTTTGCAAAATAAAAAATAACCGTCCTCGCCAAAGGTAACGGTTATTTTTTTTCGCAAATAAGGTATACGGTTATTCTGCAAAAACTCAGTTATCCAGATAGAACTGAACCAGCTCCTGCATGAGTTCGTCGCGGTCGATCTTGCAGATCAGGCTGCGGGCATTGTTGTGGTTGGTTATGTAAGTCGGGTCCTCAGAGAGAAGATAGCCGACGATCTGGTTGATCGGGTTGTAGCCTTTCTCCTTGAGCGCGTCATACACAGTGGTAAGCGTGCGCTTCATCTCCTTGTTGGACTCGTCTACCAGACTGAATTTTCTCGTTCCGTCAAGCATATTTGGTTCTCCTTTCCGATCCTACCTGTCGGTGTTTATCGTTACTTAAAGCATAATACAAAAAGCGGAAAAAGTAAAGCCTTATCCGCGCAAAACTCGCATGAAAACTTTTTCCGCCTGTGGCATACACTGTATGGCGATGGAAAAGGAGACGGTGTTTTACGAGCTGTAATTTTCCAGCAGCCGCGCCAGCTCCTCTGCATTATCGAGTGTAATGCCGTCCGCAAGCGCTTGCTGCTCGGCGGATGGCAGCGTGCGCGTGTCGATGCCTGTGCGCAGGACCGAGCCGTCGCTCTGCCGGATGACAAGCCGGTCGTTTGCGCTCTGCACCGTATAGGTAATCGATGCGCTCGCCGGAACGGCCGGCGAAGCCAGAAGCGCACGTCCGGCCAGAACCAGACTGATCATTGCTGCAAGACATGCCAGCGCGGCGAGCTGTGTGCGCCGCCGCGCCTGCTGCATAGCAAGCAGATAAAAACCCTGCATCATAGTCAAAACTCCTTCACTCAGTGGGACTTGCTTTGAGTATTCCCACAAAAATACGGTCTATTCTAAAAGCAGCGTAAAAAATGTTTGGAATTTGCAAAGTCCTGTGGTATAATGCTATCAGAGTGCCTATTACCTCGGCAGTAAGCTGCCGGAAGAAAATCGGCACAGGCAGCTATTGTACAATTCATTTAGCCTTATAAGACGGTAATACCGATGAATTTTACGGTATTGCCAACAATACACGGTGTTTCAAAAAAACAAGACCGTGTGCGGGAACAAATAGGACGTGTTCTTCGTCTTACCCGACAGGACCCTGCGGTGCATATCGTGGGGCAAGGAGGAAAACAAATTGGCAACTGGCAATCAAAAAGGAACGGGAATCGGACATCTGTTCTCCCGCATACTGATTACACTGGTATTGATCGGCGTGCTGTGCGGCTGCTTCTGCGGCATTGCGTTTGCGATGTATGTGCACATCTATATCAATCCGTCCGCGAAGGAAACTGCGGTGGAGATCAGCAAGGGACTGGGTCTGAATCTGAATTCATTCATTTATGCTAAGGAATCGGATTCCGATGAATACAAGCTGTACGAAACCATCAAGGGCAAGGAAAACCGTGAATGGGTGGACAGCGACAAGATTCCGGATACCCTCAAGAACGCAGTCGTTGCAATCGAGGACGAGCGCTTTTACAAGCACCACGGTGTAGACTGGGTGCGCACGATCGGTGCGGTCAAGGGCTGGCTGCTCGGCGGCACGCAGTACGGCGGCTCCACGATAACGCAGCAGCTGATCAAAAACATCACGGCTGATAACGATTACTCGGTAAAGCGCAAGGTAAACGAGATTTTCCGCGCGTTTGCACTCGAGAAAGAGATTGACGACAAGGACCGTATTCTGGTCATGTACCTGAACACGATCTATCTGGGCTACAACAGCTACGGTGTGCAGACTGCGGCGATGCAGTACTTTGACAAGGATGTATCGCAGCTGGATCTGGCAGAATCCGCCGTGCTGGCAGGTCTTACCAACAACCCGTCGATTTACGACGTTTATAACCATCCCGAAAAGGTAAAGAAGCGTCAGGAGACCATCCTTGCACAGATGCTCGATCAGAAGATGATCTCGCAGGAGGAGTACGAGGCTGCCGTAGCAGAGGAGCTTAACTACCGCCCCTACGAGGAGTATCAGCAGGAGATCAAGTCCACCTACAGCTACTTCACCGATGAAGTTATCAAGGACGTGATCAACGACCTGATGACCGAAAAGGGATATTCCCGTCTGGTTGCGGAGAACATGGTTTACTCCGGCGGCCTGAACATCTATGCGACCATCGACACCAAGGTGCAGAATGCACTTGATGAGGTCTGGGCTAACGCAGATAATTTCCCGAACACCGAAAAGTACGGTGAAATTCCGCAGAGCGCCATGGTCATCACGGACAAGCAGGGCAATATCGTTGGTATTGCCGGCGGCCGCGGTGAAAAGACCAGCAGCCGCGGTTTCTCCTATGCGTCTGACGCACGCCGTCAGCCGGGTTCTTCGCTCAAGCCGCTCTCGGCTTACGGACCGGCGATGGATAACGGCATCGTCACGCCGGACAGCACGATTTATGATCGTGCGCTCATGGAGGATGAAGAGGGCAATCCGTGGCCGATGAACGACGGCAAATATCCGACCGGCCGTCAGCTGACCATTAAGGAGGGCATGACCCGTTCGCTCAATACGGTCTCTGCACAGCTTCTCAAAACGCTGACACCGCAGGTATCGTTTAACTTTTTGACCCAGCAGCTTGGCTTTAAGCTGGTAGACAGCCGCACCAACGAGGACGGTACCGTGCAGTCGGATATCGATCTTGCACCGCTGGCGCTTGGCGCACTGACGGACGGTGTTACCGTTCGTGAGATGGCGGGCGGTTTCTCGACCTTCATCAATGATGGCGTTTGCGGCGGTACCCGCACCTACACCAAGGTGACGGACAGCGAAGGCAACACCGTAATGGAGAATACACCCAACACGGATAAGGGCTTTACCAATGTCCGCACGGATTATTATATGCTCGACTGTCTGCAGAACGTTACCGCACACGGTACCGCCTACGGCATTCAGCTTGACGGTGTAGAAACCGGCGGCAAGACCGGTACGACCACCTCCAATACCGATATCTGGTTCTGCGGCATCACGCCGAAGTATTCCGGTGCGGTATGGGTAGGCTACGAGCATAACTACCGTCTGGACGGCCTGTACGGTCGCAATGCGGCGAATATCTGGCTGGCTGTTATGCAGAAGGTGCATGCAGGTGATTCCGGTCTGGTATTTGACTCGCATCCGCAGGATTTCGAGGAAGTCACCTACTGTATGGATACCGGTCTGCTGGCATCCGGCGCGTGCCGCGCTGCGGGACGTGCTGCAACCGGCCGATTCTGGAAGGGCAAGGTTCCGACCGAGACCTGCAGTCATCAGAATATCGAAAACAAGTATGATTTCGAGAGCATGGGCGTAGATAATTATTACTACGACGATGAAGAAGATGACAGCAATTCGGACAGCAGCTCTTCGGATACCAACACCGGCAATGAGGATTCCGGTGACGGCGGATCGTATGACAGCGGCGACAGCGGCGATTCCGGTGACGACAGCGGCGACGGCGGTGACAGCGGAGACGATTCGGGCGACAGCGGCGATTCCGGCGGCGACAGCGGAGACAGCGGCGACAGCTCGGAG
This sequence comes from Butyricicoccus sp. AF18-9LB, assembly GCF_027684505.1. Classification (NCBI taxonomy): domain Bacteria; kingdom Bacillati; phylum Bacillota; class Clostridia; order Eubacteriales; family Butyricicoccaceae; genus Butyricicoccus; species Butyricicoccus sp. AF18-9LB. The sequence goes on from NZ_JAQCWA010000007.1 coordinate 80,620, forward strand.
GATCCGGAAGCATAAAGCCGAATTGTTCGGCACAAACTGAAAACTGAAAATCGTTCAGCGCCGCACAAGGCCGCACAAGTCGGGGCGTTAGCGGTGCCTTGAACCCGCAATCCGCTTCAGCGGGGACTATGCGGGTAACAAGGAGCACGCATGCGGCGAGGCAGCCACTCACAGGGCGATGAGGGACCGGTACTGCGCAACGGAGGACTGTGAACCATGTCAGGCGGGGAACCGAGCAGCATTAAGCAGAAACCATCGTGTGCCGCAGATCTGCCGATTCTGAGCCCGAAATGCGGAAAGGCAGCCGGGTGTGTGTATTCGAATTACCTGTGTGCGGTCTTGTGGGGCGCTGAACGATTCTCGATCGAAACCACGCTTTCGATCGAAGGGGATATGCCGAGCCTGCGGCTCGGACAAATCCCGGCGGGACAAAAGTTCCTTCCGATGGTCGAAACTTTTGCTCCGTCTTGTATAAAAACCCACGCACATGTCGCGGGTTTTTATGAATCTTACGGCACGGCCGTAAGATTCGATTGAATGCCGCCGTGAAGCGGCGGAGGTCGATGGCTCGGATTTTTGAAACAAAATCCTGTCATGCGGGTACGGTTTGCAAGCAAACCGGTATTGAATGGCGGACAAAGTCCGCGAGAGGACGCTTTGAGGCGGGCTTACGCCCGCCTCTTTATTTTATTGAGGGGAGGATTTTCGTAATGTATCAGGCTTTATACCGCAAATGGCGGCCGCAGACGTTTGCGGATGTGATCGGGCAGCAGCATATTACGGACACGCTGCGCGCGCAGCTGCAGTCCGGACGTTTGAGCCATGCATATCTGTTTACAGGCACGCGCGGCACCGGCAAGACCACCTGTGCGAAGATCCTCGCGCGCGCAGTCAACTGCGAGCATCCGGTGAACGGCGATCCGTGCAACGAGTGTGCGGCGTGCCGCGGCATTCTGGACGGCTCGGTGCTGGACGTGACCGAGATTGATGCGGCGTCCAACAACGGCGTGGACAACATCCGCGACCTGCGCGATGAGACGCGCTACACGCCTGCACAGGTCCGCAAGCGCGTGTTCATCATCGACGAGGTACACATGCTGTCCATCGGTGCGTTCAATGCGCTGCTCAAAACACTCGAGGAGCCGCCGGAGCACGTTCTGTTCATTCTGGCTACCACCGAGCTGCACAAGGTACCTGCGACCATTCTGTCGCGCTGTCAGCGGTTCGATTTCCGCCGGATCGGTGCGGAGGATATTGCCCGCCGGCTGCTGGATGTTGCGGCAGGTGAGGGCATTGAGCTGACCGAAGGTGCGGCACGCCTGATCGCCCGGCTGGCGGACGGCGCCATGCGAGACGCGCTTTCCATGCTCGACCGTGCGGCGGCAGCCGGTGCGGTGGACGAGAAAACGGTCACGGCGGCGCTCGGCGTCATGGGTCAGGACGATGGCATTCGCCTGGCCGAGCACCTGAAAACCGGTGATCTGGCGGCGGCAGTCGGCCTGCTGGACGAATATTACAACGCAGGCCGTGATCTGGCCTCGGTGTACGACCAGATGCTTGGCCTGATCCGCGATGCACTGCTGGTCAAGACCAGCAAGACCGACGTTTCCGCACTCATTTCTCCCGCGTACAGCGTAAAGACGCTGCAGGCGCTGTGCGACGGTCTGGCGTCGTCCACGCTCATCGCGTGGAGCCGCATTATCAGCGATTCGCTCGACCACATGCGCACGGCAGCCAATCGCCGCGTTGAGGCTGAGCTGTGCGCGGTGCGGCTGTGCAGTCTGGGGGCTGACAGCTATGACACGCTCGGCGGGCGCGTAGAAGCGCTCGAGGAAAAGCTGAAGAACGGTGTTCCGGTACAGATGATGCCCGCAGCAGCAGCGCAGCAGGCAGGCGATGTGCCGCCTCCGCCGTGTGACGATGATGCACCGCCGCTTCCGGGTGACGAGGATGCGCCTGACTGGGCGCGAGAGGAAGACGGGACTGCAGACACGCCTAAGCAGGAAGTGATGCTGTGGAGCCAGTGGCAGCCGCTGCTCGAAGCGCTGACCGGCAAGATCAACATCGGCGCACACACCAATATCAAGCTGAGCGCGAAAGGCGTGCTCGAGGACAACGCGCTCGTCATTCTCTGCGAGGACAAAATGACGGCCATTCTCGCGGCAAAGGAGCCGACCATTTCGGTCATCCGGGAGCAGGCGGCTAAGCTGAACGGCGCACCCATCAAGGTCAAGGTGCGCGAAGCGGGCGAGGAGCTTGGTGTAAAAAAAAATATCGCAGTCGATGAACTGATCGACCGCGCTAAATCAATGGATATTCAAGTGAAACAGCTTTAAGGAGGACATTTATTATGGCAAAGGGTAAGGGTTTCGGCGGCTTCGGCGGCGGCATGAACATGCAGGCGATGATGAAGCAGGCACAGAAGATGCAGGAGAGCATGCTCAAGGCGCAGGAGGAGATCGCGCAGATGGAATCCACCGGCACGGCAGGCGGTGGCATGGTTACCGCGACTGTAACCGGCACTTCCACGCTTAAGAGCATTGAGATCAAGCCGGACGTTGTTGATCCGGACGACATCGACATGCTGCAGGATCTGGTCGTTGCAGCGGTCAACGAGGCGCTCAAGGCGGCTTCCGACAAGTCGCAGAGCCAGATGTCCGCGATTACGGGCGGCATTGGCGGCGGTCTGGGCGGTCTGCTGTAATGGAGCTTTTTGCACCGCCGGTCGAACGGCTGATCGAGGAGTTTGCAAAGCTTCCGGGCATTGGCCAGAAGACCGCACAGCGGCTGGCGTTTCATGTGCTCGACCTGCCGAAAGAGGATGCCGAGCGGTTTGCGGATGCCATCCGTGAAGCAAAAGCCAAGACGTTCACCTGCAAGCGCTGTCAGAATCTGACGGACAGCGAGATCTGTCCGATCTGTTCGGACAAGACGCGCAACCAGAAGGTGATCTGCGTGGTGGCAGAGCCGCGCGACGTAATCGCGTTCGAGCGCACGAAGGAGTACAAGGGTCTGTATCATGTGCTGCACGGCACGCTGTCTCCGATGGGGCACGTCGGACCGGACGACATCCGTATCCGCGAGCTGGTCAAGCGCGTGGCGGAGGAGGAGACCGAGGAGGTTATCCTCGCCACCAATCCGGACACCGAGGGCGAAGCCACGGCGATGTACATTTCGCGGCTGCTGCAGCCGTTCGGCATCAAGATTACGCGGCTGGCGTATGGTATTCCGGTTGGCGGGCATCTGGAGTTTGTTGATGAGGTGACGCTGACCCGTGCACTGGAGGGTCGAAAGGAGCTGTGATGGCTCCTTTGCATCCTTATGGGCGGTTCGGCTGAATCGAATCGGTGCAGCTGGTCCAGCTGGGTGGTCCAAAAGGATAGACACCAAGGTTTGCCCGTAGGCCACTAAACCTTGTTCCCGCGCCGTGCGCGGATTAA